>JABHDF010000014.1 GCA_018673175.1 Rhodobiaceae bacterium | reverse complement strand
GGTCGCTGTGGGGTAACACCCGTGGAAGTTCGAGTCTTCTCGGCCGCACCAGCCTCGCTTTATCCTCGCTTAAAAAATCGTTTCTCGTATCACAAAATCATAATAGCAGCGGTTACAAAACCAACTGTGGTGACGATGAAACTTGCCATCGCGCCAATGCCAAAAATCGGCCCCGGCTGAAACGCGTCAGGCGGCGACATGGCGACGATGATGAAGGTGAACGGATTGGTGAACCCGCCGATGAGCATCGCCCAGATAGCCCAATCAGGATAAACCACATCGAGCTGCATGCCGAGCAGGTAGAAAGCGATTATTAGCAAAGCCATCAATAGAAAATCGATATGCGATTTAATAATGTGATCGCTAGATGGAAACAGGCGCTGCAAGGCCTCAATGCGCATGATGCGAATGGCGGTGCCAAGCCAGGCCAAAGCCAAAGAAATAATAATAAAAACGGATGCCCCAATAACAAGCAAAGACATAATACCTCCCAAAAATACAAAACCGAAGCCCAAGGCTCCCAAACAACTCTGGGAAAGGGTAGCTTATTGTTCGCCAAGGTCTAAGGATAAAGAAAAAATAGGGCGTTTCGTGTTGCTGCCTTTCTTGGTTGTCGTTGCGGCAACTGCCTGACATACTTTGCCTGTAATTTGTATTCGAGGAAGCCCCATGTCGACGCCTTTAAGTAAAACCACCCTTAGCATGTATGGTCTCATGGGCGCACCTCTGGCCCTGGTTGGCTATCCAATCGCCATTTGGTTGCCGGTGTTTTATGCCAGTGAAATTGGCATATCGCTCGCCGCGGTCGCGACCATGTTGCTACTGGCGAAATTGACGGATGTGGTAACCGACCCGCTTGTCGGCACACTGTCAGACCGAGCCCGCACCCGCTTTGGGCGCCGCCTACCATTTATTGTTTTAGGGGTTCCGGTCTTATGTGGCTCTATCTGGATGCTGTTTGTGCCTCTTGTGGGCGCAGATGCCACCTATCTGCTCATCTGTATTGCCGGCATGTATATTGGCACCACTTTGGTGGGCTTGCCATATGGGGCTTGGGGGGCGGAGTTGTCGCCGGATTATTATCAGCGCTCCCGGGTAACTGCATGGCGCGAGCAATTCACTCTGCTGGGGCTTTTGGGCGCGGCATTTATTCCGTTTTTGGTCGAGCAATATGGCGATGGCAGCACCGCCTCGATTATGCGCGGCATGGCCATCGCGATTTGCGTGGCGGCACCGCTTGCGGCACTGGCTCTTATTTTCTTTGTGCGCGAAGTGCCCGCCGATGAGGATGCGCCGAGCGCCAGAGGGAAAAAGCCAGGCCAAAACCAAATGTCCTTCGTGTCGGGCCTGGTGCGGGTATGGCGCAATAAGCCGATGCGCATTGTTGTCGGGATGATTTTAATCGTCACCCTAGCGGAGGCTTTTCGCAACGCGCTATCGCTTTTCTTCATGAAATCGGTCATTCAAGCGAGCAGTGTTGGCACGCTTTATTTTGTTTATTTTATTGCGGGGCTTGCAGCGGTTCCAGTTTGGCTTTGGCTTGGCAGGAAACTTGGCAAGCACATTGCGTTCTCCATTTGCCTCATCACCGTAGCCATTATTTCGGCCATCAATATGGCCTTCACAGCCGATGACTATTGGATGTTCGTTGGGTTTTTCATTGCCAAGGGCGCGTGTTTTGGCGGCTTGCAATTTCTGCCGCTGGCCATTCTGGCTGATGTTGTGGATGTGGAAACGGCTGAAACGGGCAAAGCACGCGCAGGCTCTTATATTGCCTTTGCCAGCATGACGGCCAAAATATCGACGGCGACCGGCACGTTTTTGGCCATAAGCGCGCTCTCTCTGACGGCTTTTAATGCCAAATTATTGGCGGAAAATGCGTTCGAAGATTTGATGACCTTGCGGGTGCTTTACGCAATTGTGCCAGCGGTGTTTTTCATCGGCGCGATTGTCCTTGCCGTCCGCTTTCCGCTCACCGCGCAAGTGCAGGCAGATTTACAAACCCGCATTCGCGAGAAACAGAGCTGAGCATTATGACGAAAGACGATACGAAGAAACCCCAAGACCCAAAGAAAAAATCGCCGGCCGAAAAATCGACCGACGATACTGTGTTGTTTTTTCGAAAACCACCGAAACCAAATCCAGCCTTAGACGTGTCTTGGTTTTATGACGAAGAAGAATTTTTCTCCGAACATATGGATGAATTCGACTGGTAAGTTAGATGAGGGCTGCGCCCATCAAATACAGATGCACCATAGAAATGGTCCAGATAATCGTGCGCACATGACGCAAGCCCATCGCATAGGTAATCAGATAAGCCACGCGCAGGCCGAGCCAAATCGCTGCGGTTTCGGCAACGGCGGCATTGCTGCCAATGGCCAGTAAAGAGAGCGGTACGAAAATCAACAAGCTCTCTTGCAAGTTAGTGCTGGCGCGCCGGATACGCAGCACAGCCAGGGAAACCTCTGGTTGCACATCGCGTGGACCAACCAAAAAATCTAAGTTCAATTCTTTTCGAAGTATCCCGATAAGCGACGGCAACATCAGGCCAACAACATATAACACCAAAGTAGCAAATAGAATCTCAAGCATAATCAATCTCCTCCAATTGGCCGAATCATTCGGCACTATTATGTTAAGGCGATAATTTTGCTGCGTCATTCGCCATTTTGCTTCATATAGCGAAGAGGCCAAAATCACCAGCCCCCCTCAACCGCCGCACGTGAAAGGCAAACCAGTGAGCGATAGCGCAGCCGATACGCCGCATGAAGGCGACTACCTTGGCTCTGATGAGTTAACCAGCGAGCGCTTTGAAGCGGTTCGCCAGCTCGTCTTGGCGCAAGATCGCGCGGGGCTTTTGGCGGCGTTGGATGACCGCCATGAAGCCGATATTGCGGAACTGATTACCCTTTTGCAGCCAGATTTGCGGCGCTCGCTGATTGAGTTAATGGGCACTGATTTGGCACCAGAAGTGTTTGCCGAATTTGACGATAACATCCGCGATGCCGCCCTCGAGGCCGTCGATAGCGACACGCTGGCGGCCACGGTTCAGCAGCTCGACAGCGATGATGCGGTTTTCGTTTTGGAAGATATGGATGCGGCCGACCGAGACGAGGTTTTACAACGCATTCCCGCATCGGATCGCTTGTTATTGCAGCGCTCGCTCGATTTTCCAGAGGACAGTGCGGGCCGTTTGATGCAAACCGAATTTGTGGCCGTGCCGCCATTTTGGACGGTGGGGCATACCATCGACCATTTGCGCGAAGCCAAAGACCTGCCCGATGAATTTCTCGAACTCTATGTCACAGACCCCACGCATACGCCGATTGGGGTGGTGCATTTATCCGAACTCTTGCGCTCGCAACGCCCCAGTGTGGTGGAGGCTTTGTTGCATGATGATTTCACCATCATCGCTTGCGATACCGACCGCGAAGAAGTGGCGCGCCTGTTTGAGCGTTATAATTTGGTCAGCGCGCCGGTGGTCGATGAAGATCAACGCTTAATTGGCGTCATCACCGCCGATGATGTGTTTGAAGTGATTGCCGATGAAGCGGGGGAAGATATTTTGCGCCTCGGTGGCGTTGGCGATGAAACGGTGACCGATAGCGTGTTGGAAACGGCGCGCGGGCGCGTCTCTTGGCTGTTTTTAAACCTTATGACTGCCGTGGCCGCCTCTTTGGTCATTGGCCTGTTTGACGCCTCTATCGAGCGCATGGTGGCCTTGGCGGTGCTGATGCCGATTGTGGCCTCTATGGGCGGCAACGCGGGCACGCAAACGCTAACCATCACGGTGCGCGGGCTGGCGACGCAGGAACTGATGCCGGTCAATATCGCGCGCGTGGTATGGCGCGAATTTGGCGTTGGAATTTTGAATGGCGTGGTTTTTGCGGTGATCGCTGGCAGTTTGGGTGCCTATTGGTTCGACGATATTTTATTGGGCGGTGTCCTGGCAGCGGCTATGGTGGTCAATCTTGTGGTCGCGGCCTTGGCGGGTATTTTAATTCCTTTGGGGCTCGACCGCGCCGGCATTGATCCGGCGGTGGCGTCGAGTGTATTTGTCACCACGGTTACCGATGTTATTGGCTTTCTCGTATTTTTAGGGTTTGCCACTTTAATTTTATTTTAGGCTAGTGTTTCTATTGCTGGCTTGCTTTCAGCGCATAAGTTGTTTGGGATAAGAAGATGATACGAAGTTTTTTCACCATAGGTTTGGCGCTGGTTTCGCTATCGCTCGCCACGCTGGTTTCGGCGCAAGCGGGTTGGCGCGAAGGCACGTCTTTGCCCACGGCCGTGCCCAATGCGGTGGCTACCGAGATGGATGGCAAACTTTTCATCATGAGCGGCAAACTAGGGCAGGGGCTTCGCAGTTTCTTCGAGCAATATGATATCCGCGGCGATGGCTGGCGTCCGTTAACGCCGCTGCCCGTAGGACTATCGCATTTCGCCATTGCCTCGGGCACGGGGCGGGTGATTGTCTCTGGCGGTCGCGAAAATAAAACCGCGCGCCTGAGTGCTGATTTATGGATGTATGCGCCCGACACAGCGGTTTGGTTGAAGCTGGGTAATTTGCCAAGCTCGCGCGCCGACCATATCAGTGTGTTTGATAGAGATCGCGTCTTCCTGCTCGGCGGCATCGGCAAAGATGCAGGCCGCGTGCAAAGTTATAATCTCGGCACCGGTAAATGGTCGAGTTGGAAAAACCCAATGCCGATACCCGTCTCCAATGCGGCTTTCGCGCGGCTTGGCGATGAAGTGATACTTGCCGGCGGCAAAAGCGCCTCGGGGCGTCCGGTCAAAGGGGTGCAAGCGTTTCATTTGAAAACAGGCCAATGGCGCAGTTTGCCAGATTTGCCCATTGCCGTCATCGGCGGCGCTTTGGGCGTGGTTCGCGATGGTTTGCATTTCGCCGGCGGCTTTAGTCCCGCCAAAGGCAAAGTGCTGGATAGCCATAATCGTCTCGTGGGCCAACGTTGGCAACGCCAAGCGCCTATGCCAGGCGGTGGCCGTCACCGTATGGCCTATTATGCTTCCGACGATAAATTCATCCTGATTGGTGGGGCGGTTGGTGGCGGTTTTTATGCCCTGTTTACCGCATCCGACCGCGTGTCGATTTTCACCCCGTAAGTCAGATGAGCGTAAACCTGGTAAAATTATGTGTGGGCGCTGACGACATCAGCGATTTGGTAAACTGGCAAGACCGCCTGCAAGCGACCTATGGCAAAGTGTTTCATACTACGCGCATGGTGCCCAAACGGCAGGGAGATTTGCTGGAAGGCGGCTCACTATATTGGGTGATCAAACGCCAAATCCGGGTGCGGCAACAAATTATCGATATTGAAGAATTCGTCGACGACCAAGGCATTCGTCGCTGCCATTTGCATCTCGACCCAGAGCTGGTGCCGACGCGCCTACAAGCGCGCCGACCGTTTCAGGGCTGGCGTTATTTGACCAAAGAAGATGCGCCCATCGATGCGCCCAATAATATGGAAGTCGATGAAGATATGCCCGAAGGCTTGCGCCAAGAGCTGACCGATATGGGGCTGCTTTAAACAGCGGTTTTTAACTCGCGGGCCTATTGTCGAGCAAGCGGGTGTCGCCCAAGCGCGCGACAATCAAAGCGCGGCGCGCTCGTGTGTTGGCATTTGGCACGCCAAGCGTCTCCGCATCGCGAATGCAGGCGTAATCTACTTTGGTAAACCCAGCTTCCAGCAAAGCCTGTTTGGCTTCGGCTTCTGCTTTGATTATGTCGGCACCAGCTGGGTGGTTGGCCAATTGGCCTAATATAACATGGAGCTGAGCGGCGATTTTTCTTTGCTCGGCGTTCAAATAGACATTGCGAGAGGACATGGCCAAACCATCGGCTTCGCGCATAATTTCTCCCGCCATAATTTCGACGGGCAGATTGAGGTCGGCCACCATGCGGCGGATGACCATCAATTGCTGGTAATCTTTCTCGCCAAAAATTGCGACATCTGTTTGAGTCTGGGTGAGTAATTTCAAAACAATCAAAGCCACGCCGCCAAAGAAATGCGGGCGTTCTTCGCTTTCCAATCCCAGCGCGGGCCCGTCCATGGCAATGGCCGTGGCAAAGCCGTCTGGATACATTTCTTGTGCGGTGGGGGCGAATACGGCGTCTGTTTGGGTGGTCTCAAGCGCGGCCAAATCAGCCGCCTCTTGGCGCGGGTAGGTCGAGAGGTCTTCATGCGCGGCGAATTGCGCGGGGTTCACGAAAATAGACACAATCACTTTATCGACGTTTTGCGAAATCGCCTCGACCAAGGACAAGTGGCCGGCGTGCAAAGCGCCCATCGTCGGCACCAGCCCCACACGCAAACCCTCGGCTTTCCATGCGGCTACTTGCGCGCGCATATCGTCGATGCAGCGATAGATGCCAAGGCTCGACATATCAGGCTCCTGTTTTGAGATGAAAGCTCATCGGGCGCGTTAGCTGCTCGTAGCCAATTTGCGATAGGCTGGCGCCGCGACCGGTGTCGCCAATGCCTGTCCACGCCAGACCGGGGTCAAGATAGTCGCAGCGGTTCATGAAAAACGTGCCGGTTCGCACTTGCGCGCCAATGGCTTTGGCGGCTTTTGTATCTTTTGTCCAAACGCTGGCGGTCAGCCCATAAACGCTATCGTTCATTTTCGCGATGGCTTCGGCGTCATCTGCCACCGCCATAATGCCCACCACGGGGCCAAAACTTTCCTCGCGCATAATCTCCATATCATGGGTGACCTGGGTCAAAATTTGCGGGGCGAGGTAGGGCGTGCCGTTTTGGCTGGCAACGAAACCGCTTTCCTCAAGCCAAGCTTTCGCGCCTTGCGATACGGCGTCCGCTATTTGTTGGCGTACCATATCGGCGGCTTGCCGGCGCACCATGGGCCCCAGCGTGGTGGCTTCGTCTAGCGGCGAGCCCAACACATAGTCTTTGGTCAGGGCGCACATGCGCTCGACCAGCGCGTCATGCACGCTAGCTTCGACATAAATCCGCTCGATGCCGCAGCACGATTGGCCGCTGTTGAAAAAACTGCCATCGACCAAAGCCTCGGCGGTGGCGTCAAGGTCGGCATCCTTGCGCACATAGGCTGGGTCTTTGCCGCCCAGCTCGAGGCCCAGACCGATAAATCTGTCTTTGGCCGCCGCGACGATGGCATGGCCACCCGATACGGATCCGGTGAAATTAACATGAGCAATGCGGGCATCCCCAACCGCTTTGGCCGTGGCGCCATGGTCGAGATGCAGGCACGTCAGCAAGCCGTCTTGCAAAGTTTGCGGCAGGCCGATATCGCGAGCGGCCGTTTGAAACGCGGCCGCCATGCGCTCGCCGCTCAATAGCGTTTGGCCCGAATGTTTCAGCACCACGCAATTGCCCGCCATCAGGGCTGGCACGATGGAATTAACGGCGATGAGATAAGGGTAATTCCAAGCCGCAACCACCAGCACCACACCCAATGGGCGGCGTTCGATATAGCGTTCGAAGCCGTCTTGTGGGTCGGGGTAAATCGGCTGCAAAGCGCTTTTGGCAATCGACACCATATGGCGGCCGCGTTGCAAAAATCCGTTTACCTCGCCATCGCCATAGCGCACGGGGCGACCCATTTGCCACGCCAGCTCCAAAGCAATCTCCCTGCGTTGCGAATCGATGATGTCGAGCGCGCGCAAAACAAAGTCAGCGCGGGCCTCGAGCGGCGTATCTTGCCAAAGCGCTTGCGCTGCGGTGGCTTGGTTCAAGCCGCTATCGACCTGGCTCGTCGTGCTGAGCGCGCGGGTCGCATAAATGGAGCCATCAATAGGGCTGGTAATCTCGACGGTGTTTTGGCTCATGGCGTGTCACTGCCGTTGCTGTCATCGACGACATAGGCGGCGGAAATTCCGCCATCGACGCGCATAATGCTGCCTGTTTGCCAGCCCGCGCCATCGGATAATAAAAAGCACACGCTGGCGGCAATTTCTTCGGGCCGGCCAAGACGACCCATCGGAATATGCTGGCGCCGTGTGGCCCATTTTTCGGCCGTATCAAAATAGCGCGCCGTACGCTCGGTCAGCACCGGGCCGGGAGCCACGCAATTGGCCCGAATATTATCGCGCGCATGGGCGATGGCAATCTCGCGGGTCATCGCCTCTAACGCGCCCTTGCTGGTGGTATAGGCTATTTGTGCTGTGGCCGAAGCGCTATGGGCAACGACCGAGCTGAGGGTGACCAGCGAACCACTTTGCTGCTCGATGAGATGCGGCAAGGCATTTTTGTAAACCAAAAAGGCGCCTGTTAAATTGACATCGAGGGTCGACTGCCAGCTGTCTAGCGGCGTCTCAACGGGGCCTGTGTCATCCTCGGCCAGTGTGGCGGCATTATTGACGACGCCATCGAGACCAGCTAAAGCGTCGATAGAGTGGGCGACCATAGCGGCCACGGCCTCGCTATCGCGCAAATCGGCATACGCGATATGCACATTTTTTGCGGCCTCGGGCGCGGTGTCTGCCAGCAGGGCGTCTTTGGCGGCTTGGGCCAATTCGGGCGTGCGCTCGCATAGCGCAAGGCTAGCGCCTTGGGCATGGGCAAGGGCGGCAATGGCGCGACCCAATCCGCCATTGGCGCCGGTGATTAATATTTTTTTGCCAGTTAACGGCATATTTGCAGCCTCAAAGCTAAAATTTATGACCAAGCCGATACGAAAGCGCGCATCGGAACTTGCAGCCAGTTTTCGGAATCGGGTTTATACTCAAATGAATCCAAAATGAAGGAAAACTTTTGTCAGACTCGATAAATCAGAGCTCAAGCATAGCCCCCTCGGCGCCAAATGTCGCGCCGCATGTGATTGTTTTGGGCAATGAAAAGGGCGGGGCCGGAAAAACCACGGTCGCCATGCATGTAGTGGCAGCTTTGCTGGAGGCCGGAAAATCCGTCGGCACGCTAGATTTGGATGTGCGACAAAGGTCGTTCAGCCGTTATATGGCCAATCGGCAAATGTGGGTCGGGCGGCGCGATATGCAAATGCCAGAACATATCGCCCTAGAGGCCGGAACCGATAATCGTCTCGATGTCCGCCAGCAAGAAGAAAGCGACAGCTTTGTCCGGGCGCTGGGTCATTTGCGCGCCAACCATGATTTCGTGGTGATCGATTGCCCAGGCTCCGATAGCTATTTATCGCGCTTGGGCCATGCCTCGGCCGATACGCTGATCACGCCGATGAATGAGAGCTTCGTCGATGTCGATCTTTTAGCGACGCTCGACCCCAATACGCTCGAGGTGGCTGGCCCCAGCATTTATGCGGAGATGGTCTGGTCGTGTCGGCAAGCCCGCGTTCAAGCCAATGGCGCGGCGATTGATTGGGTGGTTTTGCGCAATCGTACCAGTCATATTCATGCGAAAAACCGCAAGCGCGTCGAGACCACACTCGATGCTTTGGCCAGCCGTTTGGCGTTTCGTCAAATCGAAGGCCTGTCCGAGCGTGTGGTGTTTCGCGAAATGTTTCCCGCCGGTCTTACCCTGCTTGACCTTACCTCGGAAGAAGCCAACGCCAGTTTAACGATGAGCCACGTCGCTGCGCGCGCCGAGGTAAAAGCCTTGCTTAGCGCCTTAAACCTTCCTGGCTTGTTCGGCGGGGGGGATGCCTGATGGGCTATTTGCTGCTCGGAGGCCTAGCGGTTTTAACGCTTTTGCTTGTGTCGCGCGGGCTCGCAAACCTGTCGCGCCGCGCCATGAAACTATCGGCTTTGGCTATTTTATTTATCCTTGCCGCCACAGCCCTGGTGCTATTTGTGGTGTCGGGGCGCTTTGCGCTGGCGGCACCTGCGGGCGCTTTGGCGCTTTGGGGAATGCGAGCTTATTTGCTGGCGCGCCAAATTCGGGCCAATTCGGGCGGCCAAGGAAAGCCTGCCGCCACCAACCAAGCGATGGACAGGGCGCAAGCTCTGGAGATTTTGGGATTGGAGGCGGGGGCCTCGAATGGTGATATTGAAGCGGCTTATAAAATCTTGATTGTCAAAAACCACCCCGACCAAGGCGGCACCGATTGGCTGGCGGCGCGGTTAAACGAAGCGCGCAGTGTTTTGCTCGATACTTAAGGGGCAATCGGCAAGCAGCTTGGGGTGACTTTCAGCAAGCTGCGGCACAGATGAAACGCTTGGGGTTCGGATAGATTAGCGAAACGCGCGCGGTACATAGGCTTGCCATTGCGCTCTATTTGTTCGGTGAGCCCCTCTGAGTCGTCTAATTTGGCCCCCAAAACGCGGCGAATGCGTTGCAACTGGCTATCGGCATGCACAGAAGCTGAAAAAGCCCCCACTTGAATTTTCCAATCGCGCGGCATATCCGCCAGCACAAGCCCTCGTGTCGGTTTGGCTAGCTCTTGCGCCGGGGTGTCCAGCCATAGGGCAGCTTGGCGCAGCTTGGCTGAATTGGTTTTTGTTTTGGCCACAAAGGTTTGCGCGCGCCCCAAGCTTCGGTCGGCCAGCGATATGGCATGTCGGTCACGCGATGCGGCCGAGGTGCCGCCCATAATAACAAGGATAATTCGCTTGTTATCGCGCTGCACGGCGGTGGCGATATTATAGCCAGAGGCGCGAATATAGCCGGTCTTCATACCCATCGCCCCCGAGAGGCGCCGCAATACGCGATTGTGGCTGCGGTATTGTTTTTCCTCAAAGGTAAAACTTGTGGTCTGCCATAGGCTTTCAAATTGGGGAAAGCGGGTCAGCAAAGCTTGCGCTAATTTAGCCATGTCGCGGGCGCTGCTTTGTTGGCGCCAATGATAAAGGCCAGAGGCATTGGTGAAATTCGTGTCATAGAGGCCAAGCTCGCGCGCTTTTTTTGTCATACGGCGGGCAAATTTAGCTTCTGAGCCTGAGATGTGTTCCGCGATGGCGGTGGCGACATCATTGGCAGACTTCACCAAAAGCGCCTTCATCGCAATTTCCGCCGGAATGGTTTTTCCAAACGGTAGCCCCAGCCGACTGGCCGGCTGGCGCGCCGCTTGGCGCGAAATATATATTGGTGTTTTGGGGGTTAAGTGTCCGGCCTCTATCTCCTCAAACATAATATACAAGCTCATAAGTTTGGTCAGACTGGCCGGATATCGGCTCTGCGAAGCGCGGTATTGCTGCAATGTGCGCCCGCTTGTCGCGTCTATCACAATAGAAGAAAACGGGGCAGCGATGGCCACAGAAGAAAAAGCCCATGAAAAACATAGGGTTACAATACATATCTTCAGAAAGCTACAACGCACGGAATCACTCCTCAAGCCAACATAATAGCAAGTTGCCCTTGTGTTGGGAATGAAGCACCCTATCTCATATAAGAAGTGCATGGGTTTTGCTTGATGAAAAGACCGATGCAGAGGTAAAATTAGCACATGATGCAAACAGACATGATTGAAGAAAAAAAACAGATCGATTTATCGAGTTCAACGCCGCAGGTAACCCTTTCCAAAGGCGATGAAGACCAAGGCGGGCGCGATGGTGACAGCGGTACCGTCACGCTGACGCGCACGAAAACCCAAAAGCCATCGATGTATAAAGTCCTTTTGTTGAACGATGATTATACGCCGATGGAATTCGTGATTTATGTCCTGCAGCGGTTTTTTTCAAAGAGTGCCGAAGATGCAACCAAAGTGATGCTGCATGTGCACCAAAGTGGGGTCGGGATTTGCGGCGTGTTTACCTATGAAGTTGCGGAGACGAAAGTAACTCAAGTTATGGATATGGCACGGCAGCACGGTCATCCGCTGCAATGCACAATGGAAAAAGATTAGACTTACAGGAGCGCGGCGTGCCGGCATTTTCAAAAGACTTAGAACAGGGATTACACCGCGCTTTGGTGTTGGCCAACGATCGATCGCATGAATATGCGACGCTCGAGCATTTGCTATTGGCGCTAACCGAAGACCCCGACGGGCTCGCCGTTATGGAAGCCTGCGGGGTGAACGTGGAACTTTTGCGCGAAAACCTTATTCATTACATTGATACCGAGCTCACGGGCTTGGTCATCGAAGACGACGAAGACTGCAAGCCCACGGCTGGCTTTCAGCGGGTTATTCAGCGCGCGGTTATTCATGTGCAGAGCTCGGGCCGCGATGAAGTGACGGGCGCCAATGTGTTGGTCGCGATGTTTGCCGAACGCGAAAGCCACGCCGCGTACTTCCTGCAAGAGCAAGAAATGACCCGCTATGACGCGGTCAATTTCATCTCCCATGGCGTCGCCAAAACCCCGGGCAAAGGCGAGAGCCGCCCGGTGGAAGGCATGGATGCGATGGAAGACGAAGGCACAGGCGTAGCCGATGGCGAAGCGCTGGCCGCCTATTGCATCAATTTGAACGAGAAAGCGCGCGACGGCAAAGTCGACCCGCTGATCGGGCGTAGCAAAGAAGTCTCGCGCGCCATTCAAATCCTATGTCGCCGCAGCAAAAACAATCCGCTGCTGGTGGGCGATCCAGGCGTTGGCAAAACCGCCATTGCCGAAGGTCTGGCCCGTAAAATCATCGAAGGCGATGTGCCCGATGTTTTGCAAGACAATGTGATTTACTCGCTCGATATGGGCGTGTTGTTGGCGGGCACGCGCTATCGCGGGGACTTCGAGGAACGCTTGAAGCAAATCATGTCAGAACTTGAAGATAAGCCAGAAGCTGTTCTTTTTATTGACGAAATTCATACCATCATCGGCGCTGGCGCGACCTCAGGTGGCGCGATGGATGCGTCCAATCTGCTCAAGCCTGCCCTGCAGGGCGGCAGTCTCCGGTGCATGGGGTCGACGACCTATAAAGAGTTCCGTCAGCATTTTGAAAAAGATCGTGCCTTGGCGCGGCGCTTCCAAAAGATTGATGTCATCGAGCCAAGCGTGCCCGACACGATTAAAATTCTGCAAGGTCTGAAGCCCTATTACGAAGAGTTCCATGACGTGCGCTACACCAATGATGCCATTAAGGCCGCGGTCGAACTTTCGTCGCGCTATATGGCCGACCGTAAGTTGCCCGATAAAGCCATCGATGTGATTGACGAAGTGGGCGCAGCGCAAATGTTATTGGCGGCCTCGAAACGCAAAAAAACCATCAGCGTGAAAGACATTGAAGCGACCATCGCGACCATGGCACGGATACCGCCAAAAACAGTTTCCAAAGACGACACCGAGAAACTCAAAGGGCTCGATGTGACGCTGAAGCGCGTGGTGTTTGGCCAAGACGATGCGATTGGCGCTCTGGCTGCCTCCATCAAATTGTCTCGGGCTGGCTTGCGCGAACCCGAAAAACCCATTGGCAGCTATTTGTTTTCCGGCCCCACGGGCGTCGGCAAAACCGAAGTCGCGCGCCAATTGGCCTCGGCTTTGGGGGTCGAATTACTGCGCTTTGATATGTCGGAATATATGGAACGCCATACCGTGTCGCGCCTGCTTGGTGCGCCCCCCGGATATGTTGGCTATGACCAAGGCGGATTGCTAACCGATGGCGTCGACCAAAACCCGCATTGCGTGTTGCTGCTCGACGAAATTGAGAAGGCGCATCCCGACCTATTCAACGTGTTGTTGCAGGTGATGGATCACGGCAGCTTAACAGATGCCAATGGCCGTAAAGTCGACTTCAGAAACGTGGTGCTCATTATGACCACCAATGCAGGCGCCTCGGATATGGCGAAAGAGCCGATTGGCTTTGGCCGCGTGAAGCGCGAAGGCGAAGACAGCGAAGCCATCAATCGCATGTTCACGCCAGAGTTCCGCAACCGCCTAGATGCGGTGGTGCCGTTTAATAATCTGCCATCCGAAGTGGTGGTGCGTGTGGTCGAGAAATTTATTCTTGAATTGGAAATGCAATTATCTGACCGCAATGTGATTATCGATGTCACGCGCAAAGCGATGACTTGGTTGGTTGATGAGGGCTATGACCTGCAAATGGGCGCGCGACCCATGGCGCGTATCATTCAGGAAAACATCAAGAAACCCCTGGCCGATGAGCTGCTGTTTGGCAAACTCAAAAGCGGTGGTTTGGTGACGGTAGACCTCGATAAAACTGGCAAGCTTTCGTTCACCTATGCCGACGATAAGCCGAGCAAAAAGTCGAAAAAGCCGAGCGAGAAAGTTAACTAGACGGGCTTAAAGCTCGGCACGAATTTTCTTTGCCAAAGCCGCTAAGACATCCATGTCTTCGGGGTCACGAGCGTGAAACTTTAAATCCAGCCCTTCGTGGCGCGGCAGAATATGCATGTGATAATGCGGCACGGTTTGGCCGGCATGCGATGAATTTAATTGCGCCATCATAAAGCCTGGCGCATCGACCGCTTTGATAATGGCCGGCGCGAGAATTTTTGCCGTGGCCATAACGCTGGCAGCCGCCTCGGCGGTTAAATCGAGAAACGTGACGGCGCGCTGTTTGGGAATAACCAAAGCATGGCCCGCCACTTGCGGCATGATATCCATAAAAGCCAGCGTCGCGTCATCTTCATACAGCTTGTGGCTTGGCAGCTCGCCGCGCAGGATTTTGGCAAAAATATTCTGCTCGTCATAAGCATCGGTAAGATTAATCATCTGTCTCTCCTGTCGGGTCGGCTTTTTTAAATGGCGTATGTTGGCTCAGCGCCTTCATATCATTGTCTACATATTGGCGCTCGGTTTCAAGATAATCGCCCACCGCCTGTCGCAAGCCCTCATGGGTAATGTAATGGCTCGAATAGGTGCGATGGGGCGCATAGCCGCGTGCCAGCTTGTGGGTGCCTTGCGCGCCTGCCTCAACGCGGGCCAGGCCGCGCGCAATGGCAAAGTCGATGGCTTGGTAATAGCAAACCTCGAAATGCAAAAACGGATGGTCTTCCAAACATCCCCAATTGCGACCATACAGCGTATCCCCACCAATGAAGTTCAGCGCGCCCGCAATATAGCGGCCCTCGCGCTTGGCCATAATCAGCAGCGTGTCCTCGGGCATGGTCTGCTGGATGCGGGTAAAGAAGTCGCGGGTCAAATAGGGCGTGCCCCATTTTCTGTGGCCCGTATCGACGTAAAAATGGAAAAACGCATCCCAATGCTCTTCTGTGAGCTGGTCTCCGGTGATCGCCTCAATTTCAATGCCGTTTTCTAGCGCCTTGGCGCGCTCCTTACGCAGGTTCTTGCGTTTGCGTGACGCCATGGCATCTAAAAACGCTTCAAAGCTCTGGTAGCCCTCATTTAGCCAATGGAATTGCTGGTCGGTGCGAAGTAAGAAACCTTGTGTGCCAAGGGTCTCCCAATCTTCCTCAGGCAGAAAGTTAATGTGCAAGGAAGAGGCATCGAGTTTTTTCAAAAGCGTGAGCGCGGCGGCGAGCAATTGGTTTTTATGCTCGTCATGGTGTGGCCCCGGTTTGACCAAAAGCCGACGTCCCCCGGCGGGCGTAAACGGAACCGCGCTTGATAATTTAGGATAGTAATGCCCGCCCGCGCGGTGAAACGCATCGGCCCAGCCATAGTCGAAAATATATTCACCTTGGCTGTGGTCTTTGAGATAAAGCGGCATGACGGCCAAAACCTCGTCGGCTTCGTTTTCCAAAATCAAATGCTGGCCCAGCCATCCGGTTTCGGCTGTGGCCGAACCGCTTTCTTCCATAGCCAGCAAAAACGCATGCCGCAAAAACGGATTGTAAACCTCGCCCTCCGGGTTGGCACAGGCGTCCCATTTGGCGGGCTCTACAAGATTAAGGCTCGAGATAACCCGAACCTGAACAGACACGGTCTCACTCATACTTTCGCGTCACCTTCTATTTCCACAATGGCGTCTATCTCGACGGCCCAGCCCATCGGCAAAGCGCTAACGCCAACGGCGGTGCGACTATGCACGCCGCGCGCGCCGAACAATTCAAACATTAAATCAGAGGCGCCATTGATGACGGCAGGCTGATGGGTGAACTCAGGAGTGGAATTGACGAACCCGTTGAGGCGGACGATTTTTGTCACCCGATCAAAGTCACCCTCCAGCGCGGCTTTGAGGCGCGCCACAATATTGAGCCCACAAATTTGCGCCGCCCGATGGCCATCGTCAATCTCCAGCCCACCGCCCAAACGACCCTTAATCGCCACGCCGCTGGCACTGACAGGGCCTTGGCCAGATATCATCAGCAGATTGCCCGTCTGCACATAATGCACATAGGCGCCCAGCGGAGCGGCTGGCTCGGGCAGTAGGAGGCCCATAGCGTCTAAAATGCCTTCAATGTTTTTACTCATGTGCGCCTCATTTTGCGGAATAATCTTCATCTTAACTCAATTCGCCAAGCGGCTAAAGGCCACGCCCTTTTTTGATGCTGTCTTTGCCGAATTTGTCGCGCAACACATCCATGGCTTGCTCGGCGGCTTTGCGTTTGGCTTTATCGGGGTCGCCAAGGTCGAGTGGGTCGGCCATTTTTTCGTCTACCAAGCCAGCCAATCCAATGCCGATGAGGCGAAACCGCGTGCCGGGTTTATCGGCCAATAGGTGATGCATCATGTCTCGGCCTTGCTCGAAAATCACATCGGCCAATTGGGTTGGGTTCGATAGGGCGCGGCTGCGAGTCAGCGACGACAAGCGGTCGGCTTTCATTTTCAACACCAACGTCTTACCCGCCACGCCCTTGGCCTTGCAGCGCTCGGCTGTGCGCTCAGATAGGCGCCAGAGATGTTTTTCTAAGGCCGCGCCATCGGATAGGTCTTCGTTAAAAGTTGTTTCGCTGGAGATGGATTTGGCGGCGGCGCGCGGCGTTACGGGCCGTGTGTCATGGCCTTTGGCAAGCCGGGCGAGGCGCAAGCCCGTGGCCTCATAGCGACGCGCCAATTCGCTTTCGTCGATTTTTTGGAGTTGCGAGATTTGGCGGATGCCATCGCGCGCCAACCGTGCCTGCATGGCTTTGCCGACCCCCCAAATGGCACTGACCGGCAGGGCAGCCAGCGTATCCAGGGTCTCGGCCTGGCCGATGAGCGAGAAGCCCCGCGGCTTATCAAAATCAGAAGACAGTTTGGCGAGAAACTTATTATGGCTAAGCCCAATCGACACGGTAATGCCAATCTCGGCCTCAATGCGCTGTACGAGTTTCAATAGGCTCAGGGCAGGCGGGCCACCATGCAAACGCTCGGTGCCGCGCAAATCCATGAAGGCCTCATCGATGGATAGCGGCTCCACCAAGGGGGTCAGCTCTTGCATGAGCGCGCGCACCTCGCGACCGACACGGCCATATTTTTCCATATCGGGTTGGATGATAACCGCCTTGGGGCAGGCTTTGGTAGCTTGAAACATCGGCATGGCCGAATGCACGCCATGAATGCGCGCCACATAGCAGCACGTGGAAACCACGCCGCGCCGACCGCCGCCAATGATAACAGGCTTATCGGTTAACTCGGGGTTGTCGCGTTTTTCGACGGCGGCATAAAACGCATCACAATCAAGATGCGCAACGCCCAATTGGGTAAGCTCCCCGTGTTTGACCAAGCGTGGGGATCCACAAGCGGCGCAGCGGAGGGCTTGGATCGGTAAAGGCGCTAGCGTGGCGCAATCGCGGCATAGCGTGTCGATTAAGCCCTGGCTATCGGCTGGCGTGTTCGGCGATTTTTCCGGAAATAAAGTCATGTGCCTCGGCCCAAATATCAATACGCGCGGTCGCGCCTTTGGCTTTGCTAATGAGCTTGGCAAGGCGCGGGTCGGCAATAAAATGGATGCAATTTACATCCGGTGCATGTTCCGCCACAGAGGTTATATTGTGGGGTATATCGTCGAGAAAGAAAACCGGTCCTGCGGTTTTATCGGCCAGCCATTTGGCCGCCGGGCCCTTGAGCCCAGAGTTGACGACCACCGGATAAGCCATGCCATGGCCTTTGAGATTTTCAATCCGCGCCTCGCGATGGGCGGCAGGCAGATTGGTCAGCACGATAATTTGCGCGTGTTCAGATAAGCTGGAGAGCGTATCGGCGGCACCATCTGCGGCTTCGATGAAGGGCGTTTCGGAAGCAAAAAAATCATCGATGAGCGTGGGGATTTGCACCGACTCATTGTTCTTGCGAGATTTGATATTGTTGCTCAGCGCAAAACTGCTGAGATCAATCCACAGTCCCAAAGTCTCCAAATAATGTTCCACGCGGCGCATGAATTTCAACAACACTTCATCCGCATCGGTAATGATGAGCGGACGGTTCGGGTCGAGGGTCAGGCCTTCTAGTTGCACCAATGTGTCGGCAGGAATCTCAGCCTTGGGATGGCTCATAATACACGTCTTTCCAAGTTACAGGTTAAGTCCAATGCGGCAGGTCGCCACCGGGCAGGGCAGCGCGCGCACGGGCAGGATCTTCTAAGGGTATCTCAAAGGCTTCGCAGAACTCGGTCAGCAGCGCTTCGTCGGATAGGTAAAACTCTAAAATACCAGCCAACATTTCGGGGTCGGAAGCGCGCTCGACAATATCGCCTTGTGCCATGCCGGTAAGGCTGGAAAAGCGATCCATTTCCTCGTCTAGTCCGGCTAGATAGGTAAGGGCCTTTAGGGCTAAAATCTCGGCTTCATCGCTTTGCATGTGTGTATATTTAGCGCGTTCGCCATGTGCGGCAATGATTATATCTTTATCCTTTGGCCCAAACGCAAAAAAGGCGCCCGCAGGGGCGCCTTTTGAAGCCACAAAATCGCGTGATTACTTGATTTTGTTTTCTTTGAATTCCACATGCTTACGCACAACGGGATCGTATTTTTTGACAACCATTTTTTCGGTCATCGTGCGGGCATTTTTCTTGGTTACATAGTAAAAACCGGTGCCTGCAGTGCTTTCCAGCTTGATTTTGACTGTGGTTGGTTTGGCCATCTTTTCAATCCTTAAAAACTTGAGGCGCAATCAGCGCGTGGCGTGAAAATAGGCATTTCACGGTTAAAGTCAACCGATAAGCTACAGAAGCGTCATTAGCGGCTTGTTGTTCTTAAATCGTACATAAGGCGCAGGCGCTTTGAGCTGTTCGGCGCGGTCTTTTTGCATCCGTGCCTCCACCATATCAATCACCGAACGGGTGATGGCGGGCAGGTCGAGTTTGCGCGCTTCTTCTAGCGTCAGCCAATGTAAATCTAGCAATTCGCCACTGGCTTTTTGCATTTCTTCGGGGTCGGTATGAATAAATTCGTCATAGACCATGAAAAACCGCGTATCAAAACGGCGCGAGCGATGCGTCGGGGTCACGGCGCGGGCGATAAAGTCCATTTTATCCAGTGGCGGCTCCACCCCGTGGTCGAAATAAGACTGCCAAACCGCATTGCCCGAGCGAAGGTGCGCTTTGGTTTCGCGTCCGATAATCAGTCCGGTTTCTTCAAAAGTTTCGCGTATGGCGGCCAGAGCCAGCCCGCGTAATTTATTATCGCTGACGGTTTTTGCGGTCTCTTTGCGCAAGCGTTTCATCACCGGGGCGCTGAGTTTTTTGTTGACCACCAAACGCTGGTCGACATAGTCGAGGCGTCCGCCGGGAAAGACGAATTTATTCGGCATGAATTTATGCGAAGCCGCGCGTTTGCCCATCAGGATTTTCGGCTTGGCGCCTTCTTGGCGCACCACAATCAGGGTCGAGGCTTCTTTGGGCCGCACGGCCGCGACATTGTCTTCGCGGTACTCACCGGGGCTGGTTGGCGTGCTGCCCTTGGGCGCGGTAATTTTTTTTTTGGTCATTTTATTTGGCCTCTTTCCTGTCGTCATCTTCGTCATCTTCTTCATCGGCGGGGGCAAATCCATGTAGCTCCAGCGCCCATTGCAGCCCCACGACGGCGCCTTTTACGATGGGCAAAGAGATGAGGCTGACGACGATAGACAAGATGCCAAAAATCAAAGCATGCACATAAAGCGGCGGCATGTAGGTGCGCTCCACAATTAGCGCAACCGGCACGATGATGTGGCCAACAATGAAAATTGTAAAATAGGGCGGCGCGTCATCGGCTTGATGCTCACCCAGATTAAGTCCACACGAGCCACAAGTTTCGCTGACTTTGAGGTATTTGTGAAACATGGTTTTCTCGCCACACGCCGGGCAACGCGCGCGTGCGCCGCGCCACATGGCAGGGCCTTTAAGGCGCTTTTCTACCAGCATATCTTCCATACTCATCGGCTCCGTCTCCTTTTGCTACGCGGCGGTTTCTTGCTATTTTTGCTCGCGCCAGATTTTCTAAATTGGCCACTTCGGCCAGACCCACGCCTTTGTTTCGGCTTGCCTTCTTGCGTGCCGCCTTCCAGCAAAGCGAATAGCAACCCGCCTTGAATAGGGGTGGCTTCCACCAATTCCACTTCCACGGTTTGGCCAATGCGGAAGGTCAATCCGGTGGTGCCGCCGGTCATGAACATATTGCCATCGTCGGCAAAGAAGCGCTCTTCGCCCAGTCGCGAGATGGGAATAAGCCCCTCGGCGCCGGTATCGATGAGCGCCACGAATAAGCCGGCTCGCGACACGCCAGAAATACGAGCCGAAAAAGCATCGCCAATTTGTGTGGCCATATGAGCCGACATATAGCGCTCATTGGCGCTGCGTTCGGCCACCATGGCACGGCGCTCGGTAATCGATATGGCTTCTGCGATGTCGTCTAATTGGTCGGCTTCTTCTGGCGTCTGGCCATCTTTGCCAAAGCCTAAAGCGGCAATCAGCCCGCGGTGAACGGTGAGGTCGGCGTACCGACGAATGGGCGAGGTGAAATGCGCATAGCGGCCAAGGTTCAGCCCAAAGTGGCCCAGATTATCGGTGGCGTAAACCGCTTGTGATTGCGTGCGCAAAACCGCTTCCGAGACGCTGGGCGCATGGGCGCTGTCTTTGGCTTGTTCCATTAATGAGTTGAACAAATGCGGCAAAAGCGTTTGGCCTAAATTGACGTTGACGCCCATGGGACGCAAAAAATCGCCAAGGTTTTTTACGCGTTCTTCCGGCGGTGTATCATGCACGCGATACATCAACCGACGTTTGTGTTTTTCCAAAGTTTCGGCGGCACATACATTGGCCGAGACCATCATCTCTTCGATGAGCTTATGGGCTTCCAAGGCGGCGGGGAAATAAATCCGCGAGATTTTGCCTTCATCGCTCATCTCCACCCGCCGCTCTGGCCGATTGATGCGCAAAGGTTCGCGCGCATCGCGGGCCACGGCCATGGTTTGATAGGCGCGCCATAACGGCTGTAAGACGGGCTCGTCCATCGGGGCAAACGCGTCTTCCACTTCGCCATCGAAAGCCTTTTGGGCTTGCGCATAACTCAGCTTGGCAGCCGAGCGCATAAGGCCACGGTAAAATTCATGCGACCGCTTTTTACCGTTTTCGCCAATGACCATACGAACCGCGAGGCATGGCCGCGTTTCCTTTTCGCGCAACGAACATAAATCGGTCGACAGACGCTCGGGCAACATGGGCACCACGCGGTCAGGCATGTAAACTGAATTGCCGCGCTTTCGCGCTTCCGCATCCATCTCGCTACCGGGCGTTACATAGGCGGCCACATCGGCAATGGCCACCCAAACAATATGGCCGTTCGGGTTCGTCGGGTCGGGGTCGGGCTCGGCATAGACGGCATCATCATGGTCGCGCGCATCGGGCGGGTCGATGGTTACGAAAGAAATCTGCGTCAGGTCCTCGCGGCCCTTCAGGCTGGCCTGCTGTACGGCCTCAGATTCGCGGATCACCGCATCGGGAAAAATCACGCGAATGCCTTGCTCGGCGATGGCCAGCAAAGAAAACGCATGCGGGTCGCTGGCGCTGCCAATATTGTCGACCATGCGGGCGCGCTTGGCGCCCATGCGGCGGGCGGCAATTTTTTCGCAAGCCAATAAATCGCCATGCTCGGCTTTGGTGTCGTCTTCTAATTTATAATCATAGCGCTCGCGCCGATCCGCGGGCACCAGCCAAAGCCCATCGGGGCGCTCGCGTACCACGCCAAATAAAGTGCCTTCTTCGCCGCCTAATTTTCGGATTACGCGCGCGGTATATTTATATTTACTCTTTTTGAAAAGTCGCGCCAAGGCAATGTCACCGGGCGAAACAGGCGGGGAGGGTCGATGGCGTTTGGACTTGGGGGCGCTGTCATCAATCTCAATAACGGGGTCATCTTCGCCGTCCAAAAGGTTGCCTTCAAGGCGGGCGCGGGCTTGTAAATAGCCATATTTATTGCGCCCAGTAATTTGCACAACGCTGACGTTTGGCAACTCACCCGCCCCGCGCAAGCTGCCTTTGCGACTGCCATCCAATAGGCCTTCGGCGCCCAGCTCGCGTAACATGCGCTTCAGCGGAATGCGGTCGTCACCCTTAATGTTAAAGGCTTTGGCGATGTCGCGCTTCGCCACTTTGCCATCTTGTTCGGCAATGAATTTCAACACCTCGTCGCGCGATGGCAATCTAGCCACTAGGCTTCCTTTGAGGGGTCGGGCTTTGAGGGGTCGGGTTTTTTAGCCGCAGCTTTTTTAGCGGGCTTCTTTTTGGCCGCTTTTTTCTTCGGAGCTGCTTTTTTGCGTTTTTTAGCGGGGCCTTTGGCAATGCGCGCCGCAATCAATTCCAGCCCACGCTCGAGGGTAAGCTGCTCCGGATTTTCATCCTTAGGAATTGTGGCGTTCACTTTGTCGTATTTCACATAAGGGCCAAAGCGACCATCCATGACGCGGACGGGTTTTTGGTCATCGGGATGCTCGCCTAATTCGCTAATCACGCTGCCGCCTTGCGCGCGCGCAGGGCCTTTTGCCTTGCGTTCGGCAATCACGGTCACGGCGCGGTTGACGCCAATCTCAAATACTTCGTCGGGCGTCTCTAGGCTTGCCGATTGTTTGCCAGCTTTGATATACGGCCCATAGCGGCCGATATCTGCCATAATGTCTTCACCCGTTTCGGGATGCACACCTACGAGGCGCGGCAAGGAAAGCAGCTTCAGCGCATACTCAAGCTCCATTTCTTCCGGTGTTTTGCCTTTGGGAATACCAGCGCGTTTGGGCTTATCTTCCGTATCGCCCGCTTCGCCCAATTGGATATAGGGGCCAAAGCGGCCACTTTTCACATGGACATCCAGTTTGGTTTCTGGGTCTTGCCCCAAAATCCGTTCGATGTCGCCTTGCTCGGCTTGCTCGCCAGCAAAGGGGCGCGTGAAGCCGCAATCGGGGTAGCGGGTGCAGCCCACAAATGCGCCAAAGCGACCTGTCTTGAGGCTCAGGCCGCCTTCGCCACATTTCGGGCAGACGCGGGGGTCGCCATCGCCGGTATCTTTAAATATGTGCTTGCCCAGAACCTCGTTCATCGTGTCGAGAATTTGGGTGTTGCGAATTTCCATCGTGGTTTCTACCGTGCGATGGAAATCTTCCCAGAAGCGCGCCAACACATCTTTGTAGCTCATCGTGCCAGCCGATACTTTATCGAGGTCGGCTTCTAGGCTGGCGGTGAAATCATATTCCACATAGCGGTCAAAGAAATTCTCGAGGAAAGCGATAACCAAACGGCCTTTATCTTGTGGCACGAAACGGTTTCTATCCATCACCACATAATCGCGGTCGCGCAGAACACTCAACACGCTGGCGTAAGTAGAAGGGCGGCCAATGCTCAGCTCTTCCATGCGCTTCACCAAAGTCGCCTCGCTAAAGCGCGGGGGTGGCTCGGTGAAATGTTGTTCGGGCGAAATTTTAGCCACATTCACGGCTTCGCCTTCGTTTACTTGGGGTAGGCGCGGGCCGTCTTTTTGGTCGGCCTCATCGTCTTTACCTTCTTCATAAAGTTTCAAGAAACCAGAGAAGGTAATCACCGTTCCAGAGGCGCGCAGTCCGGTCACGCCATCGGCGCCCGAAATGGTAATCGTGGTGCGCTGCACGCGGGCGTTTTCCATTTGCGACGCCATGGTGCGCTTCCAAATCAGCTCATATAATTTAGCCTGGTCGCCGTCTAAATAGGCGCCCATATCTTCGGGCAGGCGGGCCAAACTGGTTGGGCGAATGGCTTCATGCGCTTCTTGGGCATTGGCAGCTTTGGTCTCATAAACGCGAGACTTTTCAGGCAAATAGTCAGGGCCAAACACATGGGTGATGACCTCGCGGGTCTCGGTTACGGCTTCGGGGGCAATTTGCGTGCCATCGGTACGCATATAGGTAATCAGGCCGGTTTCTTCGCCATTGATGGTCATGCCTTGATACAAAAGCTGTGCCACTTGCATGGTGCGTTTGGCGTTAAAGCCAAGTTTGCGGCTGGCTTCTTGTTGCAAGGTCGAGGTGGTAAATGGCGCCGATGGATTGCGCTGGCCAGGTTTGCTTTCAATCCGCTCAATCGTAAAGCTGGTATTGGCGATGGCGGCTTCGGCTTCGCGCGCGGCCGCCTCATCGCCCAACGAAAACTTGTCTAGCTTCTCACCTTTATGAATGACCAAACGCGTTGGCAAGGGCTGATTGTCAGCCGTGGTTAAATCGGTATCTACCGACCAATATTCGCGCGGGTCGAATTGTTCGATCTCTATTTCGCGCTCACAAATAAGCCGCAAGGCCACCGACTGCACGCGTCCGGCGGAGCGCGAGCCCGGCAATTTGCGCCATAGAACAGGCGATAAGTTAAAGCCCACGAGGTAGTCGAGCGCGCGGCGTGCCAGATAGGCGTCGACCAGTTTTTCGTCGATTTGGCGCGGATTGGCCATGGCTTCTAAAACAGATTTTTTGGTAATCGCGTTAAACACCACGCGGCTAACGGGCTTATCGCCCAATACTTTTTTCTTCCGCAGCACTTCCAAAACGTGCCAGCTAATGGCTTCGCCCTCGCGGTCGGGGTCGGTGGCGAGCACAAGACTGTCGGCACTTTTCACCGCTTTGGCAATGTCGCTCAGGCGTTTTTTGGCGTCGCCTTGCTCTTCCCATTTCATCTCAAAATCATTGTCGGTGTCGACCGAGCCGTTTTTTTCCGGCAGGTCGCGCACGTGCCCAAAAGAGGCGAGGACGATAAAATCCTTGCCGAGATATTTATTGATGGTCTTCGCCTTCGCGGGCGATTCAACAATAACAACTTCCATTTTCAGGCTCCAAAAGCTTATTAGGTGCGCATCATATGGTCAAAATTAGCCCATCTGTCAAATCGCGCGTTTGCGGCCAGGGCTATATCAGGCAGATTTTGCCCCCGTGTTCATGCGTCAATCGACCCGCTAAGTCTAACTCCAGCAGCACCAAATGAACGTGCTGCACGGGCATTTGTGATTGTTCAATCAAGTCATTGACACTCATCGGCACAGGCCCCATGAGCTCGATAAGGGTGTGCCGATCGATATCGTCAATCGATGGCGGCGAGGCGTTTGGCGAGCCGAGGAAAGGGCGGTGTTGGGCTTCCATCTCGGGTCGCTCAATGAGGGGGCGAAGCACGCCCAGGACATCATCTGCGGTTTCAATGAGGCTGGCGCCATCGCGCAGTAGATTGTTCGACCCAAGGCATCTCGCATCGAGAGGCGAGCCCGGCACGGCCATCACTTCGCGGCCGTGTTCGCCGGCAAAACGCGCGGTGATTAAAGAGCCGGAACGGCGCGCCGCCTCGACCACAATCACCCCTAAGGATAACCCCGATATGATGCGGTTGCGGCGCGGAAACAAGCTGGCTTGTGGCGCTGTGTCTGGCGGGTTCTCGGCCAATAATAAGCCTTGTTCGATAATTCTGTCTTGTAACGCGGCGTTTTCCGGTGGGTACGCGTGCGCGGCGCCATTGCCCAAAACCGCAATGGTGCCTTGGCCCAAAGCGGCTGCATGGGCGGCGCCATCGACACCGCGGGCCAAACCAGAGACGATGATGATGCCATTGGCGCTGAGGTCGCCGGCCAATTGAGAGGTGATTTTTCGCGCTGCCGCAGACGCATTGCGCGCGCCAACCATGGCCACCATCGGACGCTGCAATAAATGCGTATGGCCATGCGCCGCGATAAGGGGCGGCGCATCGGGCAGAGCGGCCAAAGCGGCCAAAGCGGTTGGATAGTTCGGCGTGCCCCAAATTAAATACTGCCCGCCCAGCTTTTGCGTATCGCTATATTCTTGTTTGGCTTTCGCAAGGGAATAGGCTTTCAACGGACGTTTGCGCCCGCCACGGCTAGACAGCTCTGGCAGCGCCTCGAGCGCGGCCTCGCTATTGCCATAAAGGCGGATGAGGCGTTGAAAGGTGACGGGGCCAATTTTCTCGGTGCGCGCGAGGCGCAAATAAGCGAGTTGCTCGTTGAGAGGCAGGCTCAAAACTTGCTTGGGTCGACGATTGTCATGTGCACGGCAAACCTCTTTCTTTTTTTATTATTATTGCCGCCATAGTTTGCCCATGTGCGGAGGGTGTGAGTTTGGTTTACTGGCCGATTTTAGGTTCGGTGCCGGTGCGCAAGCGCGCAATGTTTTCGCGGTGCGCCCATAAAGACAGAGCCACCATAAGTAAGGTGAAACCGAACGTGTCAATCTCGCCAAGGAAGACCAAAAGCGGCAGGCTCAAAACCATGGCGGTAATGGCAGCAAGCGACGACCGGCGAAAGGCGAGGGCCACGAGCAACCAAACGAGCAAAAACACAATGCCCGTGAACGGCGACATAATGAGGATGGCACCAATAAACACGGCCACGCCTTTGCCGCCTTTAAAGTTAAGCCAGACGGGAAATAAATGCCCAACAAGAGCCGCCAGTCCGGCAAACAGTGCCGCTTGGTCATTGCCCAAACGCCAAACCAAAGCCACGGCGAGCGCACCTTTGGCGGCGTCTGCCAGAAGCGTTGCCAAGGCCAAAACCTTGCTGCCCGAGCGCAGTACATTGGTGGCGCCAATATTGCCCGAGCCAATATCGCGAATATCGCCTTTGCCGCCGAAACGGGTGAAAATCAAACCAAATGGCACAGAGCCCAATAGGTAGCCAAAGCCGCCTGCCAATAGAATTATAACTGCATCGCTCATGGTTTATCTCCCGAAAGGAATAGGTAAAATGTTAAGGAAGCTCGAAAACCGCTTCGCCATTTACATAAGTGGCGTAGACGCGACCCTGAACTTTTCGTCTATCGATTGCAGCATTTTGCGACTTCGAACGCAAGGCATCGGCGGCAACAATCCAAGGCTCGCCCAAATCCACCAACGTAAAGTCAGCGGCATCGCCAACGGCCAAGCGACCGCCGTCCAACCCCAGCAGTTCGGCAGGGCGTTGGGTGACACAAGCCAGCAAGGTGGCAAGGTCTAGCTCATTGGCGTGGTGCAAAGTCAAAAGTCCGGCCAGCAGCGTTTCCACGCCCACGGTGCCGTAAGCGGCTTGTGCGAAAGGCTGGCGTTTGGCTTCTGCGTCTTGCGGGTTATGGCCCGAGACCACCACATCAATGGTGCCATCGGCCACGCCGAGGATGAGCGCGAGGCGATCTTCTTCGTCGCGCAAGGGCGGAGATAATTTGGCGAAACTGCGATAATTTTCCACGTCATTTTGGTTGAGCATTAAATGCGTGGCTGAGACGCCGCAAGAGACACGGACGCCGCGTTTCTTCGCAGCCCGAATGGTCGCCACACTTTCGGCCGAAGAGATTTGCGAAATATGATAGCGCCCGCCAGTTAGCTCAACGAGGCGCAAGTCGCGGTCAATCATTGTGGTTTCTGCCGCGGCAGGAATGCCGGCCAGGCCCAGCCGGGTGGCCAGCTCCCCTTCATGCATCACGCCAGCGCTTTGCAAATCTTGGTCCATCGCGTGCTGTACAATCAGCGCATTGAAATTGGCCGCATAAGATAAAGCGCGCCGCATGGTGAGGGCGTTCATCACAGCGCGGTCGCCATCGGTAAAGGCCACGGCTCCGGCTTCGCGCAACAGGCCAAACTCGGTCATATGCACGCCGAGGCAGCCTTTGGTCAGCGCGGCCATGGGGTGCACGCGCACAATCGCCGTGTCGCGGGCGCGGCGCGTAATAAAGTCAACCAGCGCCGCATCATCAATCACAGGGTTTGTGTTCGGCATAGTCACCATGGCAGTCACGCCGCCAGCCGCGGCGGCTTGCGAGGCGGTGGCCAAAGTTTCGCGGTGTTCTTCGCCCGGCTCGCCGGTAAACACTTGCATGTCGATAAGGCCGGGCAGGATGGCTTTGCCTTGGCAGTCTATGGTCTCGCAATCGGCGGGGATATCGATGCCCTTACCCATGGCTGCCACTTGATTGTCGACGATCAAAAGCGTGCCAATCTCATCCAGCTTTTGGCTTGGGTCAATCAGTCGGGCATTGGTAAAGGCACTGGTTAACCCAGTCATGTGCGGCTCCCCCCAGCGTTTGGCAGATTGGCAGCTAGCGCTTCCAACACGGCCATGCGAACCGCCACGCCCATTTCGACTTGGTCTCGGATGAGGCTAATCTCGGCGTCATCGGCCACGGCGCTATCAATCTCGACACCCCGGTTCATTGGGCCTGGATGCATTACCAAAGCGCCCGGTTTGGCAAAACTCAGTTTCTCGCGGTCGAGGCCATAGAGGTGGTAATATTCTCGAACCGACGGAATAAGCGCGCCTTCCATGCGTTCGTTTTGAATGCGCAACATCATCACAATATCGCAGCCCGCAAGTCCTTCGCGCATATCGGTAAACACGCGCGCGCCCAATTGTTCGGCGCCGGCGGGAAGCAACGTTTGCGGACCAATAAGATGCACAGTGGCGCCCATTCGGTTGAGCAAGAGCAAATTCGAGCGCGCCACACGGCTGTGGCTAATGTCGCCACAAATCGCAACGCGCAAGCCCTCCAGCTTGCCAAGGCGGCGACGAATGGTCAGCGCATCCAGCAAGGCTTGGGTCGGGTGTTCATGGGCACCATCGCCTGCGTTCAAAACGGCGCAGGATACTTTTTGCGCCAACAGAGCCACCGCGCCGCTATCGCCGTGACGAACCACAAGCAAGTCGGGGTTCATGGCGTTAAGCGTGGCGGCGGTATCGAGCAGGGTCTCGCCTTTGTTTACGGCGGAAGCGGCGACCGACATATTCATGACATCGGCACCCAGGCGCTTGCCTGCCAGCTCAAACGAGCTTTGCGTGCGGGTCGAGCTTTCAAAAAACAAATTAATTTGCGTGCGGCCGCGCAAGGCAGAGGTCTTTTTATCGACCTGTCTATTGTGGTCCACATAGGCGTCGGCGGCATCTAGCAAATGGGTGATATCAGAAACAGAAAGACCTTCAATCCCGAGGAGATCGCGGTGCGCAAAGGCGCCCAGTGGTTGCTTATCTGTCATCAAAAACTGATTATATACGGTGCGCGGCCAAACGAGGCAAGCGATTTAATCTGCACGCAGTTCATCTCGACTAATTATCTAAACGCCATAAAGCGCGTCGATGGCGCCTTGCAGGATATAAGCGGCGGCCATTTTGTCGATGACATCGGCGCGTTTGGCACGGCTGGTATCGGCTTCCAAGAGGGTGCGCTCCACGGCGGCGGTGGACAATCGCTCGTCCCATAACAACACGGGCAAGTCGGGAAAATTGTCTAAATTCGTCAAATTGCGCAAGAAGGCTTGCGTCGCTTGCACGCGCGGGCCGGCCGAGCCGTCCATGTTTAGTGGCAGTCCCATCACCATGGCGCCGACTTTTTCATCGGCCACAATCTTGGCTAGGGCGGCGGCGTCGGGGCCGAATTTTTTGCGTCGAATGGTGAAAAACGGAGTGGCAATTTTATGATGGCTATCGCCCAGTGCCAGCCCGATGGTCTTGCTGCCCAAATCCACGCCCATCAGGCGCGTGTTGGGGGCAAGGCCGCTTATAAGCGCGGCGGGTGTGTCGACAATTTGCATTGGCTTGCCTTAGCACGCCCATTGCTCAAAGTCATGAGCTCAAAGTCATGAGCTCAAAGTCATGAGCTCAAAGTCATGAGCTCAAAGTCATGAGCTCAAAGTCATGAGCTCAAAG
>JABHDF010000004.1 GCA_018673175.1 Rhodobiaceae bacterium | reverse complement strand
TTCACCTTTTTGGCGCCCTGCCCCGCCAGCGGTCTGATTACCCATGGCGATGCCGACCGGATTGTGCCCAAAGACGATGTCGAAAAATTGGTCGAACGCTTGCAAGCGCAAAAAGGCATCACCATCGACTATCAAAACATCAAAGGCGGCAATCATTTCTTTGAAAAAGATATGGATACGCTCGATGGCGTCGTCGGCAAATATCTCGACAACCGCATCGCGGAAATTGCAGCTAAATAAACCGCTTCCTAGCCTGCGCTATAGAGCTCGCCACCGGAGGTAGGGGCGCCCACGCCGGTGGTTTCGGCTTGGCTAAGCGGCAGGCCTTTGAGGCTGCGCATAGCCAGCCAAGCAAAGGCTTGGGCTTCCAGCGCATCGCCGCGCCAGCCCAATGCATCGCAATTGATAACTTCTATTTGTGTGGTTTGTTCCAGAGCGCGGACCAGCGTTTTATTGTGACGCCCGCCTCCGCATAAAATCAATCGGCTCGGGGGAGCAAGGCAAAGCGCCAGACCCACCGCGACACTGGCTGCGGTAAAGGCGGTCAAAGTAGCGGCACCGTCTTCGGCACTGAGCGCCTGTATTGGCGCCATATCAAAGCCCAATCTATCGAGCGATTTGGGCGGCGGTGCGGTAAAAAACGGATGCGCCATCAACGCCGCTAAAGCGCGGGGGTCCACCTCGCCATTGGCCGCCAGAGTGCCGTTCTCATCATAGGCCTGCGCCGTTTTTTGCTGCACCCAATCATCCAGCAAAGCATTGGCCGGACCGGTATCAAAGGCCAGCAAATTATCTGGCGCGCCAAGCCAGGTAATATTGGCGATACCGCCTAAATTCAACACGGCCTGCGCTTGTCGATCCGACGAAGGCTCGGCGTGAACCAAAGCGGCATGAAACAGAGGGGCCAGCGGCGCCCCCTGCCCGCCGGCGGCCATATCAGCGCGGCGAAACTGGCCAACCACATCCACCCCCAAGGCTTGCGCCAAAGCCTGCCCATCGCCGATTTGTAGCGTGAAGCCCTCGTCGGGGCGATGCACTAGGGTTTGACCGTGAAAGCCGACAAGCGACACACTCTCTTTATTTGGGTGATGGTTTGGGTGATGGTTTGCGCGAAGAAAATTTTGCACCGCTTCGATATGCGCCTGCGTAACCAGCGCATCGGCACTTATCAGCTCCGACGGCCAGAGCGCCAAATCAGCCAGCACAGGCGTTGGCAAAGCGGCCGCGATATCCAAAGCCTCGCGCAACGCCGCCCGCGTGGACGCATCATAGGCCTGAAAGCCATCGCGCAGGGGCCGGATATGCGCTTCGCCATCGGTTTCCAGCAGCGCCAAATCAATGCCATCCAGCGAGGTGCCGCTCATCAGCCCTAGGCAGGTTTTTATGGCGGTCATGGCAGGCGTCCTTTGCTAAATTTTGCCGAGCTGTCCCTCGGCCAATATGGCCTCTTGATTTTCAAAGGCGGTTTGCTTAACAGTTTCAGTCATGACTTATACATCAGATTTTCTAAAAACGCTCGACCAACGCGGCTTCATTGCCCAATGCACCGATGACAAAGCGCTCGACGCCGCTCTGGGTAGCGATAGCTCCGATGGCTCTAGTTCCGAAGGTTCTGGTTCCGATGGGGGAGGCATTGTCACTGGCTATATCGGCTATGATTGCACGGCGCCCTCTTTGCATGTCGGCAATTTAATTTCCATTCTCATGCTGCGCCGCCTGCAACAAGCGGGCCATCGGCCCATCGTGGTCATCGGCGGCGGCACCACCAAAGTCGGCGACCCCTCGGGCAAAGACGAAAGCCGCCAATTGCTGACGCAAGATAAAATCGACGAGAATAAGAAAACCATCCGCGCCACGTTCGAGCGCTTTTTGACCTTCGGCGATGGCCCAACAGATGCCATTATGGTCGACAATGATGATTGGCTCTCGAAGCTAAATTACATAGAGTTTTTGCGCGATTATGGCCGCCACTTTTCGGTCAACCGCATGATGAGTTTCGACAGTGTGAAATTGCGCCTCGAGCGCGAGCAACCGCTGAGCTTTCTTGAATTCAACTACATGATTTTACAGGCCTATGATTTCCTCGAATTGAACCGACGCTATGATTGCACCCTGCAAATGGGCGGCTCGGACCAATGGGGCAATATCGTCAATGGCATTGATTTGACCCGCCGCACCGATCAAAAATCAGCCTATGGCCTAACCACGAATTTGCTGACCACGGCCTCGGGCGCGAAAATGGGCAAGACCGCCCAAGGCGCCGTTTGGCTGAACGCTGACCTCTTGTCGGTCTATGATTATTGGCAGTTTTGGCGCAACACAGAAGACGCCGACATTAGCCGCTTTTTGAAACTCTTCACCGAATTACCGCTCGATGAAATCGCTCGCCTAGAAGCCCTTGAAGGGGCTGATTTGAACGAAGCCAAAAAGATACTCGCCACCCAAGCCACCGCTATGTGCCATGGGCTAGAAGCCGCGCAAAAAGCCGAAGCCACCGCGCTGGAAACCTTTGAAGGCGGCGGCACCAGCACCGACCTGCCCAGTGTCGACATGCAGGCCAGCCTATTGGACGACGGTTTGGGGCTTTTGCAAGCCTTTGTTTTGGCCGGACTTGCGGGCTCCAATGGCGAAGCTCGACGCCTCGTCCAAGGCGGCGGCGCCAAGGTTAACGATACGGCGCAAAAAGATATTGCCGCGCAGTTAACCAAAGATGATTTGGTAAACGGGGCGATAAAATTATCCGCCGGCAAAAAACGTCACGTGCTTTTACGCCCGTCAACTTAAGCCGTCGCATTATTCGGTTAGCTGCTCGCGCGGCGGCTCGGGAATTTCCACCTCATCGCTGTCAGGCAGGCCGATGCCAAATTCGAAGATTCGGCGAAACACGCCCGGCGTTAACACGGAAAGCGGATTAACCAAGACATCCAAATCGTCTAATGTACCGCCCACACGATAGCTGATGCCGATCAGTCCCTCGCCTCGCCGTCCGCCGAGCAGACGCCCAAGCAAGGGTATTTTGCCCGGTAAGGAATTGAGCGAATAGGCCGGTATAACCGTGCCGCCAAAATCTACTTTATCGCCCTCTAGTTGATAATCGCCCTGCACGGTAAAGCCAACCGCGGCGCCATGCACCAGCCCACCCTCGATGGTGAGGCGTTCATCATTGATCGAGAAGTCCGATTCTAATTTGCGAAACTTAATGCCATCGCCCGTCAGCGTATCGGAAATTCCGGTGAGGGACGCGAGGCTTAAAATGGAAGCCACGACAGGAACTTTGCGCGCTCTAAACCCAACGGCGGTAATGCGCCCGCCGATTTCGCGCGCGCGCGCCTTCTCATCCATACGCAAATCATACAGGCTACCTTGTGCCTCCATCACGCCGCCATAAATGCCGTCTTGCAAGTCAAACATCCGCAAAATATGTCCCGCATTTTCACTTTTTAGAGAGAAATTTCGCCGTATCGGGGTCGCGCGATCTATCGATCCAACAATCGGCGTGCCATCTTGAAACGTGCCATCGAGGCGCAATTTCTCGTGCAAGCCCGCTTGGATAACCAAATGCACTTTCGCGTCATCCACATGGGTGTCATGCCCACCGACAACTTTTTGGATCCGCCCCTCAACAACCGCGTTCGGGCCCAAAAAGGGTAAGAACTCAAATTCGCTCGGCGGCAGAACCACGTCCGTATTTCCGGTTAGAAAAACTTTCTCTGCATCAAATTGGTCGGCGCTGAAAACCACGCGGCGGATATCGCCTTGCTTCTCCAACGCAATATTCACATTGCGATCCCTGCCCAACGATATCGCGGGCAAACTCAAGCTATCAATGAAAGACCCATCGAGCGTCATCTTCACGCCCAAGTCTTCCTCGCCGTCAATCCGCAAGCGGGCGCGAATGTCGTCCACATCGCCTTCGGCATCGGTACCCATAACGGCTTGGACGTCACTCACAACGCCAATCGGCTTGGTATAGGCCAAGGGCCGCGGAAGCAGCTCGGTTTGGGTTAAATCGGCATAGAGGCGAATTTGGCTTGGGGTTTCCATCGGCCCCAAAACCAAAATATTGGCCGCAGCCGAGCCTGTTGCTCGCTCGCCAACCCAAGCCTGGTCGAGGTCGACAAGGTCTTGCGGTGTTACGCTTGTATGGGCAGAAAACCGCGAGCGCGCCTCCGCGTTTTCGCCAAAAGGTTGGTCCCAGCTAAAACCTGCCGCCACGCCATTGGCTTTGGCACGCCCCATAAGCAGCATGCCAGAATTGGAAATGTCGGCCATGCCACGCGCCGCGGTTATCGTATAGGGCCCCAACGCCTCATCGATGGAAACATCCATCGTGGTGGCTTCGACCTGATAGGTGAAATCATCCATATTCACCTTCGCCCCCAAAGGCACACTCAGGCGAACCTTTGCGTTCGCATCGCCGCGAATACGGTCGAAATCAAAATCGATATCTTTCACAATAGCCAAAGGCTTGGCATTCAAGGCGCGAATGACATCGCGAATTTCGCCTGTCGCCGTAAACTCAACATCCCCGGCGAGTTTGGGGTCGCGCATATCGGCAATAAAGAAACGAGTGGCTTGCATAACCGCAGCCCGCGTGCCGCCTTTATCGACCCCGTCGGTCAATGTCGGCAAATGCATCACGCCCCCTTGGGCATCGACCCGAAAGCTTGTTCCGCCGAGCCGCATATTGGCCTGAAAGTCCTCGACGGGCGGCAGCTGGTTTAAAAAGCGCAAACTAGACTGCTCCACTTGAAGGTTCATTTGCAAAGCCTCTTCGCGCAATGGGTCGGTGCGCTTGCGGCGGGTCAACTCAGCGAGCCCGACATCGAGCTTGAGAGACCCGTCCACCACTTGGGCGTCGAGCAGGTTTTGGCGGACCCACTGTTTCACGCGCGGCGCGATTGGCACGGGCCAGAGGGCTAAAGCGCCGTCGAGGTCTAAGCGGCCGAACTCGGTAACGAAATCAAAATAGACATCCCGATTGGCCAGCCCAATGGCGCCAGCAAGGGCCACCTCGCCAAAATTATGCTCGGCCTTAAACTGGCGAATATTCAATTGCCCTGTGGCGAGGTCGTAACTCAATTTGGCTTTGGCGCGCGGAAGCACCAGAGTTTGCTCAAATAGTTTCGGCAAATTCGCCTGCACGCCGCGCCCATCCAAATTAAATACCAGTTGGCTCATGTTCCCCAACTCATCGAGCGTATAATTGAGGGCTCCCGATATCGTGCCCGCCACATCCGCAACGTTAAACCGGGCGTCGCGCAACAAGACCTGCTGCTGACGAAAGTCAGCCGTGCCCGATATCGTTAATTCTTTAAAGGCAACAGGTGTGCCCGATAACACAAGCTCACCCGGCGCCACGAAAAGCTCAATGGAGCCAGTTTGCGCCTCCGCCTTGCCATTAAAATTCACCGCCAACTGGGCCGTAATCGGCAAATGAATACCTTGAAGCGGCGCCAAAAGGGTCGACACGCGACCCAAATCACGCGGGTTCATGTTTTCCAAAATAATATCGGCATGGCCCTTTTGCCCCGGTGTCAGTTTGAGCACCGCCAGCAGCGAGCTCAATTGGCCATCCTGCTGATAGGCAATATTGGTGTTGAGATTTATATGATCGCCATAATGGGTCAGCAGCAATTGAGATTTGCGCGCTTTATTGGCCAGAGGCTCGCCAATAATAATTTCGCGAATGGCCATTTTTTTTAAAAAATTAGGTGCCGTTTTGCCTGCCTGTTGGCCGAAAGTGGGAACGAAAAAGTCAAAACTTGGCGGCAAGCGTTTGGTCTTGGACAAAACTACCGCCAAGCGCTCAATTTCCACCTCTGCCACGGCCAGTTTTCCATAGCCCCAAAGCGCTTCCCCGCTCAGGCTTGCATAGGAAGCCCCAAGGCTCAGGCGGGCGTCATCGCTATCGACGACATCAATACTGTTGGCTTTTAAGGCGAACATATCCGAGGTGGAAGACCAGCCCAATCGCGCGCCATTTATGGTCATCGAGATACCCAAACTGCGCTGCACGCCAAACTCAATAAGGCGTGCCACCGGGGAAATCGGCAAAGGGGTGATGCGGGTCACAATCGCCAAAACCAGAACGGCGATGACCATGGAGCCCAAAATGCCTACTGCTATCCGCCCAACCCGTTTCATCTTAAGATGTTTTCTCCACGCATATCTTCCCTTCGCTCGGCCAGCCGCAAATCAGCACGAGCCAAATAGCTATAAATTGTTTATGACAGAGTCTATTCCTATTCGCATCTCAATTATCGGAGTTATTGATGACCAAAAGTTTAGAAATTGGCGATAAAGCCCCAGATTTTTCTTTGCCCGCCAGCGGCGACCAGACCCTCAGCTTGAGCGATTTCAAGGGACGCAAACTGGTGGTATTTTTCTATCCGAAAGATAACACGCCGGGCTGCACCACACAAAGCATTGCGTTTACCGCCGCCGCCAAAGATTTCGATAAAGCCAATACCGCCATTGTCGGCGTCTCGGCGGATAGTTTGAAAAAACATGAAAACTTCATCGCCAAACATCAATTGGGCATCCCGCTAATTTCAGATGAAGACCATATCATGCTGAACGCATTTGGCGTTTGGGTGGAAAAAAGCATGTATGGCAAAAAGTTCATGGGCATTGAACGCTCTACTTATTTAATTTCGGAAGACGGTAAAATTTCGGCCATCTGGCGCAAAGTAAAAGTAAAAGGTCATGTCGAAGCGGTGTTGGAAGCGGCGCAAGGCTAATTTCAGCGGTGAGACCGTTTTGATTCACGCCCCCTTAACCCAAAGATGCGAAGCACTAAAGACTTGCATTATTTCGTATTTTTTGGGAAACAGAGATGAAAATAAGGATGGGAAAACAAACCTTGGACTATTTACAACCGCTGACGGATAAACTGCGAGAGATTTTCGCAGAGCGCCAAATCTACATTCGCAAGAATGGCAGTGTTGTCTACGTGCCACTCTCCACGCGCTCGCTTGGACTTTTGACGGCGCTGTTTCTGGTTGTCTCAGGCTGGGTTGGCTATGCCTCCGTGCATGTCATTTTCGAAAGCGGCTTGGGCGCCGAGCGCGAACGCGACGTGCGCGACATGCGTTTAGCTTACGAAAATGAATTGAACCGGCTGCGTCTGGCGCATGATGATTTAAACGCGGAATTGGTTTTGACCCGCGATTGGTTTTCCAAAACTACGGATACGCTCGAAAAACGTCATAATAATTTGACCCTCGTCTTTGAACAGCACGCCGCCATTTCAGATGAATTGCACAACATGCAATCGGCTTTTGCTCGTGTGGCCAAACGCAATAAGCGAGATAAAAACAAAACCGAACTTGTGGCCCGCACCAGCGACGGACTCGAAGGCGCTTTGGAAAGCCGCACATTCGTGGCACCCAGCGATATTGGCAAAGTTCAACTGACCCAAACCAAAGCCTTAGAAGCCGACACGCAAAACATCACGATGCCGCATATGTCGGGCGATGTTTACAATCGCGTTGCCTCGCTGGATTTGCGCCAACAAGATCTGCTCGACGCTTTGGAAGAAAACATCGACCAGCGCATCGCTGAATATGAAGGCGTTATCGAAGGCACCATTGTGTTAGAGCCTGAAAGTTTCATGGCCTCGGTTTTGCCCGAAAGCGAACGCGCCATTGGCGGCCCTTACATTCCGCTTGAAGGCAGCACCGCCGGCATTAACTCGGCCCTGCACCAACAGCTTTATCGTATTTCCAACAACCTTGAGCGCTTGCAAAACCTCAGCGCTTCGGTGACCAAAATTCCGCTGGCCTTGCCCATTCACGACTTTCGGCTGACCAGTAGTTTTGGCCCACGCATTGACCCGTTTAAAAAGCGTGCCGCTTTCCATTCTGGCGTCGACTTCGGCACCGCCACAGGCACACCGGTTTATGCCACTTTGCCCGGCACGGTAACCCGCGCTGGCTATAAAGGCCCGTACGGTTTGGTGGTCGAAATTGACCACGGCAATGGCTTTCGCACCCGCTATGGCCATTTGGCCCGCAGCCGCGTGCGGCGCGGACAAAGCGTTGATTTTCAACAACATATTGCCGATGCGGGCAATAGTGGTCGCAGTACTGGCCCGCACTTGCATTATGAAGTCTGGTATAAGGGCAAAGTCCGCAATCCAGTCGCTTTCCTTGACTCGGGCAAACAAGTCTTCAACATTGCGGAAACACTCTCGCGCGCAGCGAAAAAATAAATCTTTTTGATTGGACCCCCATGGCCGACACCTCAAAGACTAAATCCGCCCCCTCGATTTTGAGCCAAGACATGCATGTCGTTGGCAAGATTTTCTCGACTGGCGATATTCAAATCGAAGGCCGCCTCGATGGCGATCTTTGCTCGCATGCCGTCACTGTTGGTGTCCATGCTGTGGTAAATGGCGAAGTGGCTGGCGATACGGTAACGGTTTTTGGCAAAGTAAATGGCACCGTGCGCGGCCGCCAAGTTTATCTTTGCGCAACCTGCCACGTCGATGGCGATGTGTTTAACGAATCCCTGGCCATCGAGTCGGGCGCGCAACTCAATGGCGCGGTGAAAAACGAAAAAGACCCGCTCAAAAATGCCGCCATCAATCCAACGCCACAAGACAGCGTCGGGACAAGTGCCGCTTCGTCGTCTGAGCTGGATTAAGCTAAATCTCTACTTTTTTTAGTCTAAGTCTTTAGTCTAAGTCTTTAATCTAAGTCGGAGACGCCACTGGCACCGCCCTCCCCGTTCACGCGTTGCGCCAAAGCCGCTTCCATGAACGGGTCTAAGGCGCCATCGAGCACGGCACTCGGGTTGCCACTCTCCACGCCGGTTCGCAAATCCTTGACCATTTGGTAAGGCTGCAAAACATACGAGCGAATTTGATGGCCCCAGCCAATCTCGGTTTTGGCGTCGGCATTGGCATTGGCTTCTTCTTCGCGCCGCTGCAATTCCATTTCATACAAACGCGCGCGCAACATCGCCCAAGCGGTGGCGCGGTTTTTATGCTGCGAGCGCTGGTTTTGACACTGCACCGCAATATTGGTTGGGATATGGGTAATCCGCACCGCGCTATCGGTGGTATTCACATGCTGTCCGCCCGCGCCACTCGCACGAAACGTATCAATGCGGACATCGCTTTCGGATACATCAATGGCAATCGTATCGTCGATCACCGGAAAGCAGCCGACGCTGGCAAAACTTGTGTGGCGGCGCGCGTTACTATCAAACGGCGAGATACGCACCAAGCGATGCACCCCGCTTTCGGTCTTGCCCCAGCCATAGGCATTATGGCCTTTAATTTCGATGGTGGTTGATTTCAGCCCCGCTTCATCGCCATTGGTCTGCTCGATAACGCTGGCTTTATAGCCCTTTTTCTCGGCCCAACGCAGATACATGCGTTGCATCATCTGCGTCCAATCCTGGCTCTCGGTGCCGCCAGCGCCGGCATGCACTTCGATATAACAATCATTGCTATCGGCCTCGCCAGACAACAGCGTTTCCACTTCCATGCGCGAGGCAGTTTCACTTAACGCCGCCAAAGCGGCTTCGCTTTCGCTGACGATATCGCTGTCGCCTTCCGCTTCGCCCAGCTCAATCATCTCGATATGATCGTTCATATCGGCTTCTAGCTGGCGGCAGGTTTTAATGGCGGTCTCGAGGCGCGTGCGTTCTTGCATCAAAGCTTGGGCGCGCTCGGGATTGTTCCAAAGCTCAGGATCTTCGGCACGTTTATTCAGCTCGTCCAGGCGAACCACGGCGACATCCCAATCGAGATGGCGCCTCAGCAGTTCCACCGACTGCCGGATACGATAGATATAAAGGGTGTTTTCTGCGCGCAAAATCTTTACTCCCAACCCGTCCACTTGTGACGCAACCTAGAGTGATGCTGAAAATTAGTAAAGACCGCCCGTGCCCGCGCCCACGGTTTCGGTGTTAACGGCCGGGCGTTTGCGCCGCGTGGTGCCACTTTGCCCTCGCACAATCGCTTGCTTGCTGCCAACCGAAGGCTCATTGCCCAACTTAAAGGCTTCCAGAATAACCGTCTCATCGTCAGGGCGAGCCAACTTGCCAGTTACCGCATTGATGCGCACAAGGCTCACCGCCGAAGGAATACGAAACGGCGGGGTCGGCTCGGTTTTCAAGGCTTCTTCCATGAAG
>JABHDF010000065.1 GCA_018673175.1 Rhodobiaceae bacterium | reverse complement strand
GCAATCTTTGGTCGGGGCTCGAAAAAGACCGCGCCACCGCGCAATGCAATTTTTGCGACACAGACTTCATCGGCACCAATGGCCAAAACGGCGGCAAATTCGACAGTGCCGAAACCCTAGCCGAAGCGATTGCCAGCCTCTGGCCCGAAGACCCGCCCAGCGCCGATGCCTATATCGTCTTTACCGGCGGCGAGCCGTGTCTGCAATTAGACACGCCCCTGCTCGAGGCCTTAAACGCGCGCGGCTTTGAATGCGCCGTGGAAACCAATGGCACGCTCGAGGTGCCCGAAGGTGTCGACTGGATTTGCGTCAGCCCCAAACCGCAGACCGAGCTGAAACAAACCCGCGGCCATGAGCTTAAATTCGTCTATCCGCAAGAGACGCTATCACCCGACCAATTCGCGGAATTGGATTTTGAAAATTTTTACCTGCAACCGATGGACACCGGCGAGGCTGAAACCAGCTGGCACAATGTGCAGGCGGCGATTGCTTATTGCCTGCAAAATCCGCAATGGCGGGTAAGCTTGCAGACCCATAAAATTGTCGGTCTGGACTAGAGCCCAATTGACCCGATTTGCGTAATCGGGCATAAGCGGGGCATGAAATTATCACGCGAATTCACTTTTGATGCTGCCCACAGCCTTGGCCATTATCCGGCAGGCCACGCCAATACGCGCGTGCATGGGCACAGTTTTCGCGCCCGCGTTACCGTGGAAGGCCTGCCAGATGACCATGGCCAAATCGTCGATTTAGAAAAAATGGGCGCCGCCTTGAAAGATATGCAGGCGCGCCTCGACCATCAAATGCTCAACGAAATTGAGGGGCTGCACCAGCCAACCTTAGAAAACCTTTGCCTGTGGATTTGGGAAAACTTACGCCAGCCCCTGCCACAAATTTGCGCCGTGGAAGTGTTTCGCGATAGCCTCGGCCAATCGTGCTTGTATCAGGGGAGCCAACATGTCGACTAAAGGAAGCGATGCCAGCGGCGCCACCCTGCTGGGCCAACAAAGCAGCCTGCCCAATAGCCCCGACGAAGCGGTGTTAGAGCGCGTGCCGAACCCGCATCTGGATGTGGATTATGTGGCGCGCTTTGCGGTGCCCGAGTTCACCTCTATTTGCCCCGTCACGGGCCAGCCAGATTTCGCCCATGTGGTGATCGATTATGTGCCAGACCAGCATTTGGTAGAGAGCAAAAGTTTCAAACTATTCATGGGCAGCTTTCGCAACCACGGCGCGTTTCACGAAGACTGCACCCTTCTGGTGGCCAAACGGTTGATCAACTGTATGCAACCAAAATGGCTGCGCATCGGCGGCTATTGGTATCCGCGCGGCGGTATTCCGATTGACGTGTTTTGGCAAAGCTCAGAGCCGCCTGCAGGATTATTTATTCCAGACCAAGGTGTGCCGCCGTATCGGGGTAGATAACAAGGGGTGCAAACTATAGTTTGCACCAAAACAAAAAGAAGATTAAGATGGCAAAAGCCACGACGCCGAGAACGGTGACCTATTTCAACCTAAAGGCGTTTCGCGATTGGATAGACGACATTGGCGATCGTCGCGTTGTCGATACTATCCTCCGTCGTCTGAGACAGTTAGAAAATGGCAATGAGGGCGATATGAAGTCGCTGGGCGATGGTGTGAGTGAGATGCGTATCCATTTAAGCCCTGGCTATCGAATTTATTTTGCGCGGGCTGGCGATGTGGTGATTATTATTTTGCACAGTGGCACCAAACGGCGACAAATGGCCGACATAAAACAGGCCAAGCAGATATGGTTGGAGATACGAGATGAAGTATAAAGACTTTGGCACCCTCGAAGATTTGGAAGAGCATTATCTAAACAAAAACCTCGACCATATTGACGATTATATTGCCTCTATTTTCGAATTCATGGCAGAGGACGGCGACCTTGAGGCGACGCTCAGCCAATTGCGGACCGTGGTGAAAGTCAAAGGCATGGGCGAAACCGCAGAGCTGATTGGCATGAGCCGACAAGGCTTGCAAAAGGCGCTCTCGCCCAAAGGCAATCCGACGGTGAAAACTTTCAATAAAGTGCTCGGCACACTCGGCTATCGGCTTTCGGTGCGCGCCATTGCGGAGTAGCCCTATCGCGGAAGCTCATTTTCTGCTATCATTTTTTTCAGTCCAGTGAACGAGACTGCGGGAGCCTAGAAAGTTCCTTACACGAGCCGCAATTTGTTTTGCGTATGTGGCTTGAGCTAGCGCTCAAGCCTTTTTTAATGAATTGCTGTGAAACTGTTCACCTCGCCTACTAGGTCGGGGTGGCAACTCAATAAGGTTTCGACCGAATAGGTTGCGGCCGTTCTCGTGTTCGGTCTTTCTAGCCCCCGACACCAAGGCGACTTGGTGTCGGCAAGCTAGGAGAGAAGAGCCAATTATGAGCCAAGAACAAAACCATTTATTGCCGCCTTCGGTATCTGAAAACATCCGTCATAATTTATGGATTTACCGAACCTATCAAAACCAAACCCGCAAAGAGCTGGCCGACGCCAATTTGCGCTCGGGCGTTTTGCGCGCCTATGAATATGGCTTCCGTCCGGTCTCGCCTTCCCATCTGGCGCTCATCGCCGAGCGTTTGGCGGTGCCGGAAGAAGTGCTATCGCGCCGCCCAATTTCGCGCTGCTGCTCGACTGGCAAACGCGGCGCATCGTGGAATATTACCGCGCGATGAACGACGAACAGCGCCACGCCCTCAAGCGTTTGATGATGCATATGTGAGCTAAATATCGCTCGGCATGGTTTCGGAAAACAGAAAAGCATAATCTGCGTGCCGGCGAATTTCTGGCGCAATGGGTCTGTCGTCGAGCTTGGAAACTACGGCAAGACCAGACGCCCAATTCAAATAGCTGAGCGCGAAACCGTCCATGGCTTCGAGCGCGGCCAGCAAAGCCTCGACGCGCGGCTGATGGTTTTTCGGCCAGTTATCTTGCGGCAATAAATCGTCGATAAGATAAAGCCCGTTCGGTGCCAGCGCCTCCAGCGCGACATCCAAATGGCTGAACTTGCCGGGCCAAGCATCGGCGAAAATAAAGTCATAGCTGTTCGGCTGGCAGGCTTTCAAAAACGCGCCCGCATCGGCCACCTCGAGCTGCACCCGCGCCTCATTAATCACCTGCGCCGCCACGGCAGAACATTTGGCATCGATATCGACGCTCACCAAATGCGCGTCCTCGGCCAGCGCTTGGGCGAGAAACAAAATAGAGAGCCCTGTGCCGGTGCCCAGCTCCAAAACCCGCCGCGAGCCGAGCCCCGCCACCAGCACGGCACAAAAATTAGCGACCTGCAAATCGCAAGACGCAACAAAACCCAGCGCAGAACTAGCCTGCTCAATTCGGGCGATTTGGGGAGCTAGGGTTTGGAGGTAGTTCATTTTTGGTTTTCCTCATCCGGCAGCAGGTCTTGTTGCTTCCACCAAGGAGCAATGATTCTAACGGTCGTTCCGTTGGCATCATCCCCAAAATCGCATTGCCACTCGCCCATAATCGGTAACCAACTATAACGTCCTACTTGAGGCGAGGGTAAATCGCTCGTCAACATTGACTTTCCGCCAACTGAAATAGATGGGGGGGGCGTTTTTCATTAAAAATAATTTTTCGCCATCCCTCGAAGACCGACGTTTGTTCGACATCCATTTGTGCACTTGAAACATCCGTATATTCAAAAACGACATCAAAGTTGTACAAATAATCGAACCGTGAGCCCTCTAAATTTGCATCAGAAAAATTTGTATTCTCACGCAAATCCGCTACTTCAAAGTCACTACCTTTCAAATGGGCATATTTAAAATTTGTTCCAATGCACTCTGCTCCGGCAAAAATTGAATCTTCAAGCCTCGCAAACATGAAATCAGTTTCTTCAAACTTCGAATTTGAAAAATTGACATCATTGAGGTTCGACTTGCTAAAACTAAAGAAAGAAAAATCGAGGTTACGAAGGTTAAGTCCTCGCAAGTCTAAGCTCTGCAAACTTACTCGTTCATGCCCTTCAGTAGCGGACGCCAGTCTAGTTAAAGCTCCGATGGCTAATTCTAAGTCACGCCTCTGCAACTTATTTTCCTGCAAATCAGGCCACTCATATTTTCTAACATCCAAATCGCCGACAAATGCGGTTTGATCAGAGGTGCGCTCCTCTATAAAAGCCTTTAGAGATTGAATAATGATATAGATTTCCTGACGAGTAAGCTCACGGTCAAGAGCATATTTCTCTAGCAATAGAATTGCCGAACACCTTGTTGCCACACTATCATTTCTAAGCAGTGAGTTCGCATCGGTTACTCTTTTATCGAATGAACTAGCCCTATTCTCTCTCTGTAGTTCTTCGGTTCTCTCATTTTGGAGATTAATAAACTCTGCTTGTTGTTTCTCAAATTCGTCCCTGCTTTCGGCGAGTTTAAGCTCCCTTTGAGCCGCATCTAAGCGCTTGCTTGCCAAAACTAATCCATAAAGCGCGGCCACCCCACCCAAAGCGAACCCCAATGAGCGCGTCGCTTCTCCGTTCCATTCATCACCATATATCCAGAGCCATCTTGTTGCTTTCAAAGTTGCCGAGAATACGAGCAGGAAGGCAACCCAAGACAGAACTTCGCCAATGTTCTTAGCGCAGCATTGCAGTAACAGAGACAACATTCGGTCTACCCATTTAAAAACCCGGTCGAGCCTATCCATCATTCTTCTTCCTCACGTCTCATTGGCTGGACGTGTTGATTGCCTTTGGGTAACAGATATGTTACCTATATCTCAATGGCAATAATAATTGAATATGAAACGAAGTCTGGCAAGTCTCCATTTGGAAAGTGGCTTGGGAAGTTGGATACCACGTTGCGAATAGTCGTAATCGACGCCATTAACCGTTTGGAGTTTGACGCCGAAACTCACGTCAAATTTCTAGGGCAAGACTTGTGGGAAACGAAGCTAACTATCGGAGGCGGTTTGCGCTTGTATTGGACGAAAGATGGCGAACAAATAATCCTACTCTTGGGCGGCGGTAAAAAAGACACCCAAGCCAAAGATATTCAAAACGCCAGATTAAGACGCATAGATTATCTAAAAGGAAAGGATACAGAATGACCCGAAAATATCGACTGTTTGACGACACAGTAAAAGAACATTTTGCTACAGATGCCGAGTTTCGGGTGCAGCTGATTATCCATACCCTCAATTGCTTTCTCGAAGGCGATGCCAAAATGGGGCAGCAGATGCTTCGCAAATATATAAAAACCGATTTGGGCTACAAGCAACTGGAGGAGCTGACGGGGATTTCCGAGAAAAGCCTGAACCGCATGTTCGGGGCAAATGGCAATCCGACAACCCGCAACCTGTTCAAAGTGATAGAAGCCATCAGCAAACACGAACGCATTAAGCTGAACGTCAGTGTCGCCGCCGAATAGGCCCTAAGCCACCGCCTCATGCACGGCTTTTAGCGTGGTCAGAAGGCCGCGCGCGTCGCTTAGGGCTAGGCAGCTGGGCGCATCGCATAGGGCGGCATCTGGGTCTGGATGAAACTCGAGGAAGACGCCGTTGGCGCCCGCCGCAATGGCCGATTTGGCCAAGACAGAAACCCCCTCGCGACGCCCGCCCGTCGACGCCCCTGCGGTGCGTGGGTCGGCACCCGGCAATTGCACCGCGTGGGTGGCGTCCATGGTCACCGGCACGCCGAGTTTTTTCATTTCCGGAATGCCCAACATGTCGACGACCAAATTATTATAGCCAAAGCTGGTGCCCCTATCGCACAGAATAAGCTGAATATCGGGCGCCGCTTCGCGCGATTTGGCGATGATGTTGGCGCAATCCCATGGCGCTAAAAACTGCGCCTTTTTGGCGTGCAACCAGCCGCCCTGCGCCGCCACCGCTTTCGCCGTGGCCACCACTAAATCGGTTTGGCGAACCAAAAACGCCGGCAATTGCACCACGTCGGCCACCGCGCACACGGCTTCGGCTTGCTCGGCTTCGTGCAAATCTGTCACCACGGGCACGCCGTGTTTGGCTTTCACCGCCTGCAACATCGGCAGACCCGCCGCCAGGCCGGGGCCGCGATAAGAGGTGATGGACGAGCGATTGGCTTTGTCCCAACTGGCTTTGAAAATAAACGGCAAATCTAAATCGGCGCAAATCGCTTTCAGCTCGGCGCAGACTTCCATCGCCAGCCCTTCGTCTTCCAGCACGTTGAGGCCAGCCATGACGACCATTTTCTCGCCGTCGCCGATTTTAAGGTCGTATTCTTTGAGGGTTAAAACGCTCATAATATTTCCAATGCTTGTTTAAACGAGGCGGCTTTGCGCCCCTATTATACGAGGCGACTTTGTGTAAGGGCGGCTTCAATGAAAGAAGCAAAAAGCGGATGCGGCGCAAAGGGGCGCGACTTCAGCTCGGGGTGAAACTGCACCCCAATAAACCACGGGTGGGCGGGTATCTCAACAATCTCGGGCAGCACGCCATCGGGCGAGACGCCAGAGAAAACCAAGCCTTGCGCTTCCAGCATCTCGCGATACTCCATATTGACTTCATAGCGATGCCGATGGCGCTCGGAAATCACCCGCGTGCCATAAATATCTTCCACCCGACTGCCCTCTTTCAGGTAAGCCTCAAACGCGCCAAGGCGCATGGTGCCGCCCAAATCGCCGTCTTGGCGACGCCGCTCCATCACTTCGCCCGAGGCCCATTCGGTCATCAGGCCCACAAGATTTGTGCCTGCCAGACCAAACTCGCTGGAGGTGGCATCGCGCACGCCCGCCATATTGCGCGCCGCCTCCAACACCGCCATTTGCATGCCGAAGCAAATGCCGAAGTAAGGCACATCGCGCGTGCGGGCGAAATTCACCGCCGCAATTTTGCCCTCCGCGCCGCGCTCGCCAAAGCCGCCGGGCACCAGAATGCCATTTACTTTTTCCAAATAAGCGGCGGCGTCTTCGCGCTCGAAAACTTGCGCGTCCAGCCACTCGATATTGACCGCCACATTATTGGCAATGCCGCCATGTTGCAGGCTTTCAATCAGCGATTTATAGGCTTCTTTCAACTCGGTATATTTGCCCACCACGGCGATGGTCACTTCGCCTTCGG
>JABHDF010000047.1 GCA_018673175.1 Rhodobiaceae bacterium | reverse complement strand
GTCGCGAAATTAACCATCATCACGGGCGCGCATTGCGATGTTCAGTGGGATGCGCCGCTGTATAAAATCAAAGCGCTCTCAAAGCTCATGTGGGTGGTCGAGCGGACTATCTCGACCCCGTCGACCCATTCGATGCATCACGGACGCCATAAAGATGATGGCATTACCCATTATAAAGGCAACTATGGAAACCTGTTGTTTTTCTGGGATGTCTTGTTTGGCACAGCCAAAATTAGCCGCCAGCGGCCGCCGAGCTATGGCGTCGAAAACCTGCCAGATACTTCTGTTAGCGAACAATTGTTCTGGCCCCTGATCCGCACGAAAAATTCATAAGGAGACTGACGATGAGTGATAAATATGAAGCCGCCCCACCAACTGATTTTGCGAGCTTTTTCCCGTATTATTTGCGCGAACACGCCCATCCCGTATGCCGAGCCTTGCACTATATTGGCACCAGCTTGGTCATCGCGATTGCTGTGGCGGCCCTTTACACAGGCGAGGCGAGCTATCTTTGGTTCATGCCTTTGGTGGGCTATTTCTTTGCTTGGGTCGGACATTTTTTCATCGAGAAAAACCGCCCCGCAACCTTCACCTATCCGCTTTGGTCTTTGGCGGGTGATTTCAAAATGTACTTTTTGTTTATCACCGGACGCCTTGGCCCGCAGCTGAAGCAATTGGGCATCAAAGCCTAATTGATTAAAAATTAGGCTTTTTGTAGAAAATACAATATCTGCCTAAATTATAGTCAAATAAAGTCTAGTGAAAAGGAGCCCTCGTGGCTCCTTTTTTTGTTTGGCCCAGAAATCTGGGCTTTTTCTACTTTGGCACGAAAATTGCATAAAGGGGGCAGCACTCATGCTAAAGGAGAATTTAAAATGACTATTATTTCAAAAAAATCCCTCGCAACGGCCCTATTGGCAACCACTATGCTCACGGGCGCAGCTTCTGCCGCTGAAATTAGCGCCAATGTCGGCGCGACTACAGATTACATCTGGCGCGGCAATACCCAAGCTTCCGGTGACGTAAGCTTTTCGGGCGGCCTGGATATTGATTTTGGCAATGGTTTTGCCGCAGGTACGTGGGTTGGCTCACTGGGCGGCAATCGTGACGACGATGATGATAGCGCCAATTATGAAGCCGACCTATATGCGAGCTACTCGACAGAAGTTAGCGGCCTCGGCTTAGAGCTTGGTTATATTTCTTACATGTACCCAGGCGCCGCCGATAGCACGCTTGATTTTGCCGACGTCTATGTCTCGGCCGCCCTCGGCTCAGCCTCGGTATCTTATTATGTTTTGGCCAGTGCCGAAGATACAGATGTCGATGCAGACGAAGGCACTTATGTCTCGGTCGATTATGAGTTGGCGCTCAACGAAGAGCTAACCTTGGCCCTGCACTACGGCATTGAAGATTACAAAAATTCCGAAAGCGATGAAGACACGTCTATCTCCCTGTCGAAAGGCGACATGACGTTCACGGTATCCAGCGATGAAGGCGATGACACACGCGCCATTATCTCTTGGGGCCAAAGCTTCTAATTTTTAACTTTTTAAGGTTCCTCCCATGAAACTTATCTTAGCTATCGTCAAACCCTTCAAACTGGATGCTGTTCGCGAAGCGTTAATCGCATCCGGTGTGGAAGCCATGACAGCGTCCGAAGTCAAAGGCTTCGGACGCCAAAAAGGTCAGACCGAGATTTATCGCGGTGCTGAATATGAAGTCAATTTCTTGCCGAAAGTTCGGCTGGAAATCATCGTCGATGACGAGCAGGTCGATGCGGCCTGCACCGCCATCCGCGAGAGCGCCATCACCGAGAAAATCGGTGACGGCAAAATTTTTGTCCTCAACGTCGAAGAAGCCATCCGTATCCGTACGGGCGAAACTGGCTCGGCAGCCCTGTAAGGAGTGGATGTATGTTTATGAGTAACTGGAAACAAGTTTGCGCCAAATCCCTCTCCCTCGGGGCGGGTGTCGCGCTTCTCGCCAGTCCGGCTTCGGCTGAAGTCAGCCCGGAGACGGCCTATGTCTTTAACAGTTTTCTGTTTTTGGTCTGTGGGTTTTTGGTCATGTTTATGGCGGCCGGTTTTGCCATGTTGGAAAGCGGCATGGTACGGTCGAAAAACGTCGCCACGATTTGTTTTAAAAACATCTCGCTGTTCTCCATCGCTGGCCTGATGTATTGGCTGGTCGGCTATAACCTTATGTATGGCATCGAAGAGGGCGGCTACATTGGCGAATTGTTCAGTGTCTGGTCGGCCGACGATAGTGCCATTATGGGCGAGACGCCAAACTTTGAAGGCGGCTATGCGGCAGGCTCCGATTGGTTCTTCCAAATGGTGTTTTGTGCCACCACCGCCTCGATTGTGTCTGGCACGATTGCCGAGCGCATGAAGCTATGGCCATTCCTCATCTTCACCCTATTCTTGACTGGGTTTATTTACCCAATCGTGGGTAGCTGGGAATGGGGCACTGGCTTTCTCGATGCCATGGGCTTCTCTGACTTTGCAGGGTCTACCTTGGTTCACTCGACAGGCGGTTGGGCCGCTCTGGTCGGTGCCATTGTTCTGGGCGCGCGCACAGGCAAATATGGTCCCAACGGTCAAGTCAACCCGATGCCAGGTTCCAACATGACCTTGGCAACGCTGGGTACCTTCATCTTGTGGCTCGGTTGGTTCGGCTTTAACGGCGGTTCGCAGCTAGCGCTTGGTTCGGGTGCCGATGCGGCAGCCATTTCCAACATCTTCATCAACACCAATATGGCAGCGGCTGGTGGTGTTGTGGTGGCGGGTCTTGTCTCGCAAGCCCTCTATGGAAAAGTAGATCTGACCATGGCCCTCAATGGCGCCATCGGTGGGCTGGTTTCCATCACCGCAGAACCGCTGACCCCGTCTATCGGCTCGGCCGTGTTCATTGGCGGTATCGGTGGCTTGCTGGTCGTCTTGGCTGTGCCATTGCTCGATAAGTTGAAAATCGATGACGTGGTCGGCGCCATTCCAGCTCACCTCGTGTGCGGCATTTGGGGCACGATGATTGTTCCCCTCACCAATAGCGATGCGTCTTATGGCGTGCAAGCCGTGGGTGTCGTGAGCGTGGGTGCCTTCACCGTGATTGCCAGTGGCATCTTGTGGAGCCTACTCAAAGTCACCATGGGCATTCGGGTCGATGAGGAAGAAGAGTTGATCGGTCTGGATAAATCGGAATTAGGCATCGAAGCCTACCCAGAATTCTCTCGTTAGTTCCCCCAAACACAATGAGAGAGTTAAGGCCCCGGCGCTGCTTGCAGTGCCGGGGCTTTTTTGTTCCCTTACCGGGAGATAGTTACATAGGGGGCAATTTGCCAAATTGCGCCACGCCATCCCCAATCACATGGAAGTCATATTTATCATCTGTATGAATGGCTACATCTGGGCCGCCAAAATCTTCGGGCTGATCCATGGAGCCGACTTTTACAAAAACGGCGCCCGGGTTTTGCGGAACCCGAGATAAAATAGGGGTGCCGCAACGACCGCAAAATTCGCGGGTCACCGCGCCCTCAATATCGTCGCGACTAAATTGGGCAGGTTCGCCTTTTGAATAGCTGAAGCCTGCTTCAGCGACACCGACAATCAGATTGGCGCCACCGCCAGATATATGTTGGCATTCGCGGCAATGGCACTGAACTTTCATTAAGGCCTCGCCATCGGCTTCGTAGCGGACATCGCCGCAATAGCAACCACCGGTCATTTTCATCATCTTATCTCCCTTACTCGTTAGAAGATAAGCCTGACATATTAGGGGCCGGCGTTAAAGCCAGTTTCGTCGACCAATTGGCTGGCGCGCGTGCGCAATGCACCAATTGCATCGAGCGGCGTGCCATCGCGGGTAAATTTGCCCCAGCTCTTCACGCGGGGCGACACGGCCACATCGGCGCGAATGGGGTATTCGAAATTGACTTGGGCGTATAATTCTTGCGCTGGTTTGGAAACCAGAAACTCCATTAATTTCAGGGCATTCTCTGGGTTGGGCGCATGTTTGGCCATGGCCATGCCAGAGACATTCATATGCGCGCCGCCCTTTGGCATGTTGGGAAAAATAACCCGCACGCTGGCCGCCCAGTCTTTTTGCTCGGGCTTTTTCTCATTGGTTTGCATTTGGCCCATATAATACGTATTGCCGATGGCCAAATCGCACCCGCCACCGTAAACGCGGCGCACTTGCGCGCGGTCATTGCCAGATGGTTTGGCGGCCAAATTAGCTTTCAGCCCCGCCAGCCAAGTTTTAAATTTGGCCTCGCCCATGGCGTCCAGCAGGGCGGCAAATAAAGCGATATTATAGGGGTGTTGACCCGAGCGCAGGCAAATGCGGCCGCGCCATTTGGCATCGGTTAAATCTTCAAACCGCAACTCGCGCTCGCGCACGCGCGCTTTCGAGGCATAGATAACCCGCGCCCGCCAAGTCAGGCCAAACCATTTATCGTTGGCGCCCCTTGCGATGGCGGGGATATGGCGTTTCAAAAGCGGCGACGTTACGCTTTGCGACACATCGCGCGCCGCGTGTAAGCGGCCAATATCCGTGGTCAGAATAACATCGGCAGGCGAGCGTTTGCCCTCGGTTCTCAAGCGTTCGATGAGGCCTTTTTTGGCAAAAATAACTTTTACCGCAATGCCGGTTTGCGCTGTGAATTTTTCAAACAAAGGCTCTACCAAAAATGGCTGTCGGTAAGAATAGACATTTACCTGCGCGTCCCTCGCCTGCGCTGGGGAGGCAAGCCAAACACACATCCAACAAGCCACGATAAAGCCACGTTTCAAAACCACCATACCCGACGCCCCATAGTTGCGAATTAGTCTCATTCGCGTTTATAGGCAGCTAAGCCAGGGGCGTCAACCGTTCAATCCAGGGCGGATTGCTTAAGGCTAATCGTCTTTTTGGCCGATGTTTTTTAGGAATGGCAGAGCCCGCATGTAATGCGTGGGAAACAGACGACGCGCCCAATCCACCAACACAGCATCGGGGCCGATAAGCACACGAGCTTTGTTCTTTTTAATGCCTTTCAAAATCGCTTTGGCCGCGCCCTCGGGCTGCGTGATGGTGAACTGCTGGAAACGCTGAATGGCTTCCTCGCGTTCATTCTCCATATCCGGCCCTTGCTGGAAGCGCGCATGGCGCACGATATTGGTATTAATACCGCCTGGGTGAATGCAGGTGACGCCAATATTTTGTTCTTTCACTTCATGGCGAAGCGCTTCGCTAAAGCCGAGAACGGCAAATTTAGCCGAATTATAAGCGCTCTGCGTCGGCACGCCGACGAGACCAAAAATCGACGATACATTGGCAATATGGCCAGATCCGCGCTTGATCATATGTGGCAGAAAAGCCTGCGTGCCATGCACCACGCCCCAAAAATCAATATCCATCACCCACTGAAAATTATCCATCGTGGTCTCTTCGACCAAAGCGCCATGCGCCACGCCAGCATTGTTCAACACCACATCGGCGCCGCCGTGCTTTTTTTCAATTTTTTCGGCCAGCGCAAATACAGCATCTCGGTCCGAGACATCGAGGGCGTGCGCTTCCATGCGGCCACCGGATTTTTTCACTTCCTTGGCAACGTCCTTCAACATATCCAAACGTAAATCGCAACCGATGACGATGGCGCCTTCTGCAGCCATGGCTCTGGCACAAGCCGCGCCAATGCCGCTGCTGGCTCCTGTGATGACACAGACTTTATCTTTTAACTGACGCATGACGTCTCCTCCCTAATTTATGTGTCGGCAGTTTGGCTGAGTGAGCTCGAAAAGAAAAGAGCAAAAAGCCCCCGCAAGGCAAAGCTTGCGGGGGCTCTCATGGGCTTCAGCTAGCCAAGGAAATCGGCGCTCAAATTAAATAGCGGCCTTGCGTTTGCGCCGGCGTTCGAGCGGCTGGTAAGCCTGCACCGCATGGGTGGTGCAATAGGGGCTACCGCTTTTCGAGCGCGCGCCACAAAAATGAAACTCGGTGGTTCCCGGGTCGCCGATTGGCCATTTGCAGGTATGCTCGGTTAGATGCAAAACGCTGGCGCGTTCTTCGGCGCTCAGAATTGGCTCGGGAATGACTTGGTCTTTAATCTCATCCAAATCACTGCTGCGGAATCGATTGTTGCCAGACAGCGAGGGCGTCGAGGGTCGCACTCGTGTGGAGCCTGCCGAGACGCGCGCGGTCGAAACCCGCGCAGGCGTCGCCCGACCCGAAAGGCCCAAGCGGTGCACTTTTCCGATAACGGCATTGCGCGTCACACCGCCCATTTTACGAGCAATCTGACTGGCACTTAACCCGTCAGTCCATAATTGTTTAAGCATTTCAACACGATCTTCGGTCCAGGCCATTTTTTTCTCTCCTGTTAAACGGTTTGAAGCCCATATATCTAGTGGCTCAGTGATTCCTTTCTACTAAACCTAGGGGGTCTGGGAAATCAGATTCTCCCGCTTATCCACATGATTCGATTCGCCGAGCCCCAAATATCGCGACACCCAGGGGTTTTAAAATCCGCTTGAACTAATGCCAAATTTGCCTATCCTCGGCCGCATGAATGTAAAAACAGAAATTAAATCAAGCCCGTCCAACGCCTATCCTGAACTTGGGGTTCGCCATTTTGGTCGGTTTAACTATCTGGGTCTGTGGACGCTGTATCGAAAAGAAGTGCAGAGGTTCTTGAAAGTCTGGATGCAAACGTTGATGGCGCCGATGATTACGACGCTTTTGTTTCTTGCGATTTTCTCTTTGGCCCTCGGCGGCCTACGCCCCGACATTAACGGTGTGCCGTTTGTTAATTTCCTCGCCCCTGGCCTGATTATGATGGCGGTGGTGCAAAATGCTTTCGCCAATGCGTCCTCCTCTTTGTTGGTGGCAAAAGTGCAGGGCAATGTCGTCGACTTTTTAATGCCCCCCCTATCGCCGCTGGAACTGAACATTGGCATTACAATGGGCGGCATAACGCGCGGCATATTTGTCGGGGGCGGAACTTTCATCGGCATGTCGATCTTCATTGATCTGTCGATTCACAATATTTTTGCGGCTCTGTTTTATGCAGGCATCGCTTCCGCCTTACTGGCGCAAATTGGTCTGCTGGGTGGCATTTGGGCCGAAAAATTCGACCATTTGGCAACCATCAGTAATTTTGTCATCACGCCGCTGTCGTTTCTGTCGGGCACGTTTTATTCGGTCAGCCAATTGCCCGGATTTGCCTATGCGATTACGCAATATAATCCGTTCTTCTATATGATTGATGGCTTCCGCTATGCGATGACCGGCAATGCCGAAGGCTCGCTATGGTTCGGCGCTGGCCTGCTCATTGGGCTTACGCTGCTAACTTCGCTCGCGTGCCAATATGTTTTGGCCAAAGGCTGGCGAATTAAAAGCTAATTCGAAAAAGTCAAAACCGACAAGCAAGCCTTGCCCCAAATCCCACTTTTGGTGTAAAACTCATCCTCAGCAAGCCGCCTCCGCTGAAATGTAAGGGCGGCTTTTTGTATTTAATTTGAGTGGGCTGCGGACCACCCTCGCGCCCCCAAGCGAGACGGGGGCACAGGAGACGTCCACATAAGACGACCACAGGAGACGACCATGAGTGGGCCAGATAGTCCTCTAACGAGCCATGTTATGCCGAGCTATAATCGGTCGAGCTTGCGCTTTGCGCGCGGCGATGGCGCGTGGCTGACGACGACGGATGGCGAAAAATATCTCGATTTCGGCTCTGGTATCGCGGTCAATACTCTGGGCCATAGCCATCCAAAATTGGTAGAGGCCATTACCGACCAAGCGCAAAAGCTCTGGCACGTCTCTAATTTATACGAAATTCCCGAGCAAGAGGCTTTGGCCGACCGCTTATGTGAGAATAGTTTTGCTGATTTGGTGTTTTTCGGAAACTCGGGCGCCGAGGCGGCCGAGGGTATGATTAAGACCATGCGCAAATATCATGCTGCCAATGGCCATGGTGAAAAAGTGACCCTGATTAGTTTCGCCGGCGCTTTTCATGGCCGCACTTTGGGGGCTCTGGCAGCGGCTGGAAACCAAGCCTATCTCGAGGGCTTTGGCCCAGCGCCGACAGGTTTTGTGCAATGCCCAAGTTTTGACATTGCGGCGCTGGAAGCGCTGATTGATGACACGACGGCAGGTATTTTAATCGAGCCGGTGCAAGGCGAAGGCGGTGTTCGCAATGTTGGCACAGAATTCTTGCGCGCGCTTCGCGCCCTTTGCGACAAGCACGATATCCTCTTGGGGCTCGACGAAGTGCAATGCGGCATTGGCCGTACGGGAAAACTATTTGCCCATGAATGGGCCGAGATTACGCCCGATGTCATGGCCATTGCCAAGGGCATTGGCGGCGGGTTTCCGCTTGGGGCTATATTGACCACGCGCGAGGTTGGCAGGGTCATGCAACCTGGCACGCATGGCTCGACCTATGGCGGCAACCCTTTGGCTTGCCGTGTGGGCAGTGCCGTTTTAGAGACGGTTTTGGAAGATGGTTTTCTCGCGAATGTGCAAGATATGGCGGTTTATTTCCGGCAGCATTTGGCGCGCATTATCGATGAAAATAGCGATGTTTTTTCGGGTCTTCGCGGCTCTGGCCTGATGGTGGGTTTGGAATGTGTTTTGCCGAATATGGAAATTGTAACGGCTCTGCGCGGGGCAAATTTACTCAGCGTCGGGGCGGGCGAAAATACCTTGCGTCTCTTGCCACCTTTGAACATTGAAAAAACCGACTTGGACACAGCCATAGCGGCCATTGAAACCGCGTGTCAAACTTTGCGGGACCCCCAATTAGGAGAAGCGCCATGAGCCATTTTCTCGACCTAGCCAACTTACAAGGCGACGCGTTGCGCCAAATGCTGGACGCGGGCGCAGCCCGCAAAGCCGCGCGCGCAGGCCTCCCCAAGGGGGCGGTTGATGCGGATGCGCCTTTGGCGGGTCATGTTTTGGCGATGATATTTGAAAAACCTTCGACGCGCACACGCCTGTCGTTCGACTTGGGCATGCGCCAGCTTGGCGGCCAAACTATGGTGCTCAATCAGTCGGATATGCAATTGGGGCGCGGCGAGAGTATTTCGGATACCGCGCAAGTCATCTCGCGTTTTGCCGATGTTGCGATGCTGCGCACCGGCCCCCATGAAACGCTCACCGAATTGGCCGCGCATGCGCAAATTCCAGTCATCAATGGCCTGACCGCGCATAGTCATCCGTGCCAAATCGTGGCTGATTTAATGACCTTTGAAGAACACAAAGGCCGCTTGAACGGCCAGCGTTTGGCCTGGCTTGGCGATGGCAATAATGTGGCTGTGTCTTTTGTCCACGCGGCCGCTTTGGTCGATTTCGAATTGGCTTTGGCAGTGCCCGATAATTTTGCCGTGCCGCAAGCCGAAATAGATGCGGCGCGCGCCAAGGGCGCTAAAATCACGCTTTGCGACACCGCCGAGCAAGCCACCCAAGGCGCCAGCGCGCTGATTACCGATTGCTGGGTGTCGATGAGCGATGATCCAGCAACCGCAGAAAAACGCGCCGCCTCCTTTGCCCCCTATCAGGTAACGCAAAGCCTGATGGATATCGGCGACGACCCGATTTTCATGCATTGCCTGCCGGCCTATCGCGATAGCGAAGTTACGGCCGAGGTGATGGATGGCCCGCGTTCTGTGGTGTTTGATGAGGCGGAAAACCGCGCTCACGCCCAAAAAGCTGTCTTATTGTATTGCATGGAAAACCTAAATGACTGAGCTCTCAACGCATTCGGACACCGTGGATCATGTGCTGCCATTTCGCCTCGATGGGCATAATATCAATGGCCGCGTCGTCCAATTAAACGATTTAGCGACCCAAGTTATCACGCGTCACGACTACCCAGAGGCGGTCAATCGGCTGCTCGGCGAAGCCTTGGTGCTGGTGGCCATGCTCGGCACGATGTTGAAATTTGACGGACGCTTTATTTTGCAATTGCACGGCAAAGGCGCGGTCTCAACTTTGATGGTGGATTATGCGCCGGACGGCGATGGCGTCGGCGAGATGCGCGGCTTTGCCCAATTCGACGAAGCGGCCGTTCACCAAGCCTTAAAAGACGAGATACCTCCCATCGCTTTGTTGGGCGATGGCAGCCACATGGCTTTTACCGTCGATCAAGGCGCGGATATGGAGCGCTATCAGGGCATTGTACCGCTCGAAGGCGAGACTTTGGCCGAGGCAGCCCTGGAGTATTTCCAGCGCTCCGAGCAAATTGCCACCACGTTGAAACTTGCGGCCGCTCCGCTGTTGTTGGCGGGCGGCAAAGTAGAATGGCGCGCCGGCGGCATTGTGGTGCAGCAGACAGCGACAACGGGGGGCATCGAGTTGCCGCCCGAGGGCGACCCAGATTATATCGATGAGGAATGGAACCGGCTGAAAATTTTGTTGGAAACCACCCAAGATAGCGAATTGCTGGACGGTGAAATCGACCCGCAAACTTTGGCGTTTCGCCTGTTCCACGAAGAAGGCGTTCGGGTTTTTGATACACGGCCTTTGCGCTTTGCCTGCCCGTGTTCGCGCGAGCGGGTGCAAAATATGTTGCAGGGCCTGCCGGACACCGACCAGAATGAAATGCAATCGCAAGAGACCATTGAGATCAATTGTGACTTTTGTAACGAGCAATATGTCTTTAGCCCGCAGGAGGCTTTTGTCGCTGCCCCTTAAACTTTGAGGTGTGACTGACTGGTTAAGCTAGCTTTGCGCGTTATATCAAGAGAGAAGAACGGACTGGGTAGATATAATGAGTTTATTCGCTAAATCGACGCGCGCCTCGCCGACAGGCACCAAACGCAAATTACCTTTGCCAATCCCGCTGCTGGTTTTAGCCATGGGGTTTTTTGGCTTTTCTCTCTTGGTTTCCAGCAAACCAGAAACCAAACCGGTAGAAAGCAAGGAAGTCGTTTGGTCGGTCACCGCTCGGCAAGTCGCCTATAAAATGGTCGAGCCGCGGATTACCGCTTTTGGTGAGTTGCGGGCGAAAAAACAAGTTAAGTTGCGCGCTATGGTATCGGGCGAAGTGGTTGCCACGGGCGAGGGCTTTCAAGATGGCGCGCGCGTCGCCAAGGGCGATTGGCTGTTGCGCATTGATCCGTTTACTTATGAAACCCGTTTGGCAGAAGCCGATGCGCAATTAAAAGGGGCCAAGGCCCTACTGGCAGAGCGCAAAGCTTCGGTTGGTTTGGCGTATCAAGAGTATCAACGAGCCAAAAAACTGGCTGCCAAAGACACTGTATCCAAAAAAGTTTTGGATGACCGGCGCACCCAGCACACGATTCAAAAATCGCGCCGCGACCAGCAAGCCTCGGTCGTGGAGCGTTTGGCGGTGCAGGTGCAACGCGCCGCTCGCGATCTAAAAAATACCGAAGTCATTGCCCCCTTCGATGGCCATGTGAGCCATGTGGCAGCTCGCCAAGGCCGCGTTTTGAACCCGAATGATCCCATTGGCACGCTGCATGATGCGGATAATTTCGAAGTTGTCTTTACCATGACCGATGACGAATATGGCCGGTTTTTGCTGCGCAATAGCTCAGTCATCGGACGCCCGATTGATGTGGTCTGGGATGTGGGCGCGGAACAAATTACCTTACAGGCTGAGATTGAACGCGTTGGCGCGCAAATTTCTCAATCGACCCGAGGCGTTGAAATTTACGCGGGCGTTCGGGGCAAAATCTCGACGATTTTGCGCGGGGGCGCTTTTGTTACCGTAGATCTTGTGGCGCAGCCTGTGCCCGATGTTATGGCGATACCCAAAGATGCCATTTATGGTGACAACCAAATTTATCTGGTTAAAGAGGGGCGTCTCGTGGCGCATCAATTGACCGATTTCATCGATGATGGCGCCCGCGTTTTGGTGCGCCAGGGCTTGACGCCAGGCGACGAAATTTTGCTGACGCGCTTTAATGAAGCCGCGCCTGGTGTGGCGGTTCAAGTTTTGGAGCAGGGCTAATGTTGCGCCCCTCCATTGAGCTGTTCTCACGCCATCGCAACGCGGCGAATCTTTTGTTTTTTGCGATGATTATGCTGGGCTTTTTCGGCCTGAGTAATCTCAACGTACAGTTTTTCCCAACCACCGAAATTAAAACCGTGAACATCACCGTGCCGTGGCCGGGCGCTTCGGCGCAAGATATTGATAAAAATATTGTCGCGACCATTCAACCCGAAGTGCGGTTTATCGACGGGGTAAAAGAATTTTCGGCCCAGTCTCGCCAAAGCGTCGCCGTGATGTCCATCGAGTTTCGGCCAGATACCGATATTCAGCGCGCCGTCGCGGATGTAGAGGCCGCGGTCAATGCGATTGTCACTTTGCCAAAGGACGCGGAAAAACCGTTGATTTCGCAAGAGACGTTTTTCGAATCCGTGGTTTCCGTTTTGGTTACGGGGCCATTTGAAGAGCGGGCTTTGCGCGCCTACGCCAAACAATTGCGCGATGGTTTGCTGGACAAAGGCATTGATAAAATCACCATGGAGGGGTACCGCGCCGAAGAAATTTGGGTGGAGGCTCGAGGCGAGCAATTACGTCGCTATGATTTAACGCCGTCAGATATTGGCACGCGGGTTGCCAATTCGTCACTCGATGTGCCGGGCGGCGTTTTGCGCGGCAGTGTCGAGCGCCAAGTGCGCGCCGTCGGCTTGGCGTTAAGTGCCGCGGATGTAGGCCAAATTGCCGTGCGCAGCACCCCCGAGGGCGGACAAGTAAAAGTGCAAGATGTCGCCCGCGTCTCCGATACTTTCGATGCCGATGGAGCCGAAGGCTGGTCGGGAAAAGACCGCGCCATTCGTCTGACCGTGCAACGCAGCAAAAACGCCGATGCGCTTAAAATCACCAAAACCGTGCGCGACTATATTGCAGAGGTCGAGAGCGCCTTGCCGCCGACTTTGGAAATTAAAGTATTTGATGTGAACGCCGATAAAATTATCCAGCGCATTAACGTGCTGCTGTTCAATGGCGTCACGGGCATGGTGCTGGTGTTGTGCATTTTGTTTTTATTCCTCAACGGGCGCATTGCCTTTTGGGTTGCGGCGGGTATTCCGGCCTCGCTGATGGCGACATTTGGCGTGATGTTCTATCTCGACATGACCATCAATATGCTGTCCTTATTTGCGCTGATTATGACCATTGGCATTATTGTCGATGATGCGATTGTGGTTGGCGAGCATTCTTCAACCCTGATTGAGCAAGGGGCGAGTGCCCAAGAAGCCGCGGAAGGCGGTGCCATTCGTATGGCCTTGCCGATTACCGCGGCTGCCTTAACCACCCTAGCTGCCTTTATTCCCGTGCTGCTCATCGAGGGCGTGTTGGGCCAATTCGTGCGCGCCATTCCTTTGGTGGTCTTGAGCGTATTGATTGCCTCTTTGGTGGAATGTTTCCTCGTTTTGCCAGGCCACTTGAGCCACGCGTTGGTTAAACCGCCGCGCCAGCCTAGCGGGTTGCGCAAACGGTTTTTAGATGGCTTTGATAATTTCCGCGATGGTCGGTTCCGCCGCTTCGTCGCCGCCGCCTATGACCGACGCTACACCACGGCCTCGGTTGGGTTGACGGTTTTGATTATTTGCATCGGGCTTTTGGCCGGCGGGCGCGTGCCGTTTCGGTTTTTCCCCTCGCCTGAAGGCGAAGTGGTCAACGCCTATGTGTTCTTTCAACCGGGCACCAAACGCGCGGCCACGGAAGCGGGCACGAGGCGTATCGAGCAGGCCCTTTACGAAGCCGAACAAGCGCTCAAGGAACCCGATGGCGATAATCTTATCAGCGTGGTGTTTACCCAAATCGGGCGCACCCGCACGGCCTTTGGCGATGAACGCGCGCTGGTCTATGCCGAGCTAACTGCCAGTGAAGCGCGCGACGTGCGGACCCGAGACATCGTGAAAGAATGGGAAAAGCGCATCCCCGATATGGCCGGCTTGCGCTATGTTTTCGTAAGGGAACGCCGTGGCGGCCCGCCCGGGCGTGACATTGATATTCGATTGCAAAATAGTGATCCCGATACGTTAAAACGCGCCGCCATGGAAGTGCGCCAAGAGCTCGAGCAATATGCGGGCATCAGCCGGGCGCGCGATGATTTATTTTATAATAAGCAAGAGCTGCTGTTAGAGGTGAACGCGCGCGGCCAAGCGCTTGGCTTTACCAACCAAATGGTCGGCAGTTTAACGCGCAGTACCTTGCAAGGGGTTATCGCCAAACGCTTTGCGCGCGGCGATGAGGAAGTCACCATTCGCGTGCTCCAACCCAGAGACGGCACGAGCCCGAAACAGCTCGGCGATATTGATTTACCCGTGCCAGGCACAAATCCCGTGCGCTATATCCCGCTCGATGCGGTTGTGGATATTGTCGAGAAACCCGGCTTTGCATCCATTCGGCGCACCGATGGCAAAGTGACCGTTAAAGTGGTGGCCGATTATGCCGATAGCGCAGGCAACCCGAATGATGTGCTAAAGGACATGGCCGAAAATGCCTTACCGCGCATTGCCAGAAAACATAATATTGAATTTAGTTTTGGGGGTCGCAGTGAAGAGCAGGCGGAAACCTTAGGGTCCTTGCGTGCCGGAGCGCTGATTGGCTTGTCGATGATTTATGTCGTTTTGGCTTTTGTCTTTGCCAGCTATTCGCGCCCCATCATCATTATGACCGTCATCCCCTTTGGCTTGGTGGGCATGGTGCTGGGCCATTATGTGCAAGGCTTCGATTTAACCTTCCTCTCCATGGTCGGGCTTTTGGGGCTATCGGGCATTTTGGTCAATAACTCCATCATTCTCATCAGCCGCATTGAGGAGCGCCGGGACGCTGGCGAAGCGCTTCGCGATGCCGTCATCAATGGCATTTGCGATCGTTTCCGTGCCGTGACCCTAACCTCTCTGACCACGGTTTTAGGCTTGGCCCCGCTGTTGTTTGAAACCAGCGTGCAGGCGCAGTTCTTATTGCCGATGGTGATAACCATTGCGTGGGGCCTGGCCTTTGCCTCGCTCATCGTGCTGTTTTTAGTGCCAAGCGTTTTGGGGATGCAGGAAGATTTCAGAGCCTTTATCGATCGCCGCCGCGCCAAGCGGCAGGGGATCCCTCATCAGGCGGGCGAATAGGGTTTAGCGGCGCCAGAAGCTCGGCGCAAACATGACCAGCACGGTCAGAAACTCCAGACGTCCCAGCAACATACCAAAACTCAGCACCCATTTGGCGCTATCTGGCAGGCCAGCATAAGTGCCGGTCGGGCCAATTTCAGGGCCCAAACCTGGGCCCACATTGGCAATGGCGGCCGCCGAGGCCGATAGGGCGGTCAGCGGGTCGAGCCCCATAAGGCTGAGGGAAATTGCAATGGCCGAAAACGATAGAATGAAAATAAGAACAAAGGCGACCACAGAATTGGCCACCTCATCATCGAGCAAGCGACCATTATAGCGAATGACAAAAACCCCATTGGGCAGGGTTAGCTGGCGAATATAGCGCCAGCCCGCTTTGAAGATGACTTGCAGGCGAAAGATTTTTAAGCCGCAAGAGGTCGAGCCCGCGCACCCGCCGATGAAAGTCAGGACGAAAAACAGCGCGATGGCAAACGGTCCCCATTCGCCGTAATCGGTGCTGACATAGCCTGTGCCCGTTAAAATAGAGATGGTGTTAAAAGCGGCCGACAGGATGGCAGAGCCATCGCTTTGCACGCCTTGGCTCAGCTGATAGGCCCACATGGCCAAAGTCGCGCCCAGCGCGAGAAGCAGGAACGTACGGATTTGCGCGTCCTGCACAAATTTATCGAACTTGCGATTGACCAATTGCAAATAGGCGACAAACGGCAGAGAGGACGCCAACATAAACACCACCGCCACCATAGAGACGCTGGGGGAAAACGCCGCGAAACTTTCATTGCGCGTCGAGAATCCGCCTGTTGCAATGGTCGTCATCGCATGGGCGATGGCGTCGAAAATACTCATGCCCGCCATGATGTAGGCGGTGACGCAAAACAGGGTGATGGCAAAATACAGCCGCGTAATCGAGCCAGCTATTTGGGCGGTGCGCGGCAGAATTTTCTCGGATGTATCCGAACTTTCCAAGCGGAACAATTGCATGCCGCCAACGTTGAGCATCGGCAGAACCGAAATGGCCATCACAATAATACCAATGCCACCAAACCATTGCAGCAGCGCGCGCCATAATAAAATTCCTGGGGGGGCTTCCTCCAAATTCGTAATAATGGTCGCGCCCGTGGTGGTGAGACCAGACATGGCTTCAAAAAAAGCATCTGTATAGCTGAGGTCTAAATCGCCAAAGGCAAAGGGCAGGGCCGAAAATCCGGTCAGCCCCAACCAAGATAAGCTGGTCAGTAAAAACGCTTGTTTGACCGAAAGCGGCGGCAGCGTACCCCGATTGGTAAGAATGAGCGCGCCGGAAATAAACCCTGTCACCAAAGCGCTGGCGACAAAAACTTGCCAATCTTGGTGGCCGCTAAAGGCATCGGCTAAGGCCGGCAATAACATGCCCAAAGCCACTGCCGAGAGCAGCAGGCCGAGAATAAAGAATATGGTTCGATTATCGCGCATCAGCGTTAATGCAACTGCGGGGCATCATGGGGGCTATCGAGCGAGAAGGCTGGAACCTCGATATCGAAATCTTCGCCGGCTTTATTTTTCATATGATAACTGCCCCGCATAAAGCCACTGGCGGTATTCAGCGGCGTGCCAGAGGAATACGTATAGCTCTCGCCAGGCGCCAAAACCGGCTGCTCGCCGACGACGCCGGCGCCGCGCACTTCTTGGCCGCGCCCCTGGGCATCGGTGATTTGCCAATAGCGGTTTAACAATTGCACGGTTTCCTTGCCGGTGTTCTCGATGGTGATGCGATAGGCCCAGACAAAATATTGCTGTTCCGGATCGCTATCGTTTTCCAGAAAACTGGTTTCCACCGAAACCGAAATATTACGCGTGACCGCCTTCACCATGGGTTGCTCTCCAGCTACGCTCAAGTCTAGCGCATTATCGGGTTTGTGCCAAAGCTTGCGCAAAATCATCGACCAAATCTTGCCCGTCTTCCAGCCCAATGGACACCCGCAAAACACCCTGTGTAATGCCCAATTCCGCTTTCGCATCATCCGGTAATTTGGCATGGGTGGTGGTGGCGGGATGGGTAATCAAGGTTTTGGCATCGCCCAAATTATTGGATATCAAAGCGATATCCAAAGCATTGGCCAAAGCAAAGGCTTTCTCTTGCCCGCCGTTTACCTCAAAAGCGATGAGGTTCGAACCACGGGTCATTTGTTTCTGCGCCAGCTCATATTGCGGATGGCTTTCATGGCCTGGATAAAACACCTGCGAAATGGCCTCTTGTTCGACCAAAAATTGCGCCACGCGCTCGGCATTATTGCAATGGGCATCGACGCGCAAAGACAAAGTCTCGAGCGATTTTAGCAATACCCATGCGTTAAAGGGCGCCAGCGAAGGCCCCGTCTGGCGAATGAAATTAGCCAATTCGTCTTTCACATAAGACGTACTTCCCAATATCACGCCGCCCAAACAACGCCCCTGCCCGTCGATATGTTTGGTGGCCGAATAAACCACCATATCGGCGCCAAATTGAAACGGTTTTTGCAGCACGGGCGTGGCAAACACATTGTCGACCACCAAACGCGCGCCCGCCGCATGAGCAATATCGGCCACGCCCTGCATGTCGATAATCTCCAGCAAGGGATTGCTCGGCGTCTCTAAAAAGAACACTTTTGTTTCGGGGCGCACGGCGTTTTCCCAAGCCGATAAATCTTTGCCATCGACCAGAGTGCAGGCAACGCCAAACTTAGGCATGAGGGTTTCCACCACATAGCGGCACGAGCCAAATAGCGCGCGCGCGGCCACAATGTGATCGCCGGCTTGCAATTGGCTCATCAGGCAAGCGGTCACGGCTGCCATTCCTGTGGCGGTGGCGCGCGCATCTTGTGCGCCTTCGCCTTCCAGGGCCATCATGCGTTCTTCGAAAGCGCGCACGGTCGGATTGCCGAAGCGGGCATAAATATAGCCATCTTCTTCTTCGCGAAAGCGGGCGGCCGCTTGTTCGGCGCTGTCATAGACAAAGCCGGAGGTGAGATATAAAGCCTCTGACGTCTCGCCAAATTGCGAACGCGAATTGCCACCATGGATAAGCTCTGTTTGAGCGGACCAATTTTTCTTAACCATCTTTTTGCTCCTCATGCTCTCGCGAGCATAAAAAAACCGACCCAAAGGCCGGTGCCCCGGCGTGATTTAGCTGTTTATTTAACGTGGCCGCAAGCCAGCCGGCTCAAATCTCCACAAGTCGGGGAAACATGTCGAAAATTAGCTGTCGCGTCAAGACATTATGATATTTTGCGCGTAAGATAGAAACCAGAGAATCGTCTCCCCACCTGCATAAACCCATGAGATGTCCATGAGTGAAGAGCCGCAAACCGAACCGCTTTTCCCCGCTGAGGAAGAAGCCAAAATCCCGCTCATGACCAAGGGACAAACCCATGCGGTCGGTGTTCTGCCCGCCCATGGTATAACCAATATGGTGCGCGAGAAACAAATCTGGGCCTCGGGCGGCGTTTTGGACGAGCAAATTCAACCCGCTAGCCTAGATTTGCGCCTCGGCGAAGAAGCCTACCGCGTGCGCGCCAGCTTCTTGCCCGGCGAAAAAGGCACGGTGGCCGAGAAGCTGAAGCAATTGGCCTATCATAAAGTTGACCTTAAAAATGGCGCGGTTCTGGAAACCGATTGCGTGTATTTGGTGCCGCTAATGGAAGCCGTGAATTTGCCAGAGCGCACCACAGGCTTTGCCAATCCGAAAAGCTCGACGGGGCGCATCGATGTGTTCACCCGCCTGATTACCGATTTCGGCACTGAATTCGATAAAGTGCCCGCGGGCTATAAAGGCCATTTATATTTGGAAGTCAGCCCGCGCACGTTCCCGATTTTGGTGCGCACAGGCTCTAAATTATCGCAATTGCGCTTTCGCCGCGGCGCGGCTTCCCATTCGGATGCGGAGTTGAAACGCTTGCACCAAGATATCGGCCTGGTGGATGGGCCCGCCAATATTGATGGTGGCTTGGGTCTGTCGATTGATTTGCAAGGCGACAAGCAAACCGGTCTGGTGGGCTATCGTGCCAAGCGCCATGCGGGGCTAATCGATGTCGATAAGATAGCGGCTTTGCCGATTGCCCAATATTGGGAGCCTATGTATCGCGATGATTTGGGGCAGATTATTCTCGACCCCGATGAGTTTTATATTCTGGCCTCGCGCGAGGCGGTTACTATTCCGTCCAGTCACGCCGCAGAAATGATGCCGTTCAATCCGTTGGTCGGCGAGTTTCGGGTGCATTATGCCGGCTTTTTTGACCCCGGTTTTGGGGCGCCAGAAGCGCATGGCAAAGGCTCGCGCGCGGTCTTAGAAGTGCGCTCGCGCGAAGTGCCGTTCATTCTCGAGCACGGGCAAATTATCGGTCGGCTGGTTTACGAACGCCTGACCGATTTGCCTAAAACCCTTTATGGGGCAGGGCTTAACTCCAATTATCAGGCGCAAGGTCTGAAATTGTCGAAGCATTTCAAGCAGGCTTAACATGCAAATTATTTTCGGGCTCGCGTGGCTTTGCCTCAGTCTTCTGGCCGGCGAGGCGGTGAAAGACACCTTGCAACTTGCCATTCCGGCGCCGGTTTTGGCCGTCGTTATTCTGGTGGCGGGGCTGGGACTTTATGGCCGCGTGCCAGATGGATTGCGGTTGGTCGCAGAGTTTTTGCTGCGCCATATGGCGCTGTTTTTTATTCCCGTTTTGGTCGGCATGTTGGCCCTGAGCGATTTGCTGAGTGATATTTTATGGTCCCTCAGCCTCATTATTTTGGTTTCGACGGTGGTGCCACTTTTTGTCACCGCGTGGATTTTTCAAAAACTCGCCCCCCCTTTTGAGGCTTCGAGCGAGGGGGCGTCCCAACATGAGACTGACTGAGCTTCCTGCCTGGCCTGGCCTAGAGGGGCTATTTTGGCTTTTGCTAACGCTGGCGCTCTATCGTGGCCTGTCGATGTTGCGCGCGCGGCTGCAAGAGACGGCGTGGGCGCAACCGCTGATTTGGGGCGCCATTCTTATTGCCGCGCTTTTGGTCGGCTTGGATATCGAGCTGGCGCGCTATCAATTGGGCGGCGATTGGTTGATTTATATTTTGGCGCTGTCCACGGTGTCCATCGGCGTGCCGATTTACGACAATCGCCATGTCATCCGTGCGGCGGCGGTGCCTTTTTTGGCGGCCATGTGTGTGGGCTCGGCGCTGGCAGCTGGCTCGGCTGTGATGATGGCGGGTCTGCTGGATTTCGATGCCGCCTTGCGCGCCACTTTGGCCACCAAATCGATTACCTCGCCGATGGCTTTTGGTGTTGCCAACGAAATTGGTGGCCTGCCGGTTTTAGCCATGGGCGTTGTTATCGTCACCGGCAATTTTGGGGTTCTTGTGGCGCCGAAAATTTTCCAGGTTTTTGGCCTCACCGACCCGCGCGCGCAAGGTCTGGCGCTTGGCGTTGTCACGCATGGTATTGGCACGGCAGAAGCGGTGCGGCGCTCGGCTTTGATTGGCAGTTTTGCCGGGTTGGCTATGGGCGTTAATGGGGTGCTGACAAGTCTGGTTTTGCCAATTGTATTTTTATAGGCCCTTGCCTTGGTTCCACGGGTTGGGACGATTTGGAGCCTAATTTTAGCTGCGGCTCATAGGGTTTATGCGCTGATTTAAGCCACGATAATTGCCCTAGCGCCATTCGTTTGGTGGCGTTTAGCAAAGGAAATAGCGTCATCAACCAATATACGTTATGGCTCAAACCCAGCCAGATGCGGTGGCTAAAGCGCGCCGACGGGGCCAGTTGGACGAGCACTAAGAACATCACAAAATGACCGGTGAATGGCACTAGGCCTCGAAGCTCAAACCCCGTGCCTAAATCGGTTTGGGTCATTTGTTGGCTGACCAAAAGCAGCGTTAGGCCATGGGTTGGCCCACTGGCTAAGCGCCCGACAATAACCAACATGCACATGAACCAGCGCCAAATCGTTGCGACGTTGGCGCGCGGCGGTGGGGCATGCACGAATAAAGTTTGAATATGCCCGGATAGCCAGCGCGTGCGTTGGCGATACCATATGCTCAACCGATCCGGCGCATTCTCGATGGTTGGGAGCGTAAGCGTTTGGGTTTGAAGATTGGCACGGGCTAATTTGACGCCCAGGTCAGCATCCTCTGTCAGATTATAGGCATCCCATCCGTCTAATTCGCGAAGCATGCGCGTGCGGAAATAATTTGAGGTGCCACCCAAAGGCAAAGCTCGCGAGGCGCGGCTTAAACATGGCAAAATAATGCGGAACAACATGCGGTATTCCAAAGCGAATTGTCGTTGCATCCAATTGCCTGAATGAGCATCAATCTCAAGCGGGGCTTGCACACACGCTAGGTTTGCGTCGCTGCCTTTAAAGCGAGCGGCGGCCTCGCGCAATTGTTGTGGATGCGGTTTGTCTTCCGCGTCGAAAATCACCAAAAGGTCACCGCTCGCGCGCGCCAGCGCGAAATTGCAGGCCCGAGGTTTGGTTTTGGGCGTCCCCTCGGGCAGGCTCATAATTTGGAAAAAACTTGGCCAGGTCATTTGCACCGCCGCCAGCGCGGTTGTGCGATCGTCGGCTTCGATGAGCAACAGGCATTGTAATTTATCAGCTGGATAATCCAGATCGCTCAACATGTCGCTCAATTGGGCCAGCATATTGGCTTCTTTATAAACCGGCAGCAAAATCGTGATGCGCGGAAGCGTTTCCGTTGGTGAGCTCAGCACGGGTGGCTGCGTTGGCTGTGTCCAATGTTTAAAGCCAAGTTGAACGGCGCCAACCAAAATCGGTATCCAAGAAAGTACGACCAGGCCATACAAAAAGCTCAGCAACCAGCGATAATTCTGCACCCAAACTATGCCGAACCCGATGCTCGCCAAAGCCAGTAAAATGGGCAGGTATAGTTTTGCATCGTGGCAACTGGCTTTCCAGGATTGACGAGGGGAGGCTTGGACTTTTTGCAATGGCTTGGAATTCAAATCCTGCATAGCTCAAAGCTATGCGGCAAGGGGAACGCCGCTTCAAGCAGCCTAAGGTTGTCGGCTTTAAAAGCGGTCCCGTGGCACGCGAAAAAACCTTGCAATCAGACTTTCATGCACAGGTTTCTCGCCTGAACCTCTCTAAGATTTGGAAGCGGGCGCCTTAAACGGGCGGAGCAAAGTAGCGGCAAACCCATCCTTGGGCATGTCGTCTAGCCCCAAGGCAATGTCTTTATGCGGCGTGTCGGGCTGTTTTTTATAGGAGCCAAAAAGCGTGTCCCAGCCCGAAAAAAAGAAACCATAATTCTTGCGGCTCTCGCTCTCAAGACGCGAATGGTGCAAGCGATGCATATCGGGTGTCACGATGACTTTTTGTAAAATCCCATCGAGGCGCCCCAGCGACCAATTGGCATGGTTGAACAGCGAGGCTGCGTTCAATAAGACTTCGAACAAAATAATCGCCGCCGCTGGCGCGCCCAAAGCCAAAACGGCACCGGCTTTGATGATTAAGCTAATCAAGGCCTCGCCTGGGTGGAAGCGGACGCCGGAAGAGACATTGAGGTTGCGGTCGCCGTGATGGGCGCTATGAAGTTTCCAGAAAAAATCGATCTGATGAAACAGGCGATGCTGCCAGTACAAAAGCAAATCGAGCAGCACCAGACAGGTGAGGAACTCAACAGCGAGAGGTAAGTCGAGCCAAGCCATCAGCCCTGCGTTGGGGTAGGTGCCTTGGAACCAAATGGCCAGAAGCACCAATCCACCGGGTAACGCCAAGCGCAAAACCATGGCGTTCAAAACACCAAAGGCCAAATTGGAAACAAAATGGCGGGCACTGACGTGCTGAAGGCGGCGTGGGCGTGCGCGTTCGAGGGCGAGAAATAAAATCAGCAGGCCGAAAAACACGGCGCTGCGCAAAATCCCCTCATGTTGGGTTAGAAACGCGCTCACTGCCGTCATGTCAGGCTCGTGGCGCGCGCTTGCGCTGCGCTATCGAGGGCGGCGCGGGTCAATCGGTCGATGCCAATGGCTTCGCCAAAGCGCTGCAAAAACCGCATTTCTTCTGGGGTCGCCTTGCCATAAAGCGCGATGTAATCCGCCAGTAAAACATAGACAGGCGCGATGCTGGGCGCGCTCACCGTGGCGCCGATAATGTCTAAGACGGCTTCCAAGCCATCCGTGGCGGCGGCCATGTCGCAAATCAGGGGGTCGAGAAAATCTAGGCGCGCCATGGCATCAGAAGAAAAGCCAGGTGCCTGCTCAATGAATTGATCGACTTGCTCGCGGTCGCCGACGCCGAGCGCGCGCGCCAAAACCAAGGCGGCCAAGGCCCCATCTTGCAAGGATAACTCCATCGGCTTGGCCGCGGTTTTTTCAATCGTCATGCTTACGCTCGCTCATTAGCTTTTTAAAACTTATGACGAAGCCAACCCCGCTTGGCAAGGGGTAGGCGGGGTTGGCGCATGTAATCGGCGCAGATATGGCGAATTGACTTTATATTGGGGGCTGATAGTTTCGCCACCAGAAGCGGTAGTCAGGTGAGGGTTTAAAACCATGTCTCTTTTAGAAGCAGCACAGAGCAGCAAAATTTGGGCTTTCGACGAAGCGCGCAAAGTCGCCAAGCGAGCCGAGAAATTAGCTTTGCGCGAAGTGGTTTTTGAAACGGGCTATGGCCCGTCAGGCTTACCCCATATTGGCACTTTCGGCGAAGTGGCGCGCACCACCATGGTGCGCCAGGCCTTTCAGGTGCTCCTGCCAGATATGCCGACCCGTTTGATTTGCTTTTCCGATGATATGGATGGCTTGCGCAAAGTGCCGGATAATTTGCCCAATGGCGAGATTTTGCAGCCGCATCTGGAAAAACCGCTGACTGAAGTGCCAGACCCATTTGGCACCCATGATAGTTTTGGCGCCCATAATAATGCGCGCCTGCAAGCCTTTCTCGATAGCTTTGGGTTCGACTATGAGTTTGTGAGCTCTACTCAAATGTATCGCTCGGGCGCCTTTGATGCGACCTTGCTGAAAGTGTTGGAAAATTACGACAAAGTGCAGGCGGTTATCCTGCCGACTTTGGGCGAAGAGCGCCGCCAAACCTATTCGCCGTTTTTGCCGATTTGCCCTGAAACGGGTCGCGTGTTGATGGTGGCTATTGAGCCGATCGATGTCGCTAAAGGCTTGGTGCGCTACACGCATCCCGATAGCGGCGAAACCATGGAGACACTCATTACGGGCGGGGCCGCAAAGCTGCAATGGAAAGCCGATTGGGCGATGCGTTGGGCCGCGCTTGGCGTCGATTATGAAATGGCGGGCAAAGATTTATCCGAGTCTGTGAAACTGTCGTCGCGCATCACGCAAGCCTTAGGCCATACGCCGCCAGAGGGATTTTCTTACGAATTATTTTTGGACGACCAAGGCGCCAAAATTTCGAAATCGAAAGGCAATGGGCTGACCATCGAAGAATGGCTAACCTATGCGCCGCCCGAAAGCCTGTCGCTTTACATGTTCCAAAACCCACGCAAAGCCAAGCGTCTGCATTTTGATGTCATCCCCAAGGCGGTCGATGAATATATTACTTTTGTTGATAAATACGCCGATATGGATGAAGCCCAACGCCTCACCAATCCGGCGCATCATATCCATAATAGCCATGTGCCCAGCTCGCCGTCGCCGGTTAGTTTTGCGCTGCTGCTGAATTTGGTTTCGGCTTCCAACGCTGAAAACAAGCAAGTGCTTTGGGGCTTCATCGACACTTATGCGCCGGGCACCACCGCCCAGACGCATCCTTTCCTCGATGGGCTGACCGATTATGCGCTGACTTATTATCGCGATTTCGTCGCGCCCCATAAAACGTATCGCGGTGCCACGGCAGAAGAAAAAACGGCGCTAGAAGAATTGCTAGAAAAACTCAAAGCCTTGCCCGCCACGGCCGATGGGGAAACCATTCAGACCGAAATTTATGCGGTCGGCAAAGCGCATTTTGACGAAAACTTGCGCGGTTGGTTTCAAGCGCTTTACGAGATTTTGCTCGGCCAATCGCAAGGCCCAAGGTTCGGCTCTTTTGCGGCGCTTTATGGGTTGGAGAAAACCTGCACGCTCCTCAGCCAGGGGTTGGCGGGCGAACTGGTCTCTCAATAGGAATCTGGCTACAAATAGCCTATGACGCGAATGATCTATAAAATTGTGACGCCACAGGCGCGCGCGCAGATGGCGCAAAGCGGAACGCTTGCGCCCTCGGGCGTCGATGCCGCCGATGGCTTTGTGCATTTTTCGAGTGCCGCGCAAGTGAGCGAGACACTGGACAAGCATTACGCCGAGGCGGGCGATTTGGTTCTGCTGGCCGTGGACACCCACGGGCTTGAAGATTTGCGCTGGGAGGCCTCGCGCGGGGGCGATTTATTTCCCCATCTTTATGCGCCGCTCCGCCAGGCCATGGTGGCGCGTGAATTTGCGCTCAATAGCGCCCGTGAAAACATGACAGACTGGTTGCAAGCCACCGATTTGGAGAGCCACAGATGAGCCTATATCGCACCCTTCGCCCGCTGCTTTTTACGTTACCGCCCGAGCGCGCTCATAAAATGACCCTGCTGGGTTTGCGCGCCTTGTCGAAATTTGGCCGACCCAAACAAGATGCTCCCAGCCTGTCGCAGAGCCTTATGGGCCTTGCGTTTGATAATCCATTTGGCATGGCCGCCGGCTTTGATAAAGATGGCGAGGCCATTTCTGGCGTCCATCGCATCGGTTTTGGCTTTACCGAAATCGGTACTTTGACGCCGCTGCCCCAGCCCGGAAACCCAGCCCCTCGAGTGTTTCGATTGGTGCCAGAGCAGGCGCTTATCAACCGTTTGGGCTTTAACAATCGCGGCCAGATGGATGCGCTGGCGCGATTGACGGCGTTTCGCCAGCACCCCAAAAATGCGCAAGCCCGCATTATTGGCGTAAATATTGGCGCCAATAAAGAGGCCAGCGATCGCATTGCAGACTATGAATTGGGCGCGGCACGATTTGCCGATTTGGCAGATTATTTAACCGTCAATATTTCTTCGCCCAACACGCCGGGTCTGCGCGACCTGCAAGGCGGCGAAGCGGTTTTAGAAATTATACAGCGGGTACGCCAAGCCGCGCCGAACACGCCGATTTTGGTTAAAATCGCGCCAGATTTGGTAGTGGAACAGGCCTGCGAGATTGCCGAGCTGGCCGTGGCCAACCAGATAGACGGCTTGATTATCTCCAATACCACGCTCGAGCGGGGCGGCGTTGCGGGCTCCAAATATGCCAGCGAGGCGGGCGGTGTGTCGGGCCAGCCAGTGTTTGATATGTCGACCGATATGCTGCGCGCAGTCTATGGTGCGAGCCAAGGCAAGCTGGCGCTCATCGGCGTGGGCGGCGTGGCCAATGCGGCCCAGGCCTATGCCAAATTGCGCGCCGGCGCCAGCTTAGTGCAGCTGTATACGGGGCTGATTTACCAAGGCCCGGGTCTGGTGGCAAGCCTGAAGCGCGAGCTGGAAGCACAGTTGAAAGCCGATGGTTTCGACACGATTTCCAAAGCCATTGGGGCCGACCATAAATAGAGACCCGAAAAAAACAGGAGAGGCGCATGCCCGTTACGATTTATCACAATCCAAGATGTTCGAAGTCTCGCCAAGCGCTGGCGATTTTGACCGATGGGGGCGCCAATCCAGAGGTTGTGGAATATTTGAACTCGCCACTGGATGGGGCAAGTCTTGTGGCCTTGCGAGATAAACTGGGGCTTGAAACCCGCGCCATGATGCGCACGGGCGAGGCCATATATAAAGAGTTGAACCTGAAACAAGAAACCGATGACGCCAAATTGGTGCAAGCCATGGCGGAAAATCCGATATTGATGGAACGCCCCGTTGTGGTGTCTGGCTCGAAAGCGCTTATCGCTCGCCCGCCTGAATTGGCACAAGCCTTTTTATAGGTCGATGGAGTTTTGTTTTTCGCTAGGTTTCGGCTAGGCTTAATCGCATGACGTTAGACACCCAAAGTATCGCCGATTCATTTGTCGACAAACCTGCCACCAAGCGGGAAAACAATCGTGCGACCAATCAAGAAGCGATTTTAAGCGCCGCGCGTTTGGTCTTTGCCGAGCTGGGCTATGGCGGCACGACGGTGCGCGACATCATTCGTCGCACCGATTTGGCGACCGGCACGTTTTACAATTACTTCGATAACAAAGAGCAAGTCTTCTTGGCGCTGAATACGCAAATCGGCGAAGAGCTGCGCGCTTTATTGGCACAAGGGCGCCAGCAAGCCGAAACCTTTGAGCAGCTAATTGCCAATAACTATCTGACTTATTTCACCTATTACGCCAACAACCCGCAAAACTATGCCCTAACCCGCTCCAACCGAGGGCGCGATGGCGCCAATGTCAATTTGGAGGGGCCGCAAGTCAAAGCTGGCCTCGCCGAAATGCAAATCGATATCGAACAGGCGATGGCGCTTGGGCGGGTGTCGAAAGTCGATGCGGCCATGTTGACGGCAGCTGTTGGCGGCGTGGCATTTTCACTTCTCGACGATATGATGCAACGCGACACAGCCAACCCCGAAGCAGCGGCCGCATTTGCCACGCGTTTGTTCATGAGCGGCATTTCCAGCTAAATATTGACGTGCCCCCTAAACAAAATGTGTAATCAGCTTCTATTGGGAGATTTATCATGACTGTACAAAATTTGATTCTGGGCGTTTTACGCAATTCGCCAAGCTTTCTAAAGCGCCGCCTTGCGGGCCCGCCGGTCGAAATTGATGGCAATGTGATGGATGCCAACATTCAAATTATGGCCAATATGGCCGCCGCCGAAGGCGGCGACCCGCTGAGCTCGGTTGAAACCTTGCGCGCCTCTGCGAATGCTTTTGATGCGCTGAACTTGCCGCGTCGCTCGGGCGTTAGCATTGAAGACACGGTTTTGCAGCTCGATGGTAATTCTCTGGAAGCGCGCATCTATACGCCGCGCGGCGCCACCGATAGCGACCCCGCTGTTTTGTTTTTTCACCAAGGGGGTTTGGTCATTATGCATCATTTGTCGGACGACCATTTTTGTTCCGTCTTGGCTGATGAATGCGGCGCCAAAGTGATTTCGCTCAATTATCGCTTGTGCCCTGAAGTGGCGTTTCCAGCCCCTATCGAGGATGGCATGGCGCTCTGGCATTACGTGCAAGACAATGCGGCCAGCCTTGGCATTGACCCCAAACGGGTGGCTTTATCTGGCGACAGTGCGGGCGGGCTTATCTCGGCCTCCATGACACATATGTTGCGCGATGCCGGCGGTGTGCAGCCCGCCGCTCAATGTTTGGCTTATCCATGGGTGTCGACCGATATAACGGGCGACCCGTCGGGTCAGTCTTGCTCGGAATGTTTTCCGCTGAACACGGCGACGATGGATTTCTTCAATGCCATGGTTTTTCCAAACGATAAAAATCTCGATCATCCGCTGGCCAATCCAGCGAACAATAAGAACCTTAAAAATCTGCCACCTGCGGTTATTGGCACGGCAGGCTTTGATCCCATTCGCGACCAAGGCAACGCTTATGCCAAAGCGCTAGAGGCGGCAGGCAATGAGGTGACGCATTATTGCTTCACCAGCTTGACGCATAGTTATTTGCTTTTGGGTCGGGTTAGCCACACGGCGGAAAAAGCTTGCGTTCAATTGGCGCAAGATTTGGCAGGTTACTTAGCTAAATAGCCGCTTAATGGGTTAAACTGTGCCAGATGAGCGAGGCCATGGATAAAATGGCCACGCCCGTCAGGATAAGTCTTAAGGGCGCATACCAATCCGCCAACTCGCCGCTATCGGCCGCCATAACGTCCAGCACGCCTTGGGCGAGGAACATGATAATGAGAAGCGTGAAAGCCTGCGGCAAGGGCAGCAGGAACGCCACCAAAGCGATGAGACTTGGCACAATCGACATAACAAAATGGCGCGCTTGGCCTGCCAGAGATTGGTTTTGCATCGCCGCGCCCCAGCGTACACCGCCAAGAAAACTCGCAATTAATGCCGCATAGGCCAAAACCATAATCGGCAGCGCAAACCGCAAGTCCCCCAAAATGGGCAACCAGACACCCAGCCCTCCCAGCAAAAAGGGTAGCAGACCTAATAATCCCAAAAGCCGAGCGATGAAGGGAGCGGTGGAAAATTTAGCCATTGAACCTGGGTTATCCTAAGCGCGAAAGAAACGGGAACCAGTCGAGCAGATACGTCGCGACGGATTGCAAACTACCCATCATAATCAGCCCACCTGTGAGCACCAATAGCCCACCTGCGCCGCGCTCGACCCAGACCATATTGGCCTTAATGCGTTGGCTGGCAGACATAAAGCGCCCGACGCCAAGTGCTGCAAAAATAAAGGGTAAGCCCAGACCCAAAGCATAAAAAGCCAAAAGCGTGACGCCTTCGCCCATAGAATCGCGGGCGGCGGCCAGGGCTAAAATTGTCGCCAAAATGGGGCCAATGCACGGCGTCCAACCAAAGGCGAAAGCCAGCCCCATAACAAAAGCGGCAACGAGCGGCGCTCTGGACTTTTTTACGCTCTGGCTTTGCAGACGCGCTTCGCGGGCCAAAAACGGAATATGAATAAGCCCGCCGACATGCAAGCCCAGGGCAATAATAAGGACCCCGGCGATTTGGCCCAGCTCGCCTTGATAGGTTATCAAAAGCGGATTAATGGCACTGGCGCCGGCACCTAGCGCAATAAAGACGCTAGAAAAACCACCCACGAAAGCCAAAGCGCCGGGCAAAATCGCGCGCGTCGCTTCGCCTTTTTTATCCAGCTCGCTCAATTCAGAAAATTGTAACCCAGCCGCAAAGCACAGGTAGCCGGGCACAAGGGGCAAAACACAAGGCGATAAAAAGCTTAAGGCGCCGCCGAAAAAAGCTGCGAAAGCCGAGGCTAAAAATCCATCCATGTGTTAACTCCGCCTAAAAATAATGGCTACGGCCCAGCCCATAAACACCGCGAGCGCGACCCCGAAAATCCCGTAAAGAAGCGACATATTATAAGCCGCCTCATGCAATATATGTCCCGCACCGACGATGTCTACCGGCAGCTCGCCGATTTGATAGCCGATGAGCGTGCCATCTTTGAAAGCAAAAAACTCGGTCGTATAGGCTCCCACGGGCATGCCGGCGGGTAGGTTAATTTCGGCGCGGAATAATTTGCCATGGATAATCTCAACCGCATCGCTTTGGGCCGCAAATAGATTGGCTTGTTGTTTTAAACGCAAGAAGGCCTCGATGGCCTCGCGTTCGGCATCTGCATTTGCGTCGAGATTGTTAGCTTTTAAAACGTCAGCGCCGATACCAAGCTCGGCGCGTCTTGCGCTTGGCAATAGCTCGGCCACGGGGCGCGAGCTGGCCACGGCATAAAAGCTTGGCAAATCACCCAGTCGATAGGCGGGGCCGTTGACCCATATGCCGAATTGTTTGTTTTTCTTACGCAAGGTGATGTCTTGGGCTGGCCCGCGCAAAACCACCACCACGCCATCGGCTTCGCCATAGGGCTGGGTGTCGATGGCGCCAAATAGCAAAAGCGTCTCGCCGCTATAATTCGAGCGGATGGAAATCTGGTCTTTCGAGACATCGGTCACCAGCACGTTTTGAAACTCGCTCGCTTGCGCGGCGTTGGCAGGCAGCCCCAGCGAAAGACAGGCGAACAGGCAAGGTAAAATCAGCGCCCTCATCCGCCCACTCCCATGCGGGTGAGCGAGAATAATTCATCCGGCTGATTGACCAAGTCGAGTAGCAGTTTCACCCCGACCCCCAAAACGATGAGCGCCAGAAGCGCGCGCAATTGCTCGCCGCGCAGGCGTTGGCCGACGCGCGCACCAATTTGAGCGCCAATGACGCCGCCAATCATCAGCAAGGCGGCCAGCACAATATCGACGGTTTGGTTTTCGACCGCGTGGAAAATCGTTACCGAGGCGGTAACAAAAATAATCTGAAACAGCGAGGTGCCGATCACCACATTGGTTGGCATGCGCAAAATATAAATCATCGCCGGCACCATAATAAAGCCGCCGCCGACACCCATGATGGCCGATAGCGTGCCAACGAAATAGCCGATAATGAGGGGTGGGATGACGCTGATATAAAGTTTTGAGCGCCGAAACCGCATGCGAAACGGCAGTCGTAAAATCCAACTATGTTGGCCGGGGCGGCGGGCCTGCACGGGGCGCCCTCTGCGCGCCGCAATAATTACCTGAATGCTTTCGCGCAACATGAGCGCGCCAATGACGCCAAGAAAAACCACATAAGAAAGCGAGATGAGCAAATCAACTTGCCCCATGGCGCGCAAGACTTTGAACAATTGCACGCCGCTATAAGAGCCCGCCAAACCACCGGTCATCAAAATAAGCCCCATGGGAATATCAATCGCGCGGCGCTGCCAATAAGCCAGACCGCCCGACACAGAAGACGCGACAATTTGATTGGCTTCCGAGGCCACGGCCACGGCTGGCGGCACGCCGATAAAAATCAATAAAGGCGTCATCAAAAACCCGCCGCCGACGCCAAACATGCCCGACATAAAACCCACCAAGCCGCCCATGCCAATCAGGGTCATGACGTTGGCGCTCATTTCAGCGATGGGAAGATAAATTAGCATGATGATCGGCCACAAAAAGGAGGCGCAGGTTCCTCGAGAAAATTCTGTAAAATAGACCTGCTGGTTAGCACAAAAATATCAGTTTGCCTAGGAAGGGCCCAGCGGTGATATCTCGTGCGGCTTGCCTTTTCGAGCTTGTGGTGCATATTTCTTGCTGAAGAGCATTTGGAGCCATTATGCAAAGATTTGAGTATCGCGTGCCGCAAGGCGAACTATCCGTATGTCAGTGGCGCCAAGCGGCAGAGGGCAAGAAAAAGCCGGTTCTGCATTGGGCGCATGCCAATGGGTTCAACGGGCAAACCTACGCGCCGCTGCTCGAGCCGTTACAAAATAAGTTTGATGTTTACGCTTGGGATGCGCGCGGCCATGGCCGTACAAAGCTGCCAGCCGAGCCAAAGACGATGACGGGCTGGAATATTTATGCCGATGATTTGGAACACTTGATCTCTCATTTGGCCGAACAGGCGGGCGAAAAAATTTGGCTTGGCGGGCATTCCATGGGCGGCTGCACCTCTATATTGCTGGCCGCCAAACGACCCGACCTCGTCGCGGGTTTAATTTTGGCCGACCCGGTGGTCACCCCCAAAATTAATTTCCTTGTGCAGGCGATGGCCCGCATCATGGGTAAAATCGCGTCCAACTCGGGTCTGGCTTTGGCCGAAATGGCCGCCAAACGCAAAGCCGATTGGCCGAGCTTGGAGGTCATTCAAAAAGCCTATACGGGGCGCGGCGCGTTTGCCACCTGGGCCGAGGGGTTTCTTGAGGCTTATTTGCACGGTGGGCTTTTGCCGAAAAGCGAACGCGAAGAAGACGGCGTTGCGCTGGCCTGTGCGCCGCTGTGGGAGGCGGCTAATTTTAAAGGGCCGCAAGTCAATGTGGCCAAACCGATTGCGCAGCTCAACGTGCCGGTAACTTTGCTGACGGCAGAGCGCGGCTCGACCACATATTCGCGCAAACCTTTTGAGGCCCTTTCGGTCGATAAAAAAATCGAGACGGTTCCAGGCACCACGCATTTTTTGCCGATGGAATTGCCGGAACTCGTACGGGCCGAAATTTGCATCCGCGCGGGCGTTTAGACGAGAGACCTTTTAAAGGGGTACCATGCGCGCCTGCATGGCACTTCGCATATCGGCGGGCCAAGCTTGCGCCCGACGGGTGGTGAGGTTGAAGTGAACCACGCGCAAACGCCCCAAAGCCGATAACGCCCCCGTCTCAGCATTGAACAGTCGGTGTTCCACCAGAACGGTTTTTTCATCTATCTCTCGAACGGTCGAGTAAGTCTCGACAATATCGCCCTCGCGCACTTCGCCGAGATAAGACACACAGATTTCGCCGACCACGGAGCCGAGGCCTTGTTGCACGCCGTCGAGCAAATCATGGCCCATGGCGCGCCACATATGCGGCGCGGCTTCGGTGAAGCGGCGCACATAGAACATGGTGTTCATATGGCCGAATTGATCGCATTCCCAACTGTTGACGCCCGCGCCGCCGCAGCGCACGAAGCCGGCCGCTTGGGTATCTTCTCGGGTGATGTCGGGCACGCGACCGTTGCTGGGCAAAAATTTCGGCGCGCTAAAATCAGGTTGGTCGATTTTATATTTGTGGGCGGCTTCCAGCGTTGCCTCACGCCACGGCACAAGGCGGCGCGCCGCGGTATCGAAATGGCCGATGAGGGTTTTAAACGTGCACACTAAATTGGCGTCCCCGTCGCGAAACTCTTGGTGAACGCTCATGGTTTTCTCGCCAATCTCAATCAGCGCACTGCGCCCCACCATGGTGCCGCCTGAGGGCACTTCGCGATGAAAGCGGACATGTTCTTCTAGGGCTACGGTGCCGAGGTTTTGCGCCCGCATCTGACTTGGGCTCATGGCCAATGCGTTGCGGGTAAAAAACGCTTGGTCGGAAGAGCGGCCAAAATAAAAGGACACATTCAAATGGCCCATCAAGTCGCATTCCCAACTTTGGGCGACGCCTTGATAGCCTGGAATGAGCTTATCGAGGAAGGCTTGTGGGGTGGAGGAGGAGGTCGGCATTTGGCTCTCGCTTGTTTCGCAAAAAAGGAATTTCGCGAGCCAGCATGCCCAAAACGGGCAAGGCACTCAAGCGCCAAAATATCGCGCGGCTAATAGCCTGCTTTTTTGAAAGCCGGCACAAACTTGGCGTAGCCTTGTTTGCCCATGTCAGCCAGCGGCACAAAGCGCAGCGCAGCCGAATTAATGCAATAGCGCAAACCCGTTGGCGCTGGGCCATCTTCAAACAAATGCCCTAGATGACTGTCGCCGGCTTTCGAGCGCACCTCGGTGCGCCGCAGAAATATTTTCCAGTCATCTTTTTCGACCAAAGTCTTTTTGACGAGAGGACGCGTAAAACTCGGCCAGCCGGTGCCGCTGTCATATTTATCCAGCGACGAGAACAAAGGCTCGCCCGAAACAATGTCGACATAAATGCCTGGCTTTTTTTCATTCCAATATCGGTTGCGATACGGCGGCTCGGTTTTATCGTCTTGGGTTACCGCATATTGCATCGGAGACAGCGATTGTCTCAGTTCTTTGTCCGACGGTTTGGTGAAATCGTTGGGCGTGTAGGTTTGTGCCGCCGCGCCAAAGAAACTAAAGCCCAAGAGAACGCTAGCCAGGAGGACGACCAAAAGGCCGTCTTCTAGGCGAGCGGGGGAGGTACGCTTGGAGGGAGGGTTCTGAGAGTTCATTTTCATCTTTTCCATGTTCTTAACCTAGCCATCAAATATGGCGGCACCATGGCGAGAGCGTGACTTTTTCGAGAAGTTATAAAAAAGAGGCCCCCGAATGGGAGCCTCTTGTCGTATTTTTTTTCGTCGCTCGTTATTGTTTTTCTTCTATTTTCTTGTTCTTATCTGGCGACAGTTAGTCGCTCGTTATTCTTCTTCTTCTTCTATTTTCTTGTTCTTATTTGGCGACAGTTAAGAGTATGCGCTCAATGTCCTAACTTTTCGTGAACGGCCAATCATTTTTGAAATTTTTTGGGCGATGGATTATTCCATTGAAATTTTCTTGTTGTTGGCGCAATATCCGGCCAGTTTTAAAACCAATTTGAAAAAATGGGAGCATATTATGAGAGAAGCTGTAATCGTTTCGAGCGCACGCACGGGCCTTGCCAAGTCGGGTCGTGGTGGATTTAACATGACACACGGCGCCGCTATGGGCGGACACGCCATCCAGCACGCCATCGAGCGCGCCGGCATTGAGGCGGGTGAAGTAGAAGACGTAATCATGGGTTGCGGCACGCCAGAAGGCGCGACCGGTCAAAACGTGGGCCGTCTTGCTGCCCTTTGGGCTGGTTGCCCGGTTACCACTTCGGGCGTAACGGTTAACCGTTTCTGCTCTTCGGGTCTGCAAACCATCGCCATGGCCGCTGGCCGTGTGCAAAACGAAAATGTTCCGGTGGCCATTGGTGCCGGTGTGGAAAGCATTTCGATGGTTCAAATGCAAGGTGCGAACTACAATAACATTACGGAAGAAAAATTGATGGGCACATACCCAGCGCTTTGGATGCCGATGATTGAAACCGCCGATATCGTTGCGGATCGTTACAAAGTATCGCGCGAAGCCCAAGACGAATATTCGCTGCAAAGCCAGCAGCGCATGGCAGCGGCTCAAGAAGCCGGTCTATTCGCAGACGAAATCGTACCGATGCAAACCAAAATGAAGCAAGTCAATAAAGAGACTGGCGAAGAAAGCATCGTCGATTACACCGTCGATCGCGATGAGTGCAATCGTCCAACCACGACGATCGAGAGCCTTGCAGGCCTCAACCCAGTGCGTGGCGAAGGTCAATCGATTACAGCCGGTAACGCCTCGCAACTTTCCGATGGTGCCGCAGCTGTTGTGGTTATGGAAGGCAAAGAAGCCGAACGTCGTGGCCTGGAACCTTTGGGTGCCTTTAAGGGCTATGCAGTGGCTGGTTGTGAGCCAGATGAAATGGGCATTGGTCCTGTTTTCGCTGTGCCTCGTTTGCTGGAACGTGCGGGCCTTAAAGTTGACGATATTGATTTGTGGGAGCTCAATGAAGCCTTCGCTAGCCAAGCGCTTTATTGCCGCGACACGCTGGGTATCGACAATGAAAAATACAACGTCAATGGCGGCTCCATCGCTATCGGTCATCCATTTGGTATGACGGGTGCGCGTTTGGTCGGTCACGCCCTGATGGAAGGCAAGCGTCGCGGCGCGAAAAATGTCGTTGTTACCATGTGTATTGGTGGCGGCATGGGCGCAGCAGGCCTGTTCGAAGTTCTGTAAGAATTTTGAGATTGATTTGGAAAAGCCGCGAGCCAAAAGCTCGCGGCTTTTTTTATGGCTTGATAGGAGGCCCTGGGAAGGGTTTGGGATTGGGCACAGTTAAAAAGGGAATAAGCGAATGAAACGAATCATTGTGAGCCTCGCAGCCTTGGCCTTTGTAGCCAAATGTATCAGCGCCTATAGCCAAGTCGGCTTTACGGGTTTTGATGCGGTTTTGGCCCAACCCTGGGGCATGGTGACCCTGTGGGATGTGTTTTTGGGCGGCCTTTGCATGAGCGCGATTATTTTCACGCAAGAAAAAGACTGGCGCCTTGGTGTGCTTTGGTCGGTGTCTATTTTCGCGCTAGGCCATGTGGTCAGCGCGGCTTGGGTGGTTTTTCGGTTTTTGCCGCAGGCGACGCCAACCCAAACCAAATAGAGGCCGAAGCGCGTCTCACGAAGCAAGTGATTTGCGCAAACTGTCATCCTGTGGATAAGTTAGTGGATGTTCTGTTCAGACGGAGCTGTTTTTCGGCCTGTTTTGGCGTCATTTAAGCAGCTGAAAAACAATGCTTTTTCGACAATCTAAAAAAAAATAAAAAATACCGATAACTATGTGTTGACGAAATAGGGGCAAGTAGACACTATATGTAGTGTCTGATGGCGTTAGTTAGTATGTGATTTGGTTCACAAGAGTTCTTGCAGGACTAGCCAAAATAGCCAAAAGGTCAAACAACCCGTGATAGGCTTACGTTATGGCCTCATCCACCATCCAGGGGAGCGTTTCGACGCGCCCATCGGGAAAGCTGTCGCTTGTGAAGGGCGATTTTGGGGGAGCCGGGCGACCTAAACAGGCAAGGAGGCGCCGAATCGCAAGATTTGGTGTTTAAGGCAAGAATTTCAACGAATCGGATCTATTTTGGTCAGGTTCCGGATCGGTTGCGATAGGAACTATCGTGGGCATAAATCGAGAGAGAAGCAGAGAGAAGCTATGTTTAGAGATACACAAATGGGCGATACTGCAGAGGCAAATGGGGTCAAAGACCCGGCAAAGGACGAGCTGAACAAGATGGAACAAGAAGCGCTAAAAAATGAAGCGGCCAAGGCTGCAACCTCTCGTCGCGCGGAAGGTGGCAATGCCAACGAACCGCAGCTCGATTTCGATCGCCAAGACCAAGCGGTACAATATGTTTCTCGCCCGCGCGTGAAAACCGACCCGTCGCGCGATGCGCTGCTGACGGGCTTTGGGAAAGCCACACTGACCGATCGCTATCTTATGCCCGGCGAGACGTTCCAAGACCTGTTTGCGCGTGTGGCGTCTTATTACGGGGATGATGAAGCGCATGCCCAGCGTCTTTATGATTACATCTCAAAGCTTTGGTTTATGCCCTCGACGCCCGTGCTTTCCAATGGTGGCACCGAGCGCGGCTTGCCAATTTCATGTTTCTTGAACGAAGCCAATGATAGCCTTGGCGATATTGTGAACCTATGGAACGAAAATGTTTGGCTCGCCTCGCGCGGCGGTGGCATTGGCTCCTATTGGGGTAACTTGCGTTCCATCGGCGAAAAAGTCGGCCAAAATGGCAAAACCTCCGGCATTGTACCTTTCATTCGCGTGATGGACAGCCTGACTTTGGCGATTTCGCAAGGCTCGCTGCGACGCGGCTCGGCGGCGGTTTATCTGCCGATTGACCACCCAGAAATTGAAGAATTTATTGAAATTCGTCGTCCAACGGGGGGCGATCCCAATCGCAAAGCGTTGAATTTGCACCATGGGATTCTGATCTCGGATGCGTTTATGCGCGCCGTTGAAAATGACGAAGAATGGGCTTTGCGCAGTCCTAAAGACGGCTCTGTGCAGGCGACCTTGCAGGCGCGTGATTTGTGGATTCGTATGCTGACCGCTCGCATTGAAACCGGCGAGCCGTATATGATTTTCAAGGACACGGTGAACAACCTGCGTCCGGAACAACAAAAACTGCTCAACCTAGAAATTAAAACCTCGAACCTATGCGCCGAGATTACTCTGCCGACAGGGCGCGACCATTTGGGCAACGACCGCACCGCGGTTTGCTGCTTGTCGTCTTTGAACGCAGAAAACTTCAACGAATGGAATAAAGAAGAACAGTTCATTCCAGACGTGATGCGCTTCCTCGACAATGTGTTGGAAGACTTCATCCAGCGTGCGCCAGATGATATGGCCAAAGCCAAATACGCCGCCCAACGCGAGCGTTCGGTAGGTCTGGGCGTCATGGGCTTCCACTCATTCTTGCAAGCCAATATGATTCCATGGGAAAGCGTGATGGCGAAAGTCTGGAACAAACGTATTTTCACGCACATCAAAGAAGCCGCCGATAAGGCGTCGGTCGATTTGGCCAATGAGCGTGGGCCGTGTTTGGACGCAGCCGAATGCGGCATCAACGAGCGCTTCTCGAATAAAACCGCGATTGCGCCCACGGCCTCTATCTCGATTATTTGCGGTGGCACCAGCCCGGGCATTGAGCCGATTGCGGCCAATAGTTTTACGCATAAAACGCTGTCGGGTTCGTTCAATGTGCGCAACCGCCACCTCGATAAATTGCTCAGCGAAAAAGGCCAGAACAATGACGACATTTGGTCATCGATTGTGACCTCTGGCGGCTCGGTGCAGCATCTCGATTTCCTGACGGACGACGAGAAGTCGGTGTTTAAAACCGCCTTTGAAATGGACCAACGTTGGCTCATTGATTTGGCGGGGGATCGCGCGCAATTGATTGACCAAGCGCAGTCTTTGAATGTCTTCTTGCCGGCCAATATCCACAAAAAAGATTTGCACCAAGTGCATTATCAAGCGTGGAAAAAAGGCGTCAAAAGCCTGTATTACTGCCGTTCTTTGTCTATTCAGCGAGCTGAAAAAGAAGGCGGCAGCGACACAAAGGCTATGGAAGATGCCATGGTTAAAGTGGCCGAAGAAAATGAAATGGACGAGTGCCTAGCTTGCCAATAGAGCGGGCTGGCCACGGGGTCGATTTGATCTAAATAAGTGATAGGGCGCATACGGCGCTCTTGTATGAAAAACGTAAATTAAAAGATAAAGGGTACTCATATGTCTTTGCTTGAAGAGCGCATCGTTTACAAACCTTTCCTCTATCCATGGGCCTATGACGCCTGGCTTACGCAGCAGCGTATTCACTGGTTGCCAGAAGAGGTGCCATTGGCCGAAGACGTGAAGGATTGGCATAAGAAGCTAACCGGCGGCGAACGCAATATGCTGACGCAGATTTTCCGTTTCTTCGTGCAAGCCGACGTAGAAGTGAACAATTGCTACATGAAGCATTATTCGCAAGTGTTCCAGCCAACCGAAGTGCAAATGATGTTGTCTGCTTTTTCTAATATGGAAACCATCCATATCGCGGCCTATTCGCATTTGCTCGACACCATTGGCATGCCAGAAATTGAATATGAAGCCTTCATGAAATACGGCGAGATGAAGGATAAATACGACTACATGCAGGAATGGGGTGTCGAAACCAAAGAAGACATTGCCAAAACCTTGGCCGTCTTTGGTGCCTTCACCGAGGGTCTGCAATTGTTCGCAAGTTTCGCGATTTTGATGAACTTCCCGCGCTTCAATAAAATGAAGGGCATGGGGCAAATCGTAACGTGGTCGGCGCGCGATGAAACGCTGCACACAAATTCGATTGTGAAATTGTTCAATACGTTCACGCAAGAAAATCCAGAAATCTGGAATGATGCGATGAAGCGCGATTTGTATAAAGCGTGCGAAACGGTTGTCACCCACGAAGATGCATTCATCGACTTGGCCTTTGAAATGGGCGGCGTGGAAGGTCTGGAAGCGCAGGAAGTGAAAGATTACATTCGCTTTATTGGTAACCGTCGTCTGGTGCAGCTGAACCTTGAGCCTTTGTATGACATTGAGAAAAATCCATTGCCATGGATGGACGAAATGTTGAACGGCATTGAGCACATGAACTTCTTTGAAGGCCGGGCCACAGAATATGCCAAAGCCTCCACCGAGGGCACATGGGATCAGGCTTTCGACTAGACTTTTGAACGGGTCTTTGGACCGACTTAATATTCAGGGGCGCTTTGTGGCGCCCCTTTTTATTTGCGCCAATTTATCCCCGCCGTTTTGCCTTGGCGTATAGTATTCCCATGCTTTCTTTTTTGACCAAACCCTCAGCCGAGCCGATAGAGGCGCTAGGCAATGTGCTGGACGCTTTGTTTACTTCGGACAAGGAGCGGCTGGACAAAAAGGCAGTTCTGGCGCGCATAGCTTTGCAGCCGAGCCTGGTGCAAACGGAAATCAACAAAATGGAAGCGGGACATAAAAGCGTATTTGTAGCGGGTTGGCGTCCGTTCATTGGCTGGGTATGCGGCATTGCGCTGGCCTATAATTTCGTCATACGCGACTTAATGGTCTGGGGCTTAGCGCTAACCTACGCCGAAACCCCGCCGCCTCCGCCGCTACATTTAGAAGTGCTCACCACTATCCTTTATGCCCTTTTAGGCCTAGGCGGCATGCGTACCTTCGAGAAGCTACAAGGGCGCGCCAAATAAACTGCATTAAGATTCGAAAAGTTGAGGGGCGCTGCCGACGCTAAAAGCCCTTGGTCGCTTTGCGGCCTAAGGGCGCCTTGCGCACGGCTGTTTATCCTTTTTTGCTTGCTAGACTTCAGCCCTGCTATTTTCATTTTTTACTTTGGAAAGCTGAGGGGTGTTGCCGACGCTAAAAGCCCTTGGTCGCTTTGCGGCCTAAGGGCGCCTTGCGCACGGCTGTTTATCCTT
>JABHDF010000041.1 GCA_018673175.1 Rhodobiaceae bacterium | reverse complement strand
CCCGCCACATCTCTTCAAACACCTCTGGGGTGACGTCCAAAAACGCCTCTGGCCGATTGTTGCCAGCGTTATAAATAGCCAGCTCCAGTGGGCGGCCATCGGCCTCAATTTGCGCCATGGCCGCCGCCACTTGCTCGACCTGGGTGACATCGGCCAAAAGGGCAGCCGCGCTGCCGCCTTCGGCTTTAATAGCTTCGACCACAGCGTCGATTTTGGCTTGCGTGCGTCCAATCACAAAAACATGTAAGCCCCGTGCGCTGGCTTGCAGGCAAAGCTCGGCGCCGACCCCTTGGCGGGGGCCGACTCCAAAAATCACGGCGCTCGTAGCTGGCTTAGACATAAACATACTCCTGAAAAAGATCGTCTTTACGCTTGTTGGACGGGACACACCTTGCCGCCCCGAAATCTTATGCTATGTTGCGGCCAAAGCACCGGCTTGTCTATTTTTGTTTCAACAAGGTGCGTCTAACTAAATGGAGTTCACCATGTTTCGAGGGTCAATCACTGCGCTCATTACGCCGTTTAAAGACGGCCAAGTCGATGAAGCGGCGTTGCGCAAGCTGGTCGATTGGCAAATCGCCGAGGGCACGCATGGGCTGGTACCTGTGGGCACCACGGGCGAGTCGCCAACCCTGAGCCATGAAGAACACGAACGTGTCGTTGAAATTGTCATTGATGCGGGCGCCAAACGTGTGCCGATTATTGCTGGCGCTGGTTCCAATTCTACGGCAGAAGCCATCGCGTTTACCGAACACGCAGCGCGGGCAGGCGCCGATGGCGTGTTGCATGTGACGCCTTATTATAACAAGCCAACGCAAGAGGGCTTATTCGCGCATTTCGAGGCCATTGACGCGGCCACGCAATTGCCGATCTTGATTTACAATATTCCAGGACGCTCCATCGTTGATATGACGCCGGAAACCATGGGGCGCTTGGCTGCGTTAAAAAACATCATCGGCGTGAAAGATGCGACCGCGGATCTGTCTCGTGTGGGGCAACAGGCGGGCACTTGCGGCGATGATTTCCTGCAGCTTTCGGGCGAAGATGCGACCGCGGTGGAATTCATCAAACAGGGCGGCCATGGGTGTATTTCTGTGACTTCCAACGTGGCGCCTAAATTGTGTTCAGCCATGCAAGAAGCGGCCCTCAACGGGGATTATGTTACGGCCGAAGAGCTGCTGGCGAAACTTTTGCCCCTTATGAAGGCGCTGTTTTGCGAAACCAGCCCATCGCCAGCCAAATATGCGATGACGCGTTTGGGCATTTGCGAAGAAGAAATTCGCCTGCCATTGTTGCCGGCAACCCAACACGCGCGCGAGCAAGTCGACGCTGCTTTACATCAGCTTGGCCTGATTTAGCGTTATGTCTTCGAAGAGCGGTGGTCGTAAAAAAAATAGCGTAGGGGACGGCACCATTGCCGAAAACCGCCGCGCTCGCCGTGATTTTGAAGTTACCGAAACTTTCGAGGCGGGCCTCGTGCTGCAAGGCACAGAGGTTAAGTCTTTGCGCCAAGGCAAAGCCAATCTAGCGCATTCCTTTGCCACAGTGCGCGATGGCGAAGCGTTTTTGATGAACGCTGATATTCCCGAATATAGTGGCGGCAATCGGTTCAACCATAAGCCGACGCAGCCGCGCAAAGTCCTTATGCATCGCCGTGAAATTAACAAATTAATGGCGGCTGTGCAGCGCGATGGCATGACGCTAGTGCCGCTCAAATTATATTTCCATGAGAATGGCCGCGTCAAATTGCTTATTGGTTTGGCCCGTGGGCGTAAAAAAGCCGATCGGCGCGATGTCGAAAAGCGGCGCGACTGGGATCGTCAAAAAGCCAGATTATTGCGCTAGTTTTTGCTGCACGAGGGCAAACACATCTTCAAACATTTGTGTCGTTAAGCGGCGCGTATTGGTGTTGTAGCGCGAGCAATGATAGCTATCGATGAGCGTCAGGCCGTCCAGATCATGGCAAGCGCCATGCGCAAATTTGGCCTCGCTTAATTTCAGGCCTCGCGCGCGCAGCACATTGTCGTGCGATATTTTACCCAACGATAAAACCACTTTTAAATTCGCCATGCTCTCGAGGCGCCCTTGCAAGAAACCACGACACGCCGTCATCTCGGCGCCAATCGGTTTGTTCTGCGGCGGCACGCAGCGCACCGCATTGGTAATCATCGTATTGACCAATTCTAGGCCATCGTCTTTGTGTTGCGCGTAAACGCCCTTGGAGAGGCCAAATTTATCCAGCGTCGCATAAAGTAAATCGCCCGCCCAATCGCCGGTAAAAGGGCGCGCCGTGCGATTGGCACCGGTGACGCCAGGCGCCAATCCCACAATCAGCAATTGTGCCGTCTCATCGCCAAAGCAAGGCACGGGCGCATTGAACCAATCTGGATGCGCGGCACGGTTTTCCTCGCGATAGGCTTTCAGGCGCGGGCATAAACCGCAATCGGGATCTGGCGTGGTTGGAAAGGGTGTGTTGGCAGTCATGCCCCAAGATAGCGCGACGCATGGCGCCAATTCAACCAATATAGCGAGCGGCCATAAATCTCGCTTGTCATTGGCCAGCGCTTGGCTTACTTCCAGCCTATGATTTATTTGGCTTTGGGAAGTAACTTACGCGGCGATTTCGCCAGTAGCGTGCAATTGGTGCAAGCGGCCATCGATAATCTGCCGCTCACGGGCGCGCATGTGGTTCAGCGCGCGCCGCTTTATGCCTCTGCGCCCATCGGCCCAGCCGGACAAGATGACTATATCAACACGGTGGTGGCGGTGCGCAGCGTTGTGCCTGCCTTGGCGCTATTGCCGCGCTTGCACGCGCTGGAGGCGGCATTTGGTCGGCATCGGGGCAGCGGCGAGGGGGTTGTTTGGGGGCCACGCACCCTGGATATTGATATTATTAGCTATCACGACGAAGTGCATCGGTTTCGCGCGCAAATTCCCCATCCAAGGGCACCGGCGCGGGCCTTTGTCTTGCGCCCTCTGGCCGATATTGCGCCAGGCTGGCGCCATCCTGAATATGGCACACCGATTGGCGCGCTTTTGGCCGCCTTGCCGATGTCCGCGCGGGTGGAGCTAAAGCGTCTCTAGGGCGAATTTTCGCGGGCGATTTTGTCTTTTGGCCTCTTTTTCCTTGCGGTATTCACTTAACAGGCATAAATAAAACGTAACTCATGTCTTTTAACTTGAATTGGATGACCCATGGCTCGTGTGACCGTAGAAGATTGCGTCGATAAGGTAACAAACCGTTTTGAATTGGTGTTGTTTGCCTCTCATCGGGCCCGTGGCATGTCAGCTGGCGCAGAATTGCTGGTAGAACGCGATAACGATAAAAACACCGTGGTTGCCTTGCGCGAAATCGCCGACGAAAAAGTGGTTCCTGCCGAAGTGCGCGAAGACCTTGTGGGCTCGCTGCAAAAACAAATCGATATTGACGAGCCAGATGAAGACATCATTGCCGCGCCTATGTTGGGCCATGTTGAAGCCGGCGCCGAAACATCTGGCGAGCCGATGGTAGAGATGAACGAAGACGATATTCTCGCCGCTCTGCAATCGTTAGAAGCGGCTGGCCCAAAGGATAAAGGGGATGGTCGCGGAGACTAATTACCCGACCCTTGCTTTTTGTCCGCGTTTCGGAGGGCTTTCCCAATGATGCGCCAATACGAACTCGTAGATCGAGTTTCCAGTTACGACCCCCGTGCCAATGAAGATTTGCTCAATCGGGCCTATGTGTTCGCCACGCAAAAGCATGGCGACCAGAAACGCGCCTCTGGCGATCCCTATTTTTCGCACCCTGTCGAAGTCGCGGGCATTTTGACCGACTTGCATCTCGACACGGCCAGCATTGCCACCGCGCTATTACACGACACAATTGAAGACACAGAGACCACCTTTGGCGAGATTGAAGACCTCTTCGGTCGCGAGATTGCCGATATGGTCAATGGCGTTACCAAAATGTCTTTGCTGGAATTATCTTCGGCCGATACGGCGCAGGCCGAAAACTTTCGCAAACTCTTGGTCGCGACCGCCAGCGACATTCGCATTCTCTTGGTCAAATTGGCAGATCGCTTGCACAATATGCGGACGCTGCATTTTATCAAATCAGACGAAAAGCGTCGGCGCATTGCCCAAGAAACGATGGATATTTATGCCCCCTTGGCGGGGCGCATCGGCATGCATAATTTTCGCGAAGAGCTGGAAGATTTGTCCTTCGCGGAAATTAACAAGGATGCCCGCGAACTGGTGATGGAACGCCTGAGCGAGCTGAACGAGCAAAGCAGCGACATGCTGAGCGAGATATCGACTGCCGTCACCTCACAGCTTTTAGAGCAAGGTTTGGTGGTAGAGGTTCATGGACGCCAAAAGCGGCCGTTTTCCATCTGGCGCAAAATGCAAAATAAGTCGATTTCTTTGGAGCAGCTCTCCGATATTTTTGCCTATCGCATTGTCACCCAAAGCGAGGATGATTGTTATCGTGCCCTGGGCGTTTTGCACCGCACCTATCGGTTTGTGCCTGGGCGCTACAAGGATTTTATCTCGACACCGAAAATCAATGGCTATCAGTCTTTGCACACGACCGTGATTGGGCCGAACAATCAACGCGTCGAGCTGCAAATTCGTACCCGCGAAATGCACGACATTGCCAACCGAGGCATTGCGGCGCATTGGGCCTATAAAGACAAGCAAGACGAACATCCAGATATTGCTAAAATTGAGCCCTTCAACTGGCTGCAAGATATGGTCGAGCAGTTGAAAACAGGCGAAACCGCGGAAGAGTTTTTGGAGAACACCAAGCTCGAATTATTTACCGACCAAGTGTTTTGCTTCACCCCGAAAGGCCGCCTGATTGCGCTGCCGCGAGGCGCCACGGCGCTGGATTTTGCCTATGCCGTGCATACGGCCATCGGCAATAGCTGCGTTGGTGTGCGGATTAATGGTTTGAAGCTGCCGTTCCGAACGCTGCTGAAAAATGGCGATGAGATTGAAGTGGTGCGGGGCGAAAACCAAATGCCGCTCGAAAGCTGGGTGCATCATGTGCGCACAGGTAAGGCGCGTGCCGCCATTCGCCATTCGTTGCGCGAGCGCGAAGAAGCTGATTTTGTGGCTTTGGGTGGACAGATGATTGAAAGCCTTTTTGCCGCCGAAGGGCTGCAAGCCGATGGCACTTTGCTGGAGCGCGCCCTCGGCGTGATGCATTATGCCAATCTCGACCTCTTGCGCCTGGATGTTGGGCGCGGCGATATTTCAGCCGCCGATGTTCTTTTGGCGGTAATGCCGAAGAAGCGTCGCGGGCGCCGGTCTATGTTTGCTGGGGCGATGCGAGGATTGATTGGCCGCTCGAGCCATAAATCAGCCCAACGCCCCGCCATGTTGCCGTTAAACGGGGCTTTATACGGCACGGTAGTGAATATTGCACAAGGTTACTTTCCTTTGCCTGGCGATGAGATTGTGGGTGTGGTGATGATGGGGCAGGGGGTGGTTGTCTATCCGGCTGCGGCCCCAGATTTGATTGAGTTCGAAGCCACACCAGAGCGTTTGGTGGCTATGAAATGGGACGAGAAAACGCAAAGTCTGTTCGCCAGTCGCGTGCAGATGACAGCGGTGAACCGCACCGGCTCCTTAAGCATTATTACCCAGACGATTGCCGATTTTGACGCCAATATTACCAATTTGAGTTTTATCCAAAAAAGCGATGACTTTTGCGATTTAACGGTAGATGTTGAAGTGCGCGATGTGAATCATATGAACCAAATGATTGGCGCGATACGTGGAAGCCGCGTGGTCAGCGAGGCGAATCGGGTCATTTTTAGAGCCGATAAAACAGAGTCTTAAAAAGGCGTGGAGACGACATGACCCCAGAAAAAGTGTTGAAAGAGTTTCGCGATGCCGATGCCTTGCTAGAAGGGCATTTCTTATTGTCTTCTGGCTTGCATTCGCGCTCTTATTTGCAATGCGCCCGCGTCTTGATGCAGCCCAAACGCGCGGCGCGTCTGGCCAAAGCCTTGGCAGCGCAGCTCAAAGAAAAGGTAAGCGGCGAGATAGACGCCGTGGTCGCGCCTGCCATGGGGGGCTTGATTATCGGCCATGAAGTGGCCCGCGCCTTAAATGTGCCTTCCATGTTTTTAGAGCGCGTCGATGGTGAGTTTACCTTGCGACGTGGGTTTTCGCTGGATAACAAACCGCGCGTGGTGATGATTGAAGACATTGTGACGACCGGGCTTTCGTCGCGCGAGGCGATTAAGTCTATTCGCGCGCATGGCGGCAAAGTGGTCGGCGCGGGCTGCCTTATTGATCGCTCGAATGGCAAAGCCAAAGTTGGCGTGAAGCTAGCCTCCTTGGCGCGGTTTCAAGTGGAAACATTTGACGCCAAAAGCCTGCCAGAGGATTTGAAAAACACACCGGCGATAAAGCCGGGTAGTCGTGGTTTGAAGTAGGGGCGCCCGCATGTTCCGACGCCGACTGCCGCAAACCTATTGGCAAAAAGCCCGTCAGTTTTTATGGCCGCGCGAAGGCTGGATCCGCGCCACTTTATATTTATGGCGTCGCACCATTCGCTTGAGCGGCACCCCGCATAGCATTGCTTTGGGGCTGGCCATTGGGGCTTTCGTCTCGGCCAATCCTATTTTGGGCACGCATATTTTATGGGCGGCATTTATTATTTATTTCATCGGCGGCAATTTTCTGGCCGCTGTTTTGGGCACATGGATGGGCAATCCCCTTAGCTTTCCGTTTATTTGGTTGGCGACCTTTAATTTAGGGCATTTGATTTTGGGCACTTCTGGCGATGTCCAAAAATTGCCGAAACTGAGCCTAGGCCTTCTCATTGACGCGCCGATTGGCACTTTGCTACCCCTCATCGGGCCGATGCTTTTGGGCTGGATTCCCGTCGGCTTGGTTCTTGGCGCTTTGGTTTATTACCCGAGCTATTGGAGCATTGAAACCTATCAGGTAAGACGTCGCGCGCGTTTGGACAGAAAACGCAATGCAGCGGCTAAAAAATAGTGTTAGGAATGCCTCATGGCAGTAGCTGAAAAACTTCGTCTTGGGGTCAATATCGACCATGTCGCCACCATCCGTAATGCGCGTGGCGGGCGGTTGCCCGACCCTGTGCGCGCGGCAGAAATGGCCGCTTTGGCGGGCGCCGATGGCATTACCGCGCATTTGCGCGAAGACCGGCGCCACATCGGCGACGAAGATATTGCCCGCCTGGCAAGCGAAATTGGCTTGCCGCTGAACCTAGAAATGGCCGCCACAGAAGAAATGCGCGCTATTGCCTTGCGCCATAAACCCAACGCCTGTTGCCTCGTGCCAGAAAAACGCCAAGAGGTTACCACCGAGGGCGGCTTGGACGTGGTCAGCGGCGGGGCGGCCTTGCAGGCCATTCTCGACCCAATTAAAGCCGAAGGCATTCGTATTTCTTTGTTCATCGACCCCGTCGAGGCACAAATTGAAGCGGCCATGAACGCAGGCGCAGATATCGTGGAACTGCACACGGGCGCCTATGCGCATGCCCATCAAGACGGCGACGCAAAAGCCTTTGCCGCCGAGCTGGCACGCTTGCAAACAGGCGCCAAGCTAGCCGATGCAGCTGGGCTGGAAGTACATGCAGGTCATGGGCTTTGCTTTGACACGGTGGCGCCGATTTCGGCGATTTCTCAAGTGGTTGAATTAAACATCGGTCATTTTCTGATTGGGGAAGCGATTTTTACGGGCCTCGAAGGGGCCATTGAAAAAATGCGCCGCCGGATGCTAGAAGCGCGTCGCGGCCAAGGCGCATCGGCATGATTTTGGGGATTGGCAACGATCTGATTGATATTCGTCGCATTGAGAAAACGCTGGAACGTTTCGGAGATCGGTTCATTCAACGCCTGTATACAGATGTTGAACAGAAGCGTTCGGAACGCCGCAATCAACGCGCTGCCTCTTATGCCAAACGGTTTGCGGCCAAAGAAGCCTGCTCAAAAGCGCTTGGAACCGGGCTTCGCCAAGGCGTGTTTTGGCGCGATATGGGCGTTACGAATATGCCTTCGGGCAAGCCAACCCTCCAGCTGACAGGCGGGGCACTGGCCGTTTTGCAAAAAATGACACCCGAAGGTATGCAAGCCCAAATTGACCTGACCATCACCGATGACTTTCCGCTGGCCCAGGCGATTGTTATTATTTCTGCCAATCCAAAAACCGAAACGATTGGATAGAAGAGCCATGTCAAAAACAAACTCTCAAAATGGCGAGATCAAGCCGGATGGCTTGAAAGAGAATATTCGCGTTTTCATTTTCGCGGCGGTGATTGCCATTCTCATTCGGTCGCTGTTTTTCCAACCGTTCAACATTCCGTCTAGCTCGATGAAGCCGACTTTGCTCATCGGAGATTTTCTCTTTGTGTCGAAATTTAGCTACGGCTATTCGCGTCACAGCTTTCCGTTCTCGCTATTGCCCGTCGATGGGCGCACATCCGATACGGGCCCAGAGCGCGGCGATGTGGTGGTGTTTAAACTGCCGGCTGACAATCGCACAGATTTCATCAAGCGGGTTATCGGCCTGCCAGGCGATCGCATTCAGATGAGGAATGGGCACTTGTTTATCAATGATGTGGGCGTGAAACGCGAACGCATCGAGGACTTTTTAGAGCTGCAACGCGACACAGAGCCCCTTCGCATTCGTCGTTTCCGGGAGACCCTACCGTCTGGGCGCAGCTATGAGGTGCTCGACCAGATAGACAATGGCCCCGTCGATACCACGCCGATTTATCAAGTGCCCGACGGGCATTATTTCATGATGGGCGACAATCGAGATAATTCTACCGACAGCCGCTTTGGCCGCTATGTCGGCTATGTGCCGCATGAAAACCTAGTGGGGCTTGCGCAAATCCTTTTCTTCTCGTTTGATGACCGCACCCGCTGGTATGAAATTTGGCGTTGGCCAATTTCTATCCGTGGCTCGCGCTTGTTTGATTTGGTTCGCTAATGGCTTCGCTCTCCGCCTTTGAAAGCCGTTTGGGGCATGTGTTTGCGCAAGCCAAAGTTTTAGAGCGTGCGCTGCGCCATGCCAGTTTGGATGTGGAAGAAGACAATGAGCAGCTCGAGTTTTTAGGGGACCGCGTATTGGGTTTGGTGATTGCCGAATATCTTCTCAATACCCACGGACAAGAGAGCGAAGGCGATATGGCGCGACGTCTGGCGCAATTGGTTAGCCGAAAAACCTGTGCCAAAGTGGCGAGGGAAATGCAATTGGTCGAGGTTTTGCGCATGGATGAAGGCATTCAAAAAAGCAAAGATGTGCCGACCAATATTTTGGCCGATGCCTGCGAGGCGGTGCTGGGCGCCGTCTATTTAGATGGTGGCTTGGCGGCCGCGAAACGGGTGATTGAAGCCCATTGGCAGCCCCATTTTGCGGGCCAAACAGAAGCGCCGATTGACAATAAGACGGCGCTGCAAGAATGGCTGATGCAACGCAGCCTCGCCTTGCCGGTTTACGAGATTGTCGATCGCACGGGCCCAGACCATGCGCCCGAGTTTACCCTAAAAGCCTCGGCCCATGATGGGTCGGCGGTGGGCGTAGGGGCGTCGCGGAAATTGGCAGAACAACGCGCCGCCGCAGCCTTATTAGAGAGTTTGAAAGAGGGGTCTGCCGAGGCAGACGCCCAACAGGAGACGGGCGTATGACAGTTTCACCCCAAAGTAAGGCAGCCAAAAAATGTGGATTTGTAGCGGTCATTGGCCCGCCCAATGCAGGCAAATCGACTTTGTCGAATGCGCTTGTGGGCCAAAAGGTTGCCATTGTGACGCAAAAAGCCCAGACCACGCGGATGCGGTTGCGCGCTGTGGTGATGCATCAGCAGTCCCAAATTATCCTCGTCGATACGCCGGGTATTTTCGAAGCCAAACAACGCTTCGACCGGGCCATGGTGAACGAGGCTTGGCTGGGCGTGAATGACGCCGACCAAGTGCTTGTGGTGCTAGACGCCGCGCGCGCCGAAACGCCCGAAGTGGATTTAATGCTAGAAGGCTTGTCGCGTAGCGAAAAGAAAATTTCTCTGGTGTTGAATAAAATCGATACCGTGCCGCATGAAAGCCTTTTGGCTTTGGTGCAAAAGCTCAACGATCGGGTGACCTTCGCGGACACGTTTTTAATCTCGGCGCTGAAAGGCCATGGGCTCGACCAATTGCGCGATCAATTGGCCGACAACATGCCCGAAGGGCCATGGTTGTATCCAGAAGACCAAGCGGCAGATATTCCGTCGTTGCTTTTGGCCTCGGAAGTTTTGCGCGAGAAGCTGTTTTTGCGATTGCACGAAGAGCTGCCGTATTCATTGACCGTGGAAACCGATAAATGGGAAGTCAAAAAAGACGATTCCGTGCGCATTGAGCAAACCGTCTATGTGCGCCGCGACGGCCAAAAAGCCATCGTCTTGGGTAAGGGCGGGCAGACCATGAAAGACATTGGCTCCGACGCGCGACGCGAGTTGGAAGAAATGTTTGAACGTCGTATCCATTTGTTCGTCTTCGTGAAAGTTCGTAAAAACTGGAAAGAAGACCCCGAGCGCTATCGCATGCTGGGGCTGGACTACAAGGCTTAGCCTATGCAGTGGGAAGCCGAAGCCCTTATTTTAGCGGCTCGCCCCCACGGCGAAACCAGCGCCATTGTCGATGTGTTTTCGCGCGAGCATGGCCGTTTTGGAGGGCTGGTGCGCGGCGGCAACAGCCGACGTTTGCGCCCTGTTTTGCAGCCAGGCAACATGGTTATGGCCACTTGGCGGGCGCGCTTATCAGAACATTTGGGCGTCATGAGCGTCGATGCCGGACGCGCCTATGCCGCCGAAGCGATGAGCGATGCCAGCCTATTGGCGGGCTTGTCGTCGCTTTGCGCCTTGATGCAAATCACTCCCGAACGCCAAGCCTATCCGCGCCTCTATGACACGGCCATGTTGGTGTTGAGCGAATTGGCCAAGGCCGAAACTGGCCACAACGGCCAGACCGACACCGACGTGTGGCTGCCTTTATTGGCGCGTTTTGAAATGGCCCTTTTAGAAGAAACCGGTTTCGGGCTCGACCTCTCGTGCTGTGCGGCCACGGGGGTGATTGAAGATTTAATTTATGTGTCGCCGCGCTCGGGCCGCGCCGTCAGCCGCGAGGCGGGCGCGCCCTATGCCGATAAAATGTTTGCTTTGCCAGAGTTTCTGCTCGACCCCGCCGCGGACGCCACCCCGATAGATGTGCGCCACGCCCTAGACTTGCTGGGGCACTTTTTGGAGCGGCGCGTGTATTTGCCCAATGATACCAAAATGCCAGCCGCGCGCCAAAGGTTGATGGATATCGTGACCCGCCAAAGCCGGTAAGCGGTGTTTGCAAAATAAACCTCTCAAAGCGAACAGGGGACTTGGAAACAAGTTTGCGAATCTGGCTATAAATTCTGCATGAGCGATATCAAAGACATTCCGCCAAGCGAAACCAGCGTTTCTCTCAAGCAAGCGCTAGAAACCCGCTATTTGGCCTATGCCCTCTCGACGATTACCAATCGGGCGCTGCCAGACGTGCGCGACGGGCTAAAGCCTGTGCATCGGCGGTTGCTTTTCGCGATGCGCCAATTGCGCCTCGACCCCGAAAACGGCTTTAAAAAGTCTGCCCGTGTGGTCGGCGATGTTATCGGTCGCTATCACCCGCACGGTGACCAAGCCGTCTATGACGCCCTGGTGCGTTTGGCGCAAGGGTTTGCGGTGCGCTATCCGCTGGTCGACGGGCAGGGCAATTTTGGCAATATCGACGGCGATAATGCGGCCGCTATGCGGTACACAGAAGCGCGCATGACCTCTATCTCTAGCTTGCTGTTGCAAGACCTAGATAGTGATACGGTAGATTTTCGCCAGACCTATGACGGCGAAGACGAAGAGCCGATTGTTTTGCCGGCCGCCTTTCCAAATCTCTTGGCCAATGGCGCCTCGGGCATTGCCGTGGGCATGGCGACCAGCATTCCTTCGCATAATGTTGATGAATTATGCGCCGCCGCGCTACATTTGTTGAAAGCGCCCAATGCGCGCATCGATACCTTGATGGAATTTGTGCAAGGCCCCGATTTTCCAACCGGCGGCACGTGCATTGAAACGCCCGAGGCCTTGCGCGAAGCCTATGCCACGGGGCGTGGCTCCATGCGGGTTCGGGCCAAATATGAAGTCGAAGATATGGGCCGCGGCACCTGGCAGATTGTCATTACCGAAATTCCCTATCAGATTCAAAAATCACGGCTCATTGAAAAAATCGCCGATATGATGAACGCCAAGCAATTGCCGATGCTCGACGATATTCGCGACGAGAGTGCGGAAGATATTCGGGTGGTAATCGAGCCGAAGAGCAAGAATTTAAAGCCCGAGCAAGTGATGGCTGTGCTTTATCGAACGACAGATTTAGAGAGCCGTTTCTCGCTGAATATGAACGTCATCGACAATCAAGGCGTGCCGCGCGTCATGAGCCTGCGCGAGGTGCTGTTGCAATGGTTGCAGCATCGCAATGATGTGCTAGTTCGCAAATCAAACTACCGCCTGAACAAAATTCTCGCCCGCCTTGAGGTGTTGGACGGCTATTTGATTGCCTATCTGAATTTGGACGAAGTTATCCGCATCATCCGCGAGGAAGACCATCCGCGCGATATGATGATGTCGGTCTTTAAGCTGAGCCAAGTGCAGGCCGAAGCGATTTTGAATATGCGTCTGCGCGCTTTGCGCAAGCTAGAAGAAGATGGCATTCGTAGCGAACATGCAGAACTCTCTGCTGAGATGGCGGCGTTGCGCGAGCTTTTGGGCTCGGACAGCCAACAGCAAGCGGTTGTGGCCGGCGAATTGAAAGCGCTGCGCAAGCAGTTTGGCCCGAAAACCGAGCTCGGGCGTCGACGCACGGTTTTCGCGCAGGTCTCGGGCGAAGAAGAGATCTCGCTTGATAGTCTGATTGAAAAAGAACCGGTGACGGTCGTGTGTTCGCAAAAAGGCTGGATACGCACCCTGAAGGGCCATGCCGAAGACGGCAGCAAACTGACCTATAAAGACGGCGATAAAGCGAATTTCGTGCTGCATGCGATGACGACCGACAAGCTGTTTCTGTTTGCCTCGAACGGGCGCGCCTATGCTTTGGAAGTGTCGAAACTACCAGGCGGGCGTGGCAATGGCGACCCGGTGCGTTTGATGCTCGACATTGAGCCAGCCGAAGAAATTGTCGAAATGTTTGTGCATGACCCAGCGCGTAAATTGCTGGTCGCCTCGCGCGTCGGCAATGGGTTTGTGGTGCCAGAAACCGAGCTGATTTCGACCCGCAAAGCGGGCAAACAAATTTTAAACGTAAAAGCCCCTGACGAGGCTGCCATTTGCGTGCCCGCATTTGGCGACCGCATTGCCGTGTTGGGCGAGAATAAAAAGCTCTTGTGCTTTGCGCTGGAGGAAGTGCCAGAAATGCCGCGCGGCAAAGGCGTTCGTTTGCAGCGCCATGGCGATGGTCATATGGCCGATGCGCGCTGCTATGTGGCAGCCGAGGGTCTGAAAATTACCGATAAAGCGGGCCGTGAGCGGGTGTTCGAAGACTTGGAAGAATGGCAAGGCTTACGCGCGCAAGCGGGGCGCATTCGCCCGAAAGGCTTCCCCGTCGATGGCCTTCTAGGGATTGCTTTTGCCAACCGCCTTTAGACTTATTGGAAGGCTTATTCGGTCAGCTGAAACTCGGCTTGGCCTTCATAGTTCCAAAACTTAACCTGAATTTTATACGCGCCTGGTTTGTAGCGGGCGGTATCGAGCGGCACTTGGCGAATTTCTTCTACCACATCGCGCTCGGCAATGGCGCCGCGGGTGATGGTCTCTTCACAAACCTCAGGGCGACGCACGGCTTGAATGAAGCCGCCATCGTCTGTGGTGATGACATAGCGAAATAATTTGCACGGTCCATCGGCGGTGAGGGTGGCCACGGTATCGGTATTATTGACCAAGCGCAGAACAATCGGCATCGGGGTGATTTTGCTCGCTTGCAAAGCGTGCTGAATAGGCACGCCAACTTGCAGGCCTATTTCGCCATCGCCAACGCTATTGTCGGCTCGCCAGTAAAACCCCAGCAGGCCGACGACGAGGATAACGGCAAACGTGGTGACCATCATATTGGGCATTCTCATGGGTTAATCTCCAAACACGACTTCAGGCAACCAAGTTGCCAATTGAGGGAATAGCGCCAACAGCGCCAACATAGATAATTGAATGGCCACAAAGGGCAGGGCGCCTTTGTAAATTTGGCCGGTGCGAATGCTATCGGGAGCCACGCCGCGCAAGTAGAACAGCGCAAACCCAAACGGTGGCGTCAAGAAACTGGTCTGTAGGTTAATCGCCATCATCACGCCCAGCCAAACCGGATCGACGCCCATCGACAAAAGAATAGGCCCAACAATCGGCACGACGACAAAGATAATCTCGATGAAATCGAGGAAGAAGCCGAGTAGGAACATAATCAACATGACCACGCCAACCGCCGTCCAAACACCGCCAGGCAGGTCTTCCAGCAAGGCCTGAATGGCTTCATCGCCGCCAAGGCCCCGGAACACAAGCGAGAACAGAGCCGCGCCGATGAGGATGATGAACACCATAGACGTTGTGTGGGTGGTGGAACGCACCACGCTGCCCAACACATCGCCGCGCCAAGCTTGTGCCAAGCTGGCCAATACGGCCGCCGCCAGCAAGCCGCAAAAGCTCAAAGCCACGCCCATGGCGATATAGTCCAGCACGCTGAGCGTGTCGCGCGCGAGGCGTAAATCCATATAGCTGGTTTGCACAACCAAAAGCGCCAAGGCCAAAGCGCCAAGTCGAATAAGGCTATGGCCGCCGCTGAGGCGTTCGCCAGCCAACAAAATTGTGCCAATCGCGCCCACGGCGGCGGCTTCGGTAGGGGTGGCAATGCCGCCCAAAATAGACCCCAAAACGCCGATGATGAGGAATATCGGCGGCAGCAGGGCTTTCAACAAAGTACCCCATTCGATGTCGCCCTCTGGCTCGGCGCGCGGCGCTTTATGCGGTTGCAGATAAGCGACGCCGATTTGATAAGCGATATATAGGCCCACTAAAACCAGACCGGGAAGTAAAGAGCCGGCAAATAATTCGCCAACGGAAACCGTATCGGGCGAGAAAATGCCCTGTTCGAGCTGTGCCTTCTGATAGGCATTGGCAATCACATCGCCCAACAGCACCAGTACGATGGAAGGTGGAATGATTTGCCCCAAAGTGCCGGCCGCCGCAATAGAGCCTGCCGCCAAGGCGGGGTCATAGCCGCGCTTTAACATGGTCGGCAAGGACAGCAAGCCCATGGTCACCACGGTGGCGCCAACAATGCCCGTAGAGGCCGCCAATAGCGCCCCCACGATGGAAACCGAAATGCCCAAGCCACCGCGTAAAGTGCCGAACAAGCGGCTCATGTTTTCCAGCAGGTCTTCGGCGATGCGGGCGCGCTCCAACATGGTGCCCATAAACACGAACAGCGGCACAGCCATCAGCACTTCATTGGTCATCGTGCCGAAAATACGTTGGGGCAGGGCGTAGAAGAAACTGACGTCGAAAACATCCAAAGACTGGCCAATAAAACCAAACGCCAAAGCCACGCCCGCCAAAGTAAAAGCAACCGGGAAGCCGGCCATCAGCAGCGCACAAGTGGTGGCGAACATAATTAGGTCGAGCGCATGTATCATTGGCTGGCCCCTTTGGGTTTGGCGAAGACCCGTGTCGCGTTTTTAATCACGCCAGACACCGCCTGCAAACCCATTTGCACCGCAAAGACCAAAATCACCGATTTCAAAAGATAGACACCTTGAATGCCACTGGTCTCGCGCGAGCCTTCGCGCACCGACCAAGAGATGGAAACATAATCAAGGGAAACCGTGACCAGCAGAACGCAGAACGGCAGCACCAAAAACAAACAGCCCAGCATATCGATGAGGGCTTTTCGGGTTTTGGAGGCTTGCGCGTAAAAAATATCGACGCGCACGTGTTCGTCTTGCAGCAACGTATCGGCCGCGGCCATCATGAATAAGACGCCGTGCATATAGAGGATGGATTCCTGCAGTAAGATGGAGCCAATGCCAAACACATAGCGCAAGACCACCACGGTGAATTGCACAAGCACCATGGTCAGTGCCAGCCACGCGGCCGTGCGGCCGATTTTGTGATTGAGCGTATCAATCCACGCGCTTATCTGCGCCAAAGCGGGCCCTAGTTTGGCAGTCATGGTTTCCTCGGGTTAAACGCTGCGGCGCGATTTCATATAGGCTTCTTCGCTCAACTCGCCCCAACGCATGGAGTTGTCGAGCGAGGCTTTGAAGCTTTTGTAAACTTTTGCGGTGAAAGCGTCTTTGGCCGCGGCATCTTCCAGCACTTTCGTGGAGGTGATTTTCACGGCTTTCATAATCTCAGGTGAGAAGCTGCGCACTTGCACTTTGTGTTTTTTGGTCAAAGTGTCGAGCGCCGCCGCATTTTTATAATTATACTCGCTCATGGTGAAATCATTTTCGCTCGCAAAAGCCGAGCGCATAATGGCTTGTTGCGCCTTGGTGAGCGAGTTCCAGACATCGAGGTTAACCCCTGTCGAAAGCCCAGCGCCCGGCTCATGGAAGCCCGGGCAATAATAAAACTTAGCCACTTGGTGGAAACCAAAGGCCATATCATTCCACGGCCCCACCCATTCGCTGGCATCAATGGCACCGCTTTTCATCGACGGAAAAATTTCGCCGCCAGGCAAAGATACAGCGGCCGCGCCGAGCCGACGCATCACTTCGCCGCCCAGACCTGGCATGCGAATTTTTAAGCCCTTAAAGTCGTCGAGCGATTTGATTTCTTTGTTAAACCAGCCGCCCATTTGAACGCCTGTATTGGCTGACTGAAAAGCGATGACGTTAAACTTGGCCGATAGCTGCTGCCATAGCTCTTGTCCGCCACCGAAGTTAATCCAAGCGTTTAGCTCTTGCGCCGTCATGCCAAAGGGCACGGCGGTGAAAAAGTTAAAGGCGGTCGATTTGCCCTGCCAATAGTATTCGGCGCCATTATACATGTCGGCCGTACCGGTAGAAACGGCGTCGAAACTGTCAAACGCGCCGACTAATTCTCCAGCGGCATAAATTTTAATATCGATCTCGCCATCGGTCATTTCGCGCACGCGCTTGGCGATGTTCTCTGGCGCGGTGCCGAGGCCGGGGAAGTTTTTCGGCCACGTGGTGACCATTTTCAAACGGCGTTTGCCTTTGGCATAAGCCGGAGCCGCGACCGTGGCGGCGGCGGTGCCCGTTAGCAATCCACCCAATAGTTTACGACGCCCTAATTTCGACATGTTACGAACCCTCCACCGATCCTGTGTAATCTTTCCACCCGGCCGAGCCCAAGGCTTGCAAAGGGGAGAAGCGTTTCTTGTAAGACATTTTCGAACAATTTTCTATTAAATAGCCGAGGTAAACATGAGGGAACCCGCGCGCCTGTGCGGTCGCGATTTGGTCGAGGATAATGAAGCTGCCCAAACTGGGGCGCTCGACTTTCGGGTCGAAAAACGAATAGACCAGCGACAAGCCATCGCTCATCGTATCGCGCAATAGGCACGCGATGAGTGTGCCTTGCGCGTCGCGATATTCCACCACTTGGGTCTGCACGCAGGTTTCTTCCACCATCGCCATATAGTCCATCGGCGTCATATCACTCATGCCGCCATCGGCGTGTCGGCTGTCGAGATAGCGCACCAAAAGATCATATTGCTCGCGCGTGGCATCGGGCGATAGGTCGCTGGCGATTAAGTCTGCATTGCGATTTCGGATGCGGCGAAACCCTTTTGACCGGCGAAACGCCTCTACTTTTACCCGCACCGAGCGACACGCCGAACAGCCATCACAAGCTGGCCGATAGGCGATGCTCTGGCTGCGGCGAAAGCCTGCGTGGGTCAGATTATTGTTTATCTCATCGGCTTTATCGCCCGCCAAATGCGTAAACAGCTTGCGCTCAAACTGCCCGTCCAAATAAGGGCAGGGCAGGGGCTCGGTAATGAAAAAAGACGGCAGGTCGCTGGTTTGTTTCATGGGGGTGCCTATAGCCCAAAATACCAAGGGGCAAACAAAGAGTATGTCAGCCACAAGAGAAGGATGAGCGGTATGCCCGCGCGCATAAAGTCGGAGAAACGGAAATTGCCAGGCGTCATTACCAAGAGGTTTGTTTGGTAAGCGATGGGCGTGGCAAAGCTGCAATTGGCCGCAAAAATAACCGCCAAAATAAACGCCATAGGGTCGACGTTGAGCGAGGTCGATAAACTAATCGCCAGAGGGGTAAATAAAACCGCCGTAGCATTGTTTGATAAAATATTGGTAATGACCGCGCACAATAAAAAGAACGCCGACAAAATAATTGCCGGAGCGGCGCCTTCAAATAACGCCAAGAAATGATCTGCAACAAAGCCTGCGCCGCCCGTCACCAACATGGCTTGCGCCATCGCCAGAGCCGCCGTGACGACCACATAAATGCGCAAATCAAACCCACGCGTGGCTTGGCGCACATTCAAGACGCCGCTCATCACCATGGCCACAGCACCAACCAGGGCGGCCACCACAATGGGCACTAGATTGGCAACAGCGGCCAAAACCGTGGCGATGAAAATAGCGCGCGCCAAACCCGCTTTTTCGAAACGCGGCAACTCGCGCGCAGACCATTGCAACAAAAGCGTGTCGCGATTGTTGCGCAGGCCTTCCACGGCGCTTTGCTGGCCCATGACCAGCAACACATCGCCCGCCACCAAACGCACATCGCTCATTTCGTGGCGCAACATGCGCGAGCGGCGTTGCAGGCCGATGATCAGGCAGTCGGTGGTATGGGTGAAACCCGTTTGGCCAATCGCGCGACTGGCGATGCGCGAGCCTGGGGCAATGACCAATTCCGCCAGCATTAAATCTTCATCGCCATCCTCCGCGCCCGGTACTTGGCGCAGCAAATGTTGGCGCAGCGGATGGTCTTTTAGCGCCAAGGCATCGCCAATTTCACGCCGGGTTGCGGCGATAAATAATTTGTCGCCGGCTTTTAACGTGTGGTCATCGAAGGGCGGCAATAGCTTTTGACTGCCGGTTTCAACAATTTGCAACGTCATGCCAGACAGCGCGGGCAAAAATCCTGCTGCCATTTCAGCCCCCACGAGGGGGTCGCCATGGCGCAAGCGCAGTTCGATGATGAATTGCCGACCCGAGTCGGTGTCCGGTTTGGCTTCGCCGTCTTCGCGCACGCCCAAAATGCGCGGCATGAGAAATAAGACATACAGACTGCCCACGCCCATCATCACCAAGCCCGGCACGGTTTGGTCAAAGAACTGCAACTGTGGCATGCCAAGGCGCGCCGCCGTATCGGCCACCAGCAAATTGGTCGAGGAGCCGATGAGTGTCAGCATGCCGCCCAAAATGGTGATGAAGCTGAGGCTCATCATATAAGGCCCGGCCTTGATGTTGGCGCGCGCCGCCATGGCCACTAAAATGGGAATGGTCATCAAAACGACAGGCGTATTATTGAGAAAAGCCGAAGATACCATGGCGCCCAAAAGAACGACCAAAATGGCGATATCGGCGCGCCGCGTGGCTCGCCGTGAGGCTTGCTCGATGATTTTTTCTAGCGCGCCCGATTGAAACAGACCTTGCGCCATGACCAAAAGCGCCATGATGGTAATCAGCGCCGGATTGCCAAAGCCTGCCAAAATGTCGCCGCTATCGAGGAGGCGGACGCCTTCGGCATCGACGAGAGGCATGAGGCTGAACAAGAGCAGAAAAACGACAATGACCAAAAGCGAGGTAATCTCTATGGATATACGCTCGGTGGCATAGGCTATCATGGCCAAGAAAATGACCGCAAAGCTGGCCCACATGTGAAACTGATCTATCATTGCCGTCACCTTAGCGCTTATTCAAGTTTTTCTCTAGGCTACCCCCTATAGATTTACACGACTTAATCGGGCATAAGGCTTAAAATCGTTAGACTATTTGCTATGCCGCTTCGGGGGCACCTTATTTGGAGTTTTTATGTCGTCAGACTTGCTACAGCCGAGAGCTTTGCGCAACGCCTTTGGCAATTTCGGAACCGGCGTCGCGCTTATTGGCGTTCACGACGCACACGCGGCAGCTGTGGGGCTGACCATCAATAGTTTCGCCTCTGTGTCTTTGGAGCCGGCGCTGTTGTCTTGGTGCTTGGCTAAAGACAGCCAATTGTTCGACGCCATTACGCGCGCCGACCGCTTTAGTGTGAATATTCTGGCCGCCGATCAAACCGAGCTGTCCAACCGCATGGCTATGCCTGGCGACCATCGCTTCGACGCCTCCGAATGGGAAGCCAGTGCCAGTGGCGGCATTTTTGTAAATGGCGCTTTGGCGAAATTTGATTGCCGGCTGCATCAGACTGTAGAGGCGGGCGACCATGTGGTTTTCTTGGGCGCCATCGAAGAGGCATGGGCTTGCGAACAATCGCGCGCGCCTTTGATGTATTTCCGCGGTGACTATCGGCAATTACTGGGAGACGACTAGATGAGCAAATGTGCCTTTATCGGATTGGGCGTCATGGGGTTTCCCATGGCGGGGCATTTGGCCAAGGCTGGTCTTTCGGTCACCGTGTTCAATCGCAATGGGGCGAAAGCTGAGGCTTGGTGTCAAACCTATGCGGGCCAGAAAGCCGACACGCCGCGTGCGGCCGCGCAAGGGGCCGACTTTGTGTTCACCTGTGTGGGCAATGACGATGATTTGCGCGCCGTGGTGCTGGGCGAAGACGGCGCCTTGGCTGGCATGCGCGAGGGCGCGATTTTAATCGATCATACCACCACGTCCGCCGAGGTAGCCCGCGAGTTGGCCACAGCCTGTCAGGCGCAAAGCTGCACCATGCTAGACGCGCCTGTATCGGGCGGCGAAGCGGGGGCGGTGAACGCTGCTTTAACCATTATGGTCGGCGGCGAGCCAGAGACTTACGCCCAAGCCGAACCCGTGATGGCGCATTTTGCGCGCGCCAGTAAACTGCTGGGAGCCGCCGGGGCAGGGCAATTGACCAAAATGGTCAATCAAATTTGTATTGGCGGATTGGTGCAAGGGCTGGCGGAAGGGCTAAACTTTGCGCAAAAAGCAGGCCTCGATGGCCACGCCATCATCGACACAATTTCCAAGGGCGCGGCGCAAAGCTGGCAGATGGAAAATCGTTTCGAGACCATGATAGAGGGCGATTTCGATTTTGGCTTTGCCGTCGATTGGATGGTCAAAGACTTGAGCATCTGCCTCGACGAAGCAGCGCGAAATGGGGCGGCTTTGCCAGTAACCGAGCTGGTCAAAACCTACTATGAAGACGTGCAGGCCATGGGCGGTGGACGCTGGGATACGTCTAGCCTGTTAAAGAGATTGAAATCTCTCTAGCTAAATAAATTAAATAAAAATAGATAATTTCTAACAAAACAGTTTTTGTGTGTCCTTCTCATCGTTAAGTTAACAGATGGGACTATGACTTCTAGATAGAAGTTAGAAATATTCGTGCGTAGTAGCAAAGCCTATGTGGGCTCTAAATTTGTAAAATCGACGGCTTTCCATAAAGGAGAGAAATGGCTTCGTGGGCTTTTGTTGGCGGGGGCGGTTCCCTTGGTTTTGGCTTTGGCAGCCTGTGGGGGCAGCAAATCAAAACCCAGCCCGAGCGAGCCACCTGTGCCACCCAAAGTGTCGCCCAAGGTTCAGGTGCATCTGCCGCCAGTGCCCGCAGGATGGCAAACAGATAGAAACGCATGGGCGGCCTCACGCGAGTTTAAAGCCCAAGCCGGACTGGCCACCATCAACGCAGACTATGCCTACGCGCGCGCCATTACCGGCGAGGGAATTACCATCGGCTTCATCGACACAGGGCTAGCCTCCGGCCATTTGGAATTCACCGATAAGACCATCGCTTTAAACGATCGTTCAGGATTGAGCGACATCGACAACAGCCAACTGAAACACGGAACCGGCGTCGCCTCGATTGCTTTGGGCGCGCGCGGGCAGGGCAGCGGCATGCATGGGGTGGCTTTCGATGCCAATCCCGCCATGTGGAGTTTGCAACTCACCGATGGCTATCTGACCGTCAACGACACAATTTTGACCGCCGCCACCCGCGCGCTGGAGAGCACTGGCGCACGGATTATCAACCAGAGCTGGGGCTATAACTCCATTCTCAACCCAGACTTTCTCGATAGTCAGAAAAGTTTTTTGCGCCAAAGCTATGGCGACTTCTTAGCCCAAATGCGCCGAGGTAAAGCCATCCATGTTTGGGCGGCGGGCAATGATGGCGAGGCGCAAGTGTCGGTCTCGGCGGCTTGGCCCATTATATTTCCAGACCTCGCAGGCTATGCCATCGCGGTGGCGGCCCTAGGTGCGGACGGCACGATAGGGCGTCAAACCAATCATTGCGGCGCAGCCCGCAGTCACTGTCTTACAGCCCCGGGCGGGGTCGCCGCCGGCGATAGCGCAGACACTATTTTTGCGCAAGCCGGCGGTGGATACCGCTTTGGTTATGGCACCAGCTATGCGGCCCCTTTTGTCTCGGGCGTCTTGGCCTTGATGATGCAAGCCTATGGCGACCAGCTCACTTTGCCCGAATATACAGCGCGGCTTTTGGGCACGGCCAATAAGTCTGGCATTTATGCAGATGCGTCTATTTACGGCCAAGGTGTGGTGGATGCGCAGGCTGCTTTGGCGCCCTATGGAGACACACATATTCCGCTGCCAGCGGGCGGCATTGCCGGGCCATCGGACACAAAAATCACCGATGGCGAGTTACCCAGCGAGATGATGGAGCGTTTAAAACGAGAGAAAATTATCGTTCTGGATGCGCTCAACACACCGTTTGAAACGCCGCTGATATCGCCCCTGATATCGCCGCTGATATCGCCGCTGATATCGCTGGAGCCGAGGCTCAAAAACACAATGCGCACCGCTTGGCTGCGGCCTAGGCCAGCCGCTTATCATCCAGCACGCCATCCAGTTTTGGCCCAGTTTACCAGCGTAAAGCCAAGCTCGGACGCGCCCCAACTGGGGGCTTGGCAGTTTTCGGGCGCGCGGTTGCTGCGGCCGCGCGGAACCCCGACAGGCCATGCATTGCAAGGGGCGAGCCTGATGGCACACCGAAACTTGGAAAACCAAAAGGGCTGGCTCGAGGTAGGCGTGGCCGCCGAGCAAGACAGTTGGATGTCCTCGGCGGGCGAGGGCGCGCTTCGGTTTGGCCCTGCCTTTAGCGGTTTGGCCTCCCTGCGCCGAGATTTTCATTTTGGCCAACATGATTTGCATCTCGAGGCGCATGTGAGCCTCAGCCAATTGCACGGCGCGCCCGACAGCCTTTTGTCTGGCAGCACGCGAGCGGTGGCCAGCTCTTTGAGCTTGGCATGTCAATATCAGCAGATGCGGTTTTCGCTGCGCCAGCCAACCTATTTTGAAACGGGCGAATTATCCCTCTCGCTTCCCTATCGGCGACTGGCGGGCGGCGGCATTTTATTTCGCCAAAAGCGCTTTGCGTTACAGGCCGAGCAACGCCCCTTGCAAGTGGCGCTGGTGCACGAGGCGCCAACTCATCAGCTCGGCATCAAGCTAGAGAAACAAGCGGGGCTGGCCCGCGAGATACAGCTGGCCTTTGTGAAGCGTTTTTAGTCGTTCAGTAATTTGGCGGCGTCTAATGCGAAATAGCTCAACACGCCATCGGCGCCAGCGCGTTTAAACGACATCAGGCTTTCTAAAATAACCCGATCGCGCTCGAGCCAATCGCGCTCAATGGCGCCGGCCAACATGGCGTATTCGCCAGATACTTGATAGGCGAAAGTCGGCACGCCAAATTGGCTTTTGCACGCCGCCACAATATCGAGATAGGGCATGCCCGGTTTGACCATCACCATGTCGGCGCCTTCGGAAATATCCAGCGCAATTTCTTGTAAGGCTTCGGCTGAATTGGCGGGGTTCATTTGATAGGTTTTTTTATCGCCTTTCAGACGACCGCCCGAGCCTACGGCTTCGCGGAAGGGGCCGTAAAAAGCCGAGGCATATTTGGCGCTATAGGCCATCACCAAAGTGTCATGATTGCCGCTGGCTTCCAGCTCTTTGCGGATGGCGCCAATGCGACCGTCCATCATATCGGAAGGCGCGATGATATCGCAGCCCGCCGCCACTTGATTGAGCGTTTGCCCGACCAGCACATCGATTGTGGCATCGTTCAAAATGGTTTCCCCATCCATCAGGCCATCATGGCCATGGTCGGTATAGGGGTCGAGGGCGACATCGCAGAGAATGCCAATCTCGGGTACGCCATCTTTGATGGCGCGCGTGGCTCGGCATACCAAATTATCTGGGTTTAGGGCTTCTTGCCCGTCGTCGGTGCGGGCCTGTGCAGGGGTATTGGGAAAAAGGGCAATAACCGGAATGCCCAAGCTAGCCGCTTGTTTGGCCGCAGCCACGGCAAGGTCGATGCTCATGCGCATGACGCCTGGCATGGACGCGACGGCCTCGGTTTCATTTTCGCCTTCGATGAGGAATATCGGCCAAATTAAATCCGACACGCTGAGGCTGGTCTCGCCGACCAAACGGCGCGACCAATCGGCTTGGCGCAAGCGGCGCATTCGGGTCGCGGGGAATTGGCGTTGTATCATCTGAAAAACTCTCTCTCATTTATCCTATCTACATAGCGTGACTATAGCCTTGGAGCAAGATTGGCGTTATCTTGTGCGCAATCTTGTATGGCGGGCAAAAGCGCGCCATAAAGGGGCTCAAGTTTGGGGAGATTGAGATGTTAGACGAACAGCAAATTGCCATCCAAGATATGGCGCGTGGGTTTGCCGCCGAGCAATTGGCGCCGTTTACCAAGCAGTGGGACGAAGAAAAATATTTCCCAGTCGATACATTGCGTGACATGGCTCAGCTTGGCTTTGCAGGTATTTATCTCAAAGAAGAACATGGCGGCGCAGGCCTGTCGCGGTTTGAAGCAGCGCTGATTTTCGAAGCGCTCTCTGGCGGCTGCACCTCGACCGCAGCCTTTATGACCATTCATAATATGGCGAGCTGGATTGTAGATAGTTTTGGCACGCCCGAGCAGCGCGCCAAATATGTGCCCCAACTCACCTCCATGGAAAAGATTGCCAGCTATTGCCTAACCGAGCCGGGCTCTGGCTCGGATGCTGGCGCCATGCGCAGCCGCGCTGTGCGCGATGGCGATGCGTATGTTTTGAACGGCTCCAAGGCGTTTATCTCTGGCGCAGGCGTTTCCGATATTTATGTCGCCATGGTGCGCACTGGCGACGATGGCGCCAAAGGGGTTTCGTGCTTTCTCATTGAAAAAGGCACGCCAGGCCTATCGTTTGGCGCCAATGAAAAGAAAATGGGCTGGCACAGTCAGCCGACCGCACAAGTGATTTTCGAAGATTGCCGCGTGCCCGTGGAAAACCGCATTGGGGAAGAGGGCGAAGGTTTTAAATTCGCCATGATGGGGCTCGATGGCGGACGCCTCAACATTGCGGCCTGCTCGCTTGGCACCGCGCAAACGGCCTACGATAGGGCCGTCGACTATGCCAAAGACCGCGAACAATTTGGCCATTCGATTGCTGAATTCCAAGCCATCCAATTCAAACTCGCCGACATGGCAACCGACTTGGAAGCGGCACGGCTGATGCTTTACAACGCCGCCCAAACCTTAGATGCGGGCGACCCAAGCAAGACCCGAAAATCGGCTATGGCCAAACGATTTGTCACCGACAGTTGTTTTCAGGTGGCCAATGAAGCGCTGCAAATTCACGGCGGCTATGGCTATCTGGCGGATTATGAAATTGAACGCATGGTGCGCGATTTACGCGTCCATCAAATCCTCGAAGGCACCAATGAAATCATGCGCGTTATCATTGCGCGCGATATTTTAAAGTAGACTTATGACCTCTGAAGTAACTTTTGAAACGCGCGGCAAAAGCGGCGTCCTCACGCTCAATCGTCCCGAGGCTTTAAACGCGTTAACGCTGAATATGGTACGCCTCATCAAGCCGGTTTTGGCTCACTGGGCGCAAGACGATGGCATTGAAAACATCACCATTGAGGGCGCGGGCGAAAAGGGCTTTTGCGCCGGCGGCGATATTCGTGCTTTGCACGATTGGGGCCGCTCTGGCGCGCCCGAGGCGACCGGCTTTTACCGCGAAGAATATCAGCTCAATCATATGATTAAGCATTTCCCCAAACCCTATATTGCGCTCCTTGATGGCATCACCATGGGCGGCGGCGTTGGCATGTCGGTGCATGGCCGCTATCGGGTGGCGACCCCGCGCACTTTGTTTGCCATGCCCGAGAGCGGCATTGGACTTTTGCCAGATGTCGGCGGCACGTATTTTTTACCCCGCTTGGCCGGCGAGATCGGCGCTTGGTTGGTGCTAACGGGCGCGCGGCTGAAAGGCGGCGATGCTTTTGCCGCTGGCGTGGCGACGCATTTTATGGCGTCGCAAGACTTGCAAAACCTGAAAGCCGATTTGGCCAAAGGCGGCGATGTGAAAGCTATTTTGGACGCCCATCATCAAGCCCCAGACGGCGTAACCTTGCCAGACCAGCAAGGCGATATCGATCGCTTGTTCCAAGGCCAAAGCGTGCTGGAAATTCTGGCCGCACTCGACGCGGATGCCAGCGAGTGGGCGGCGAAACAAGCCAAGGCTGTGCGTTCCAAATCGCCGACCAGCGCGGCGGTGGCTTTGCGCCAAATGCGCGATGGGATAGGTGCCGAGTTCGACGAGTGCCTACGTATCGAGATGCGCGCCGTGACGCGGATTATGGGTTTGGGCGATTTTTATGAGGGCGTGCGCGCCACGATTATCGAAAAAGATGGCGCTCCTGTTTGGTCACCAGCCACGCATGAGGCGGTCACAAAACAACAAATAGATGAGATTTTTGCGCCCTTGGGCGACGCGGAATTGCAGTTTTAAAAAGGAATAAATTATGAGCCGTATTGGATTTATTGGATTGGGCAACATGGGGCTTCCCATGGCCATCAACCTCGCCACCGACCATGACGTCATCGGCTTTGATTTATCACCAGAGACAAAAGCCGCCTTGGTGGCAGCCGGCGGCGCCGCGGCCGAGACGATTGAGCAAGCGGTCGCGCAAGCCGATGTGGTGGTCTCTATGCTGCCCGCAGGCAAACATGTTGAGAGCGTTTACTTGGACGACACAGGCGTTCTCGCCCACGCCAAAGCGGGCACTTTGCTGATTGATAGCTCGACCATCGATGTCGATACGGCGCGCAAAGTTTCCGCCGCCGCGCAAACCGCAGGCTTTTCGATGGTCGATGCGCCGGTATCGGGCGGCGTTGGCGGGGCCAGTGGTGGCACGTTGACATTTATGGTCGGTGGCTCGGACGAGGGCTTTGCGGCTGCGAAACCTTATCTGGACATTATGGGCAAGAATATTTTTCACGCCGGCGGGGCCGGCAATGGGCAAGTGGCCAAAATTTGCAACAATATGCTGCTCGGCATTTCCATGGTGGGCACCGCTGAAGCTTTTATGTTGGGCGAAAAATTGGGTCTCGATGCGCAAACACTATTTGATATTTCCGCCACCGCCTCGGGCCAGTGCTGGTCGATGACCAGCTACTGCCCTGTGCCAGGCCCTGTGCCCACGAGCCCTGCCAATAATGACTATCAGGCGGGCTTTGCCGCGGCCATGATGTTGAAAGATTTAGGGTTGGCGCAAGAGGCCTCGAGCAGTGCCGATTGCGAAACCCCGATGGGCCAACGCGCCATGCAGCTGTACACGCAAATGGCAGAGAAAGGCGAGGGAGACCTCGACTTCTCTGGCATTATTAAAATGTTGCGGGGTGACTTTTAGCCGAAGAGTTTTGGCACGAACCGATTGGTGCGCTGCATATATTCGGTATAGCCCGGTTTCTTTTTCAAGCTATATTCGAGCAAGTCGGCGCCGGAAACTTTGACCAAAAGATAGTTCATAATGATTGGTGCAAAAATCGTCCAGATGGCTTCTGGCGTGGCGGCAACGACCGCCGCATAAATGCCCCACCAAAACAAAGCGTCGCCAAAATAATTTGGATGGCGCGTATATTTCCACCAACCGCTATCCAGCAACGCCCCTTTTTTGGCGGTTGCCCGAAACTTGGTGAGCTGAACATCGGCCATGGTTTCCATGTAAAGTCCGCCCAAGGCGATGGCCAAAAACACCAGGGTCAAAACCGGTAGGGCGGCTGGACCGCCAAAATAAAAGGCCGCCATGAAGGGCACAGAGACCAGCCACATCAGCAGGCCTTGAAAGAAAAACACGGTGTACACACTGCGCCACCAAAATTGGTCGCCGTGTTTTTTGCGCATCGCTTGATAGCGGTAATCTTCTTCTGCTTCTTTGCGCCACCGAATGAGCAAATGGGTGAACAATCGCACCCCCCAGAGCATAACCAAAAGACCCGTGGCAATGCCTAGCGGGCTCAAGTTTTCACTGGTCAGCAGTGTGGTTAAGGCGACAAGCGAATAGCCAAGCCCCCAAAACATATCAATTATCCCAGCATCGCGAAGCACGAGACTGGCGATCCAAACGCACGTAAGCATGACAGCTATCGTCGCGGCGCCCATCAAAAAGGGACTTGCAGTTATCATTTCTATCATCATGGTTTAAAAGTTAGTTTGATTTTATGTGGCTGTCAGTAACTTAAAAGCCAATAAGATAATAAGTTCGTAAATTTGTGAGAGATAAGAGTATGCGACCCAAAGTGGAATATGCCTATTTAGACCATGATGGCGTTTTGGCCTTCGCCCACCGAGGCGGCGATAGAGTGGCGCCGGAAAATACCGTGGCCGCGTTTCAAGATGCGGTCGATCAAGGCTATCGATATTTAGAAACCGATGTGCATGCCTCCGCCGATGGCGTGGTCTATGCGTTCCACGATGATGATTTGCAGCGCATGGTCGGCGAGCCCGTGGCCATTAGCACACTTCATGCCAAACAAATTGACGCGCTGCGCGTCGCGGGCGGGCATGCCATTCCGCGCATGGCAGATTTGTTCGAGGCGTTTCCAGACGCGCGCTTTAATATTGATGCCAAAGCCTGGCCCGTGGTCGAGCCGCTGTGTGATTTGGTGCAAAAAACCAAAACTGAGGCGCGCATTTGTATTGGCTCGTTTTCCGATGCGCGCATTCAAGCCGTGCGGGCCCGCCTCGGCGATGTCTGCCATAGCCTTGGGCCTAAGGGCGCGTTGCGCTTTCGTTTGGCTTCGCTGGCCCGCCTGCCTGTGTCTTTTACCCAAGGCGCGGGGCAATTGCCCATGCGTCAATTTGGGGTGCCCATGGTCACCAAAGCCTCGGTCGCCTATGCGCATAAATGTGGCATGCAGGTGCATGTTTGGACGATTAATTGCGAATCAACCATGCATAAATTGCTCGATATGGGCGTGGATGGCGTGATGACCGACGATTGCGCCTTGTTAAAAAAAGTTTTGGTGGCGCGCAATCTTTGGGGCGCTGGGCACTAAGCATCTGATTTTCGATACGAACTTGTGAATGAAATAAGGCTGCGGCGAGATGGCCTCTCTCGCGTGTTGGTTCGCCTTGCTGATTGTGCTACATCAAGCTCCTAATTAGTGTCATGCAGCCATAGGAAGTCAGATGTCGGAATCCAGCAAAATCGAAGCCACAGACAATCCCTTTTTCTCAGAAGATGTCGCGACGCGCGACCCTGCCATTGCCAAAGTCATTGGCTTGGAAACGGATCGCCAGCGCGCGCAAATCGAATTGATTGCCTCCGAAAACATTGCCTCTAAGGCCGTGTTGGAAACCCAAGGTTCTGTGCTGACCAATAAATATGCCGAGGGCTATCCTGGGCGCCGGTATTATGGCGGCTGCGAGCATGTCGATATTGCCGAAGAGCTGGCCATTGAGCGCGTTAAAAAACTTTATGATTGCGCCTATGCCAATGTGCAACCCAACTCGGGTTCGCAAGCCAACCAAGCGGTCATGCTAGCCTTGATCAAACCGGGCGACACGATTTTGGGCATGAGCCTGGCGGCTGGCGGTCACCTGACCCATGGTGCCAGGCCCAACCAATCGGGCAAATGGTTCAACGCCGTGCAATATGGCGTGCGCGAAGATGACCACCTTATTGATTACGACGAAGTGGCGGCTTTGGCCGAAGAGCATAAACCGCAGCTGATTATTGCTGGCGGCTCGGCCTATCCACGCGTGATTGATTTCAAACGCTTCCGCGAGATTGCCGATAGCGTTGGCGCTTATTTGCTGGTCGATATGGCACATATTTCCGGTCTTGTGGCCGGCGGCGCGCACCCAAGCCCGTTGGCTTACGCGCATGCAGTCACCACAACCACGCATAAAACCTTGCGCGGGCCCCGTGGCGGACTGATTTTGTCGAATGATGAAGCGCTGGGCAAAAAGTTTAACTCAGCGATTTTCCCGGGCATTCAAGGCGGACCGTTGATGCATGTCATCGCCGCCAAAGCGGTGGCTTTCGGCGAAGCGTTGGAGCCAGACTATAAACTTTACATTCAACAAGTCGTCGCCAATGCGAAAGCGCTGGCCGATAGTTTGATGAGCCATGGCTTTGATATTGTTTCGGGTGGCACCGACAATCATCTCGTGTTGGTTGATTTGCGTCCCAAAGGCCTAACCGGAAACGTGGCAGAAGAAGCCATGGAGCGGGCTTTCATTACCTGCAATAAAAACGGCATTCCGTTTGACCCGCAGCCGCCTGCGATTACCTCTGGCGTGCGCCTTGGCACCCCGGCTGGCACAACGCGCGGCTTTGGGGTGGCTGAATTTAAACTGGTGGGCGATCTCATCGCACGGGTATTGGAAGCGGTCGCGGCCAATGGCGGCGAGCCTGCCCCTGAAGAAGAGCAAGCGGTGCGGGCCGAAGTCGAAGCCCTTTGCGCGCGCTTCCCAATCTACTAGAGGTATTTTGCGATGCGCTGTCCCTATTGCATGAACTCAGACACACAAGTGAAAGACAGCCGTCCGACGGAAGATAATTCTGTTATTCGGCGGCGTCGTGTCTGTGCCGATTGCGGGGGACGCTTTACGACGTTTGAGCGCATCCAATTACGCGAGCTAACCATCGTTAAAAACACGGGCCGCAAAGTGCCGTTCGAGCGCGATAAGCTTATGCGGTCTGTGCAAATCGCTCTGCGAAAACGCCCCGTTGAGGCCGAACGAATAGAGCGTATGGTTTCCGGGATTGTGCGTCGTCTGGAAAACCTAGGCGAGACAGAAATTCCCGCCAAAATGGTTGGCGAATTAGTCATGGAAGGCCTGTTCGCGCTCGATCAAGTGGCTTACGTGCGGTTTGCTTCGGTGTACCGAAACTTCCGCGAAGCCAAAGATTTTGAGGAATTCCTCGGGGAAATGTCGGGCCTGCCGGATGGCGACCTCTAGCTTCCTCGATTGAGGGGCAAGCGGTGACAACACAAGACATTCATTTCATGCAGCAGGCGTTACGTCTTGCGAAGTTCGGCTGGGGCCAAGTAGCCCCGAATCCGGCTGTGGGATGTGTGGTGGTGGATCCGCAAGGCCATGTGGTCGGCACGGGCTGGACGCAAAAGTCGGGCCGCCCCCATGCCGAGACGGTTGCCTTAACCGAAGCCGGAGCGCGCGCCCGCGGCGGCACCGCCTATGTGACGCTAGAGCCGTGCGCGCATACCGGAAAAACCCCGCCTTGCGCCCAAGCTCTGATTGAAGCGGGCATTGCGCGTGTGGTGTTTGCCATTGGCGACCCCGATGCGCGGGTCAATGGCGCCGGCGCAGCTAGGTTGGAAGCGGCAGGGTTGAAAGTAGAAACAGGGCTTTGCGCCGAGACCGCCGAATTAGACCAGCGCGGATTTTTACTGGCCCAAACCCAGCACCGCCCCCTCGTAACTTTAAAAATTGCCATGAGCGCCGATGGTTTTATGCGCACGCCCGAAGGCCAATCGCCATGGATTACCGGCGAGTTGGCGCGTAAAAAGGGGCATATGTTGCGCGCCCAACATGATGCGATTGTAACCGGCGCGGGCACTTTGGCAGCCGATGACCCATCGCTGGATTGTCGTTTGCCAGGTCTGGCAGACGCCTCGCCCTTGCCGGTGATTATGAGCCATGGCGGCAAAGTGTCTCCGACGTGCAAACTGGCGCAGCGCGCCAAAAGCCAAACGGTTGTGCTTTACACCGAGAGCGAGAGCGATTTCGCGGGCGAGACCAGGCTCATCGAAAGCCTAACGCCCGAAGCGGTTTTGGCCGATTTAGCCTCGCGCGGCATCACCCGTGTGTTGTTGGAATGCGGGCCAGAGCTGGCCATGGCTTTTGCCGCAGCTGACTGCGTCGATGAGCTGGCGATATTTATCGCACCCAAAAAGGTCGACTTGGGAGGAAAAAGCGATATATCACGCCTTATGTCTCCCGAAGGGGTGGACATCACGGGATTTACCGAGGGGGACACGCAACAGCTTGGCCCTGACATTTACATGAATTACACCCGCCATCCGACTTGGCAAAAAGGAGCCGCCTAATGTTTACTGGAATTGTTACGGATATTGGCACTATCGCAAAAATCACGCAGGCCGGAGACACGCGCTTTCGGGTGCAGACCGCCTATGCGCCAGATGATATTGCGCTGGGGGCCTCGATTGCCCATTCCGGCGTTTGCCTGACCGTCATTGAAACGGGCAGCGATGCGGGCGGCCATTGGTTCGATGTCGAAGCCTCGAAAGAAACCCTGGATGTCACCTCAGCCGGTACTTGGCGCGAGGGCACGAAACTTAATTTGGAACGCGCCCTAAAAATGGGCGACGAGCTGGGTGGGCACATTGTGTCGGGCCACGTCGATGGATTGGCCACCATCCAGTCGATCACCCCAGAGGGCGACAGCCAACGCTATACTTTCAAAACCACGCCGGAGATTATGCCCTTCATCGCCCCCAAAGGGTCGGTGACATTAGATGGCACATCGCTGACAGTAAATGAAGTCGAAGGGCTAACCTTCGGTATTAATCTTATCCCGCACACCCAAACAGTCACCACATGGGGACTATCTAAGGTGGGGGATATTATCAATCTAGAGATTGATGTTCTGGCGCGCTATGTTGCTCGCCTGAAGCAAGCAGAACAGGAATTAGGAGCTTCGTCATGAGCGAATTTAGCCAATATATCTCAACCCCAGAAGAAATTATCGAAGATGCCCGCAACGGCAAAATGATTGTTCTGGTGGATGCCGAAGACCGCGAGAACGAGGGCGACCTAATTATCCCGGCGCAAATGGCCACGCCAGATGCGGTCAACTTCATGGCCAAATTCGGCCGCGGGTTGATTTGCCTGACCATGACCAGCGAACGCTCCGACCAGCTCGGCCTTGAGTTCATGTCGCAAAACAATCGCTCGCAGCATCAAACAGCGTTTACCGTCTCCATTGAAGCGCGCGAGGGTATCACCACAGGTATTTCGGCGCATGACCGCTCGCAAACCATTTCCGTGGCCATTGACCCCACCAAAGGCATGCCCGATATTGTCTCGCCAGGCCATGTGTTCCCCTTGGTTGCGCGCGATGGCGGCGTGCTGATGCGGGCTGGCCATACCGAAGCTTCGGTTGATTTATCGCGTTTGGCGGGTCTTTATCCGGCTGGCGTGATTTGCGAAATTATGAACGATGACGGCACCATGGCGCGCTTGCCAGATTTGGTGCAATTTGCCCAAATCCATGGGTTGAAACTCGGCACGATTGCCGACCTCATCGCCTATCGTCGCAAAAAAGATACGTTGATGAAACGCATCCACGAAGATGTATTCAAACTCGCCAATGGCAGCGAAATGGCCGCGCATGTATATCTCAACACGGTGACCAATGAAGAGCATATTGCTTTGGTTAAAGGCGATATCACGGGGCCAGCTCCGGTGCTGACCCGCTTCCATGCGGAGAACTTGGTGGCCGATATTGCGGGCAGTGGCATGCCGCGCGCCGGGGTTTTCGAATCTGCGCTCAATGCCATTGATGCCGAAGGGCGCGGGGTTGTTGTGATCATTCGCAATACGTCGCCAACTCCGTTTACCGATAGTATGAACCCACAATCCAGCGGCGACCCCATGCCAACCCGACTTCTAGACTATGGCGTGGGCGCACAAATTGTGGCCGATTTGGGTCTGCATGAAATTGAGCTGCTCTCCGATACGCCGCGCACCGTTGTGGCTTTGGAAGGCTATGATTTGAAAATCGTCGGCCAACGCGCAATTACCGCCTAAGCAGAGGAAAACTTATGTCGAAGAAAATTCTGATTGTCGAAGCCCGCTTTTACGAAGATATGGCCGATGCGCTGGCAGAAGGGGCCATTGCGGTATTAGACGCCGCGGGTCTGGCCTATGAGCGCGTAGCTGTGCCGGGTGTTTTGGAAGTGCCGGTCGCGATTAAATATGCGGCGGCCTCTGGTGCTTATGATGGCTATGTGGCTTTGGGCGTCGTCATTCGCGGCGAGACCAGCCATTACGATATCGTTTGTGGCGAAAGCGCGCGCGGGCTGATGGAGCTGGGCCTTAAAAATGATTTGCCGATTGGCAATGGCATTCAGACCGTAGAAGACGCCGATCAGGCTTGGGCGCGGTGCAAAATTTCGGACAAAGATAAAGGCGGCGGTGCGGCAAAAGCGATGTTGGCTTTACGGGACTTGCGTCTCCAGTGGCTTTGAGGCTACACCGTGTCTATGACTGGTGACACATATGACGCGCGATCGAGCGCCCGACTTCTCGCCGTGCAGGCTTTGTATCAAATGGATATCGCCCGCACGCCGTTGGAAGTTATCATCCGCGAGTTCAGCGAACATCGCTTAGAGGCGAAGCTGGACGACGTGGAACTGCCTGCTGCGGATCCCGTACATTTCGAGTTTTTGTTGCGCGGTGTGATGGATCACCAAACTTTAATCGACCGCACCATCGACAAGCGTCTTGCCGAAAACTGGCGCTTGGGCCGTTTGGACAGCACCTTGCGGGCTATTTTACGCTGCGGCGTGCAAGAACTTATTAATGCCGAGCATGTGCCCGCCAAAGTTGCGGTGTCACAATATGCCGATATCGCGCATTCGTTTTTCGATAGCGCCGAGGGCGGCATGGCCAATGCGCTGCTCGACCGCGTAGGTAAAGACGTCGCAAGCGGCGACATAAGTAAAATCTAGCGTCGATTTTCGCATGGTAAAAAAGCCCACATCGCCTTCGGTCTCCAAAAGCTTGGGGGGCGAATTTGGGCTCATACGCGAATTATTGGCGCCCCTAGCGCAAAACGCATCGGCTTTGGGCTTGCGCGACGATGCCGCGGTGTTCACCCCACCGAGCGGCTATGACCTGGTTATCAGCACCGATGCTTTGGTCGCCGGTGTGCATTTTCCCTCTCCAGCAGAAGCGAGCCTTGTGGCCAACAGAGCTTTGGCTTGCAATATTTCTGACCTTGCCGCCAAAGGGGCGACGCCTGCGGGCTGCACTTTGAGCCTCGGATTAAGCCCCGACTGGGAGGCGGCTTATCTACGCGACCTCATGACGGCTTTCGGCCGAGGCCTAAACGCCTGGGGCCTAGAGCTATGGGGCGGGGACACGGTGCGCACGCCCACGAGCTTTTTGTCCCTGACGGTGTATGGCTTGGTGCCGCATGGCAAAATGGTGCAACGCGCTGGCGCCCAAATGGGCGACGATGTTTATGTAACCGGTGTCCTTGGCGATGGTTGGCTCGGCTTACAACAGGAATTGGGCGAACAAAAGCACTTGGAAGATGTTCGAAAAGCTTATAGCGACCCGCAGCCACCGCTGGCTTTGGGTCAAAAGCTTGTCGATATAGCGACCAGCTCGCTGGATATCTCGGATGGATTAATGGCTGATTTAGACCATTTGTGCCTCGCCAGTGGCGTATGCATGGATATTCAGCTGTCGGATATTCCTTATTCTGGGGCAGGGCAGGCGTATTTACACGCAGGTGGCGCGCTTGAGCGGCTGCTGGGCGGCGGGGATGATTTGCAAATTGGTTTCACCGCGCCGCCGGAAAAAGCGGCGGCGCTGACGGCGCTGGCGCAGGCTACGCAGACCCAGCTTACGAAGATCGGGCGGGTTACGTGCAAGGCTGGCGCCGGGGACGGGCCAACGACTCGGGCTGTTTTACGCTCGCAAAGCGGTGCTGAGATAGCTCTGGAGACGCGCGGTTACCGTCATTTTTGACGGTTTTGCGAAATAATTGGTCTAAATAGTCGAATCTTTATGCTTTTTCTTGCGTTGCGAGACGATATTTGGCATGTTCGCCGCACTTAATCAGGGGGAGGTTCAAGGGGCATTTCGCGCCGCCTATTCCCATAAACGAAGAGGTTATAATATGAGCAACTTGATGTGGCTTATCATCGGTTCTGGTCTGCTTGCCATTGTATATGGTATTTGGACAGCCCGAAGCATTATGCAGGCAGATGCCGGCAACGAGCGGATGCAAGAAATTGCATCGGCTATTCAAGAAGGCGCTGGTGCCTATTTGAACCGTCAATATCGCACCATCGGCATCGTAGGTGTCGTGATCGCGATTTTGGTTTACTTCCTACTTGGCGCAAAAGTGTCTATCGGCTTTATCGTTGGTGCCACTTTGTCGGGTGCTGCTGGCTACGTCGGCATGTTGGTTTCGGTTCGTGCCAATGTACGTACCACCCAAGCTGCTTCTGAAAGCCTTGGCGCTGGCCTCTCTCTCGCGTTCCGTTCGGGCGCAGTGACAGGTATGTTGGTTGCCGGTCTGGCGCTTTTGTCGGTTGCGGTTTATTTCGCGGTTCTGGTACATGGCTTTGGCCTGGCCCCAGATGCTCGCGAAGTTATTGACGCGCTGGTAGCCCTAGGCTTTGGTGCCTCGCTTATTTCTATCTTCGCGCGTCTCGGCGGCGGTATCTTCACCAAAGGTGCAGATGTTGGCGGTGACTTGGTCGGTAAAGTAGAAGCTGGCATTCCAGAAGATGATCCTCGCAACCCAGCGACGATTGCCGATAACGTTGGCGACAACGTAGGCGATTGCGCAGGCATGGCGGCTGATTTGTTCGAAACCTATGCGGTAACGATTGTTGCCACCATGGTCTTGAGCGCCATCTTCTTCACCAATGACGCTTTGTCGATGATGATGTACCCGCTGGCTATTGGCGGCACCTGCATTGTGACCTCGATTATCGGTACTTTCTTTGTCCGTCTGGGCAAAAACAACTCGATCATGGGTGCGCTTTATAAAGGCTTTGTTGCCTCTGCGGTGCTAAGCCTGATTGCTTTGTATTTTGTTACCGATGCGACCATCGGTCTAGATACGCAACGTATTTATGAAGGCATCACCATCACCGGCATGGATCTATATCTTTGCGGTGTCTTGGGTCTGGTTATCACCGGTCTGATTATTTGGATTACCGAATATTATACAGGCGTTCAATACCGTCCGGTTAAATCAGTGGCTGCGGCTTCTGAAACGGGCCACGGTACGAACGTTATTCAGGGTCTGGCTGTTTCCATGGAATCAACCGCTCTGCCAGCGATTGTGATTGTGATCGGCATTATCGCCACGCATAACATCGCGGGTCTGTTTGGTATCGCCATTGCGGTTAGCACCATGTTGGCGCTGGCCGGTATGGTTGTGGCGCTCGACGCTTTCGGTCCTGTGACCGATAACGCGGGCGGCATTGCTGAAATGGCTGAACTGCCAGAAAGCGTTCGCGAAACAACCGATGCTCTAGACGCCGTGGGTAACACCACGAAAGCGGTTACCAAAGGCTATGCCATTGGGTCTGCGGGTCTGGGTGCGTTGGTATTGTTTGCCGCTTACACGCAAGACTTGCGTTTCTTCGCTGAGAACGCCGAGCAATATCCATACTTTGCCGGTGTTTCTGTCGACTTCTCCTTGTCCAACCCATATGTGGTTTCGGGTCTGTTTATTGGTGGCCTATTGCCATTCCTATTCGGTTCGATGGGCATGATGGCAGTTGGCCGCGCAGCGGGTTCCATTGTCGAAGAAGTGCGTCGTCAGTTCAAAGAGAAGCCAGGCATTATGAAGGGCACCGAGAAGCCAGATTACACGGCTGCGGTTGACCTGCTAACGCGTGCAGCGATCAAAGAAATGATCGTTCCATCGATGTTGCCAGTTCTCTCCCCGATTGCTTTCTACTTCATCATTGAGCAAGTCGCGGGTCGTTCGGCTGCGTTCTCTGCCCTCGGCGCTATGCTGCTGGGTGTCATCGTAACCGGCTTGTTCGTGGCTTTGTCCATGACAGCAGGTGGCGGTGCTTGGGACAATGCCAAGAAATACATCGAAGATGGCAATCACGGCGGCAAGGGCTCTGAAGCTCACAAAGCGGCCGTCACTGGCGACACCGTCGGCGACCCGTATAAAGATACGGCTGGCCCTGCGGTGAACCCAATGATTAAAATCACCAATATTGTTGCGCTTCTGCTGTTGGCCGTTCTGGCTCACTAAGTAGCGATTTACACTTAAGCTTAAAAGCCCGAGGCCGTCGCGTGACGATGGCCTCGGGTTTTTTATTAGCTGTTTGTATTAAGAGATTTTTATGGTTTTATGACTAAATAAAAACAATAAGGAGAAAACCAATGAAACAATTGACACCCTATTTTGAATTTGTCTCGAGAACGCCAGTTCTGATTTTTAGTTTTGTAATGACCTGGGCTTTCTTGAATGTCATTTTCCCACAGTTTGCGGGCGATCTTGCGAGCCTTGATGTGCGCACCGATGGGTATGACTATGCAGAGGTCGTGGCCGCTATGGAAGGCTACGGGGAGGCCGGGCGCCGGATCTATGCTTGGGTAAGCCCAACCCTCGACACGCTATTCCCGCTTGCTTATGTGAGCCTATATGCTGGGGTTCTGTATCGCTTTGCACCGAACGACCGCTTGCGTGCCTTGGCCTATGTGCCAGTTATTGGTGGCTTTGTGGATTTGGCGGAAAACATGCAAATCACAGCGATGCTGGTGCAATATCCAGATATCTCTATGGCGCAAGTAGATTGGGCCAATCGCTTTACGCTGACCAAATTTATCTTCACGCGATTGTCGTTGTTGATGGCGGCGATTGTCTTGGTGCTAGCGGCTCTGCAAGCTGCGCATAAGCGTTGGAAAGCGCGCTAGGCAAACAAACTTCTCTGGCAGGCGGCTTTAAATCTAAAAGTCACTGCCAGGGGCATTGTCGCCAAAGCGGCCAAGGTTACCAAATATTTGCCCTAAGACAGATAGCTCCTGACCCTGGGTCGCGGTTGTCCGCGCAATGATGGGTACGATGATGCCATCGTCGAGACCGTAGACGGCAAAATCTTTCACCGTGTTATCGGCGGCAAAGTAAATCGCCAGCACCTTGCGCGCGACTTCTTCTGGGGCGCGATAGCTTTCCGTCACAAAGCGAGAGTTCACATAATAAAACGCATCGCCGTTGAGCTTGGTTACCGTCGAGGGCGAGCCAAAACTATCTTGAATGGTTTGCCGCTTGGTGATGCCTTTTTTCAAGCTGTTAATCTGGCGCTCATCAAAAACATAACCACGATTATCGATCACCGGCGCGCATGCGGACAAAGGTGCCAGCAGGGCCGCAAGCACCAGCGCACTCCGGCTGGCCCGCAATAGGGGGTGTGACACTGTCTGTTTAATCTTTGCTTGTTCAATCAATCGCATGATTTATAACCTATCTCAGATGGCCTGTCGGCGCAATGAATGGGGTACTCAATCCCGCGCGTGCTGGCAACCGAAAAGATATAAATGAGCAGAGTTGGTATGCCTCGAAAAAAGGCGCCGAGCTCGGGTAAGGAGAGTGCTATGGGATTATTAGATTTTCTATCGTTGCGTCGCAAAGCGCCCGATGTTTTGCCCGCCTATACAGCCATTATGGTGCAGGCGCGTCGGCCAGATTATTATGGCGCGGGGCAAGTGCCAGATAGCTTTGACGGTCGCTTTGATTTCCTCGCCGCCCATGTGCATCTGGTGCTTCGCCGCTTGCGCACCGATGGGGTGGCCCGCGACGAGGTAGGCCAGGCGCTGTTCGATGTTTTCTTTCGCGATATGGACCAAGCGATGCGCGAGTCCGGTGTCGGTGATTTGGGCGTTGGCAAAAGAATACGCAAAATGGCGCAGGCGTTTTATGGCCGCGCCGCCGCCTATGATGAAGCTTTGGGCAAAGCCGCGCCCGCGCGTGCGACCAAAGCGGCGAAGGCGCGCTTGGCTGAAGTGCTGACGCGCAATCTATATCCAGAAACGCCAGACGCAGCCGATGCCGCGAAGATGGCGGAGCTGGGGGATTATTTAATAGAGTTAGAAAAACAATTGGCAAAGCGGTCTCTCGAAGACATTCTGGCTGGCCAAGTTTTCGAAGGTTAGGGTTGAGGTATCCGCGATGACGCAAGTTCCCCACGATGATGAAACCGATTTTGAGCTTCCCTTTGGCGAGGGCGAGATGAGCGTTTTGGTTCGCCAAGACGTGGTGCCACCCTCTGGCAAGACCTTGAAGCATAGCGCCGACGCGGAGGTTCTTTTAGCACTTGCCACGCGGTTGCAAGTCGAGGAGGTGGCGGACTTGAGCTTTCAAGCTCTGCTGACGCCGCTCGACAAAGCCTGCCTTCTGGCCACCGGCAAGGTGAAGGGAAGGTTGCGCCAGCTTTGTGGGGTGACCCTAGAGCCTTTATGGACGGATATTGAGCAAAGCTTCACGCTGGAATTTCAGCCTGCCGAACGCGTGGCTAAATATATGGTTCCCGAAGATGACTTCGACACAGATTTGCCCGAGGCCATGCAAAATGGCGAGGCGGATGTTGGCGAGGCGATTACGCAAGTTTTTGCTATGGAAGTGCCAGCCTATCCGCGCGCGCCAGGCGTTTCGTTTGAGGGCTATGGACAAAGCGAAGCCGAGATTGAGGCCGAAGATAAACGGCCATCGCCCTTTGCCGCTTTGGCAGGGTTGAAGTCCAGTCTGGAAGACGACGGCGAGTAAACTTGAAGTTTTCGGCGAATTGGCGCATATAAGTCGCTAGTTAGTGAGATTTGGTGAAAGCCAAAATTTAAGGGGCTCTCGTGCAAAAAACCATTATAGCGATTGATGCCATGGGTGGCGATGTTGGGCCCGAGGTTACGATACGAGGGCTGGTGCAAACCCATTTGGAGCGCCCCAATGCGGCTTTCTTATTGTTTGGCAATGAAGAGGCCATCCAAGCGGAGCTGAGCCAACACAATTCGCTGCAAGCTGTTTGCACCGTGCATCATTGCGAAAAAGAAGTATCGATGGATGCCAAGCCGTCTGTCGCTTTGCGCCAGGGCCGCAAAGTATCGGGCATGTGGCGTGGCGTGGATGCGGTGAAGCAAGGCGAAGCGCAAGCGTTCGTATCGGCCGGCAACACGGGCGCCTTGATGGCGATGGGCAAAGTGGTTTTGCGCACTCTGCCAGGTATCGAACGCCCCGCGATGGCCGCGATTTGGCCGACCGTGCGTGGCGAGAGCGTGGTGCTAGATGTGGGCGCCAATATTGGTGGCACGGCAGCGCATTATGCGCAATTTGCGGTTATGGGCGCTGCTTATGCGCGCACGGTCTTTGGCCTTTCCGAGCCTGAAATCGGCTTGTTGAATATTGGTGTCGAAGAAGTAAAAGGCACGGATGAAGTGAAGGAAGCGGCAGAGTTATTGACGCTGTCGGATTTGAATTTCAAAGGTTTTGTAGAAGGCGATGGTATCGGGCGCGGCGATGTGGATGTTGTGGTGACCGATGGGTTCACGGGCAATATCGCGCTGAAAACGGCGGAGGGCACGGCCCGCCAAATTGGCGAATATTTGCGCCAAGCCATGGGCAGTTCCCTGCTTTCCAAGATTGGCTATGTTTTCTCCATGGGTGCGTTTAAAGCCTTGCGCAAGCGAATGGATCCCAACGCTGCCAATGGCGGTATGTTGTTGGGCTTGAACGGCATTGTGGTGAAGAGCCATGGTGGCGCCGATGCGGATGGCTTTGCCACAGCCGTCGAAGTGGCTATTGAAGCGGCCGAAGCAGATATCCTTGGCGCGATTAGTTCGGATATTGAGGCGATGCAAGCCTTATTGGATGACGCATGGGCACAGTCTTTAACTTAAACTTTGGTGCAAAAAGCGAGTTTTTATGAGCCGGAAAACAAAAATAATGGGTATCGGATCCTACTTGCCCAAAAAGGTTGTTAGCAATGAGGACCTGACGAAAATTTTAGACACCAGTGATGAGTGGATACAAAGCCGTTCCGGTATTCAGCAGCGCCACCAGGCGGCGGAAGGGGAGACCACTTCCGATTTAGCGATTGAGGCCGCGCAAGCCGCTTTGGCAAATGCCAAGCTCAGCCCCGCCGACATTGACCTGATTATCGTGGCTACCACCACGCCAGATTTAACCTTTCCTGCCACCGCCGCTTTGGTGCAAAAAAAGCTAGGGATGCGCCATGGGGCCGCCTTTGATGTGCAGGCCGTTTGCTCGGGCTTTGTTTATGGCCTGAGTGTAGCCAGTGCCATGTTGGAGACGGGACAGGCCACACGCGCGCTTCTCATCGGTGCCGAAACCATGACCCGATTGTTAGATATGAAAGACCGCTCCACGGCGGTTCTGTTCGGCGATGGCGCGGGCGCGGTTGTGCTTGAAGCGGTCGACGTGGCGCCAGATGGGCTAGACACAGCCAGCCATGTCATCGGGTCTTATTTGCGATCCGATGGAGAGTTGTCGGACATTCTTTATGTCGATGGCGGGCCCTCGACCACAGGCACAACGGGGCACCTGCGGATGCAGGGGCGCGAGGTCTACCGCCATGCGGTGGGCAATATTTCGGATGCCATCAATACGCTATTGCAGCAAAGCGATATGACGATTGCCGACGTCGATTGGTTTGTGCCGCATCAAGCCAATAAGCGTATCATCGATGGGGTGGCCAAAAAGATTGGTCTGCCCATAGAAAAGACCGTGGTGACCATTCACCAACACGCCAATACATCGGCGGCTTCTATTCCTTTGGCGCTATGTCAAATTGTGCAAGAGGGCAAGGTTCGCTCGGGGGATATTGTTATGTTGGAGGCCATGGGCGGTGGATTAACTTGGGGCGCCAATCTTATTCGTTGGTAATAAAACAACGTTAACGTTTTGTTTTTGCTTGCATGATTAAAATGCCATGTGCTTATATTCAGAGGGATTGGGAGAGCTTTCATGGCAGGAAAAACGATTACACGCGCTGACTTAAGTGAAGTCGTTTACAATACTGTCGGCCTGTCTCGTAGCGAGTCTGCACAGATTGTGGAAACCGTTCTCGACCTCGTCTCCGACGCTTTGGTGCGTGGCGATGATGTGAAACTCTCTTCTTTTGGCTCCTTTTTGGTGCGCCATAAAAATGGCCGCGTGGGGCGCAATCCAAAAACCGGCGAAGAAGTGCCCATCGACCCCCGCCGCGTTCTCAGCTTTCGTGCCAGTCATGTCCTCAAAGGTAAAATCAATAAAATGGCCGGCCTCGACTAGGTCGATTGCATGAGTGACACAAAATCAGAATCTGCCTTTCGAACCATTAGTGAAGTCGCACAATTGCTCGACGTAAAGCCGCATGTTTTGCGCTTTTGGGAAAGTAAGTTCGATCAAATTCAACCGATGAAACGAGCCAATGGGCGGCGCTATTATCGCCCCGAAGATGTGGCGCTCATCTCAGGCATCCAGCATTTATTATACGAGCAGGGCCTGACCATTAAGGGCGTGCAAAAGCTTATCAAAGACGATGGCATTGCCAGCGTGCGGGCCCAGCGCCAAAGCCATCAGCAAAAGTCGAACCAAGGTACGTCGCTTACGTTAGAGCAGCGCAGCCAATTAGAGGCGGCACGCCAAAGCCTGATGCAGGCGCGACTTTTACTCGCAGATTAAGACGCCCAATCAATCCTTAGCCGACTTGCCTTTAGCCGACTTGCCTTTTGGCTCGAAAGCTTTTAGTAATTCCTCACGTCGGAGCGTAGCGCAGCCCGGTAGCGCACTTGTCTGGGGGACAAGGGGTCGTGGGTTCGAATCCCGCCGCTCCGACCAATTCGATACCATAAGTGACCCCCGCTTATTTTGGAGATGAAGAAATGACTTCTATTTTACCTATCGTGATTTTTATTGCGGCGATGTTTGTCTTGAACATTATTCAGTTCGGACGCCCAGACTAAGCCTATCGTCTCGCGCAATGTAGAGACCGAATAAAAGCCGCTTCCCCATGGGAGGCGGCTTTTTATTTTGGACTTATTCTTATTCTTCCTCGTCGGGACTTACTCTTCCTCGTCGGGGCGTTGCATCCAATAAATAATCGCGCCCGCTGGCAGCACCCAAGCGATGCCGGTAATCAAATAAAACACCAGCTCAATCGCTTTATTATCTGGCACGCTGGTGGTCACGGCCACGGTCATCACCAAGAGGGCGTAGAAAATAATTAAGGCGAGCATAGCCACAAGGCCGATGAGCTTGCGCACGCGAATGGGCAACCATGGTTTGCGAAAAGCTTTGCGGAGGGGTTTTTTGGCGGTTTGATTATCTGTCATGATGGCTGCGTAGCACGAAAGCGCCAAACCCGCCAAAGCGTAATGCGCTCTCGCGATGTTTGGTCGCAAGGCGAGGGGAATAAAACGCGGTATAACGCTGGCATGAAAGCAAAAACACAATTGGATAAATCGCCCGCCGAGGCTCGCGCCGATTGGCAAATTGCCATGTGGCTCTTCACGGTCGCGGGCTTTGTGGTTCTCATGGTGCTGGTTGGGGGGCTAACGCGTCTCACCGATAGCGGCCTGTCGATCACCGAATGGGCGCCCATACGCGGTGCCATTCCGCCGCTCTCGCACGCCGATTGGATGAGCGAATTTAATAAGTATCGCCAAATCCCTGAATATTTGCTGGTCAATGCCGGCATGTCGCTGGCCGAGTTCCAGTTCATTTATTGGTGGGAATGGGGTCACCGTTTCTTGGGACGCGTGGTCGGCTTGGTGTTTTTGCTGCCGTTTTTGGTGTTTCTCGCACAAGGCAAAATCAGCCGCGCGCGACTGCCCGCCTTGTTGGGCCTGTTTGTCTTGGGCGGACTGCAGGGCTTCATGGGCTGGTATATGGTGGCCAGCGGCCTGACCGAGCGCGTGGACGTAAGCCAATATCGCTTGGCCATGCACTTAGGCCTAGCTCTGGTTATCTTCAGCTGCAGCGTTTGGTTGGCCTTGGGCTATTGGCGCGGCACGCAAAACCAAACCCCTCGCTCGACGACGATGCTCGTCGCGGGCGCTATTGTGGTCGTCGTGCTGATGCAATCTTTGCTCGGCGCTTTGGTGGCGGGTTTGGATGCGGGCACCACCTATACGGATTGGCCGCTGATGGATGGCGATTTCATTCCGTCTGGCCTATTGGCGCAGCAACCCGTGTGGCGCAATTTCTTCGAGAACCTCCTCACCGTGCAATTCGATCATCGCATGGCCGCCTATGCCATTACAGCCTTGGTGGGCTGGCACATCTATAAAGTGCTAACCAGCCAAAACGATATCCGCGTGCGCCAAAGCGCCCTTGTGTTGGGCGGGGCGGTAAGCGTGCAAATCATCTTAGGTATTATTGCCTTGATGTGGGCCGTGCCAATGGGTTTGGCGGCCGCGCACCAACTTGGCGCCGTGGCGGTGTTGGCAACCGCTGTCACGCATTTGCACTTGTTGCGCTTTAAATCGCACGAAAACAACGCTTAATCATACGGTAAATAAATACCAAAATAATAAGCTGTTGTTTTTGCTATATAAAAACACCTAAAACGCTCTTGCCTTTCCCGCGTCAGCCACGTAAAACACGGTCAACATCTCATAAGAGGCCTAATGTTGGGCTTTTGGATAGGAAATAGTTATGAAGACTTATTCTGCAAAACCGTCAGAGATTGAGAAAAAGTGGATTCTCATCGATGCCGAGAACTTGGTTGTCGGTCGCCTGGCAGCCGTGATTGCGTCGCGCTTGCGCGGCAAACACCTGCCGACTTTCACGCCGCATATGGACACGGGCGATCACGTCATTGTTATCAATGCTGAGAAAGTGAAATTCACAGGTAAAAAATTGTCCGACAAGAAATATTATCGTCACACGGGATATCCCGGCGGTATTAAAGAGACGACTCCGGAGAAAGTGCTGGAAGGCAAATTCCCAGAGCGCCTTGTTGAAATGGCAGTGAAACGCATGTTGCCACGTGGCCCAATGGCCCGTCAGCAATTCAGCAATTTAAAAGTCTATGCCGGCCCAGAGCATCCCCATGTTGCTCAGTCTCCAGAAATTCTGGACGTCGCATCGATGAACACTAAGAATGTGAGGGCATAGTATGTCGGATACAGTAGAAACACCGGTAGAAAAAACCGACACAGCGCTCAGCTCCGCCCTCGAAGGCGCAGCCAGCGCAGATGGTAGCGTAACGGCAGAAACCGTTGCCGCGCCTGCCGCTCCCGTCGAGCCACAAATCGACGCGCAGGGCCGTGCCTATGCAACTGGCAAACGTAAGAATGCCATTGCCCGGGTTTGGATTAAGCCAGGCACCGGACTGATTACGGTAAATGGAAAAACCGAAGAAGTTTTCTTCGCTCGTCCTGTGTTGCGCATGGTTTTGCGTCAACCTCTCATCGCTGTGGAGCGCAATGGCCAATTTGATGTGGTCGCGACGGTAAGCGGTGGCGGTTTGTCGGGTCAAGCTGGCGCGGTGCGTCATGGTATTTCCAAGTCGCTGACGTATTACGAACCCGGTCTTCGCGGTGTTCTCAAAAGCGGTGGCTTCCTGACACGCGATAGCCGTGTTGTAGAACGTAAGAAATATGGTCGTGCCAAAGCGCGTCGTAGCTTCCAGTTCTCTAAACGCTAGGTCTTTTGCCTTTTACGAAAAGAAAAAGGGACCTTTTGGTCCCTTTTTTTGTTATGTAGAAAGAACAAAGTAGAAGAGAGATTCGAAGATGGATAAAATTCCTGGAAGTAGTATTACGATAACGGAAATCATGGAGTTCCTGCCGCATCGGTACCCGTTTTTACTGGTCGACCGCGTGGTGGAAATGGACGGTGAGAAATCGGGCGTTGGCATTAAAAATGTGACCGCGTCAGAGCCTTGGTTCACCGGGCATTTCCCAGACAATCCGGTGTTTCCAGGTGTCTTGATTATCGAAGCCATTGCCCAAGTTTCGGCTGTTTTGGTTATGCAAAACGCCAAGGATGAAGGCAATCCGATGGTTACCAAGACGATTTATTTCATGACGGCGGATAAAGTGCGCTTCCGCAATCCGGTAACGCCGGGCGATCAGATGCGCATTCATGTGACGCAAATTCGTCGGCGCGGCATGGCTTATAAATTCAAAGGCGAAGTTTTCGTCGATGGCAAATTAATGGCCGAAGGCGAGATTATGGCCATCAACCACGATCCAGAGGCTTAAGGATTAGGAACTAGAAGATGAGTAAGGCAAAAATCAACGTCGGTATTTTAGGCGCGTCGGGGTACACCGGCGCCGATGCCGTACGCTTGCTCGCCGCTCATCCAAATGTCGAGATTAAACTGCTGACCGGAAATGCCCATGCGGGCAAACCTCTGGCTGAAATTTATCCCCAGTTTGGCGGGCTTTCGATGCCTGATTTGGAAAAAGCCGAGGATGCCGATTGGAGCGATATTGACGCGGTGATTTGTGGGCTGCCCCATTCTACGGCGCAAGATGTGATTGCCACGATCCCTGCCCATGTGCGGGTCATCGATATGTCGGCCGATTTTCGGTTGCGCGATGCCCAGACTTATTCGCAATGGTATGGCCGCGAGCACGACCATGCGGCGCTTTTGGGCGAAGCCGTTTATGGGCTGAGCGAACATTACCGCGACGAGATAAAACAAGCACGGTTGGTGGCTTGTCCGGGGTGTTACCCTACGGCTGCGCTGAGTGCGCTCGTGCCTTTATTGAAGGCTGGCTTGGTAACAACCCAAGATTTGATTATCGATGCGAAATCGGGCGTCACCGGTGCGGGCCGCAGTTTAAAAGAACAAAACCTATTCTCGGAAGTGGCAGAGGGCATGAACGCCTATGCCGTCGGCGGCCATCGGCACGCGCCAGAAATTGAACAAGAGCTCGCGCAAGCCGCAGGGCAAAAGGACGTGCGGGTCAATTTCACGCCGCATTTGGTGCCAATGAACCGCGGCGAATATGTGTCGATCTATGCCAAGGTCGCGTCTGGGGCTACGGCTTTGGATATGAAGGCGGCATGGAACGCCTTTTATGCCGATAAGCCATTTGTGCGCGTGGTAGACGACACGCCAGCGACCCGCCATGTGCGGGGCTCGAATTATTGTTTGCTGTCGGCCTTTGATGACCGGATTGACGGACGGGTAATTTTATTCTCGACCTTGGATAATCTGGTAAAAGGCTCCAGCGGGCAGGCGGTGCAGAATTTGAACTTAATGTTTGGCTTTGACGAAACCGCAGGTTTATTGCAACAGCCGCTTTATCCGTAAAACGTCATTCTCTTGCCGTATTTCGCGGTCAAAAGAAGACTTTCAACTAAGTAATGGGACGACGATGGAAAACGAATTTCACCGCATTCAACGACTGCCACCCTATGTGTTCGAGAGCGTTAACAAGCTAAAAGCAGAGGCGCGCGCGCAAGGCAAAGATATTATCGATTTCGGCATGGGCAACCCAGATCTGCCGACGCCGAAACATATTGTCGAGAAATTGGTCGAGACGGTTCGCAATCCGCGCACCCATCGCTATTCGGCATCCAAAGGCATTCCGGGCCTGCGCAAAGCCCAAGCCAATTATTACGAGCGCCGTTTTGGGGTAAAACTCAACCCAGACACAGAAGTTATCGCGACACTGGGTTCGAAAGAGGGCTTTGCCAATATGGCGCAAGCCATCACCGATCCAGGGGATGTTATTCTTGTCCCGAACCCGACCTATCCCATTCATGCCTTCGGCTTCATTATCTCGGGCGCTACCATTCGGCATTTGCCCAATGAGACCGACACCGACTTTTTTGAGGTGCTAGATCAAGCCGTGGTGCATAGCCATCCAAAGCCCAAGGCTTTGGTGTTGAACTATCCGGGCAATCCAACGGCGCAAGTGGTCGATTTGGATTTCTATAAAAAAGTCGTCGCCTATGCCAAAAAGCACGACATTATTTTGCTTTCAGATTTGGCCTATGCCGAAATTTATTTCGATGACGACAATCCACCGCCGTCGATTTTGCAAATTGAAGGCGCCAAAGATGTGGCGGTTGAGTTTACCTCCTTGTCGAAAACTTTCTCCATGCCGGGTTGGCGCATGGGCTTTGCGGTTGGCAATGAGCGCCTCATCGGCGCGCTGACGCGGATTAAGTCTTATCTCGACTACGGCGCTTTCACGCCCATTCAAGTGGCGGCTGCCGCGGCTTTGGATAGTCCCGAAGAAGTTATTGATGACATTCGCCAAGTTTATAAAGAGCGCCGCGATGTGTTGGTCGATGTGTTTCATCGCTCGGGCTGGGATGTGCCGGCCCCGCAAGCGACGATGTTTGCTTGGGCAAAAATTCCTGAGCCGTTCACGCATATGAAGTCGCTCGAGTTCTCAACTTTGCTTTTGCAAGAGGCGGATATTGCCGTCTCGCCAGGCATTGGCTTTGGGGAATATGGCGATGATTATGTGCGCATTGCCTTGGTAGAAAACGAACAACGCATTCGCCAAGCCGGTCGTAATTTGAAGCGTTTCATGGATGCGCATAAAGCTGCGGCGAAAAAATGAGTGCTGATAAACGCATAGGTATCGCAGGGCTTGGCACCGTCGGGTCGCAAGTCGCCGCGCGGCTTTTGTCGGGCGCGGTGCCTGGTGCTGTGCTAACGGCAGTGAGCGCACGCGATGCGAGCCGCGACCGCGGGGTCGATTTATCGGGCCAACGTTTTGTCTCTAACCCGCAAGACTTGGCCTCGGCCGACGATGTCGATGTCGTGGTGGAGCTGATGGGCGGCGAGGGAGGTGTGGCGCTAGATTTGGTGCAAGCGGCGCTAAAAGCCGGCAAGCCTGTCGTGACCGCCAATAAGGCCATGCTGGCAGCCCATGCCGACAGCTTATCTGAGGCATCGTGCGGATCGCCGCGCGTGCCTTTGGCTTTTGAGGCAGCGGTTGCAGGTGGCATTCCGGTTATTAAGGCCGTGCGCGAAGGCATGGCAGGCAATGAGATTAGCCGCCTGTCGGGTATTTTAAACGGCACCTGCAATTATATTTTGAGCCGTATGGAAGTCGCCAAATTGGGCTTTGAAGAAGCCTTGAAAGAAGCGCAAGACAAAGGCTTTGCGGAAGCCGACCCGTTTTTGGATGTGAGCGGCACCGATGCGGCGCAGAAGCTGACGATCCTCTCGGCGCTTGCTTTCGATGTGGCGCCCGATATGGCGCATGTGTCGCTGACGGGCATTGAGCAGATCAGCGCGCAAGATATTTCCTTTGCCGATGGTTTCGACAGCGTCATCCGTCTGGTGGCTATGGCAGAACATCGCGGGGCCCAAGGGGTGTTTCACCAAGTGGTGCCTATGCTGGTGAAAAAGAACACCACTTTGGCGCAAGTTTCCAACGAGTTGAACGCGCTTAAAATTGAAGCCGAACCCGTGGGGTCGATATTTTTACAAGGGCCCGGTGCCGGTGGCGGCGCGACGGCCTCGGCCGTGTTGGGCGATATTTCAGACATTGTGCAAGGCTTTGGACGGGCTCTATTTCGCGCGCCAACCTCTGGCATGAAAGAATCAGCCACGCAAAATGCACCCGACAGTGAATATTACGTGCGTCTGGCCCTAGCCGATAAGCCCGGTAGCATGGCCAAGGCGACGCAAATTCTGGCAGAAAACGGCGTTTCTATAGAAGAAGTTGTGCAAAGATCGTCGCAAGCAGGTGACAGTTTTCTGCCGGTGGTCTTTATTACCCATCACTGCGAAATATCGGCTTTGCGAGCCGCCGTGGGCGCGTTAGAAGCCCAAAAAGATATTTGTAACGAAGTTCTGGCGCTGCCAGTCTTTACGGAAGAAATGTAGGAGAGACTATAATGGCATCGAAGAAAATTGATCGTTCCCTAACTTTGGAATTGGCACGCGTCACTGAACGCGCCGCGGTTGCAGCCGCAAAACTGATTGGTCGCGGCGACGAAAAAGCAGCTGACCAAGCAGCCGTAGACGCGATGCGTCGTGAGCTCAACGCGCTGAACATTGATGGCGAAGTGGTTATCGGCGAAGGCGAACGCGACGAAGCACCAATGCTTTATATCGGCGAAAAAGTGGGTACGGGCGATGGCCCGAAAGTCGACATCGCGCTCGACCCGCTAGAAGGCACAACCCTGACTGCCAAAGGCATGGGCAATGCGCTCGCCGTGGTGGCCATGGCCGAGGGCGGAAGCCTATTGAACGCGCCGGATGTGTATATGGATAAAATCGCCATTGGCGGCGGATATCCTGCCAATACGGTAGATTTGGATGCCGACCCGGCCGACAATGTAAAAGCCGTGGCGAAAGCCAAAGGCGTCGACGTGGGCTTGGTTAATGTATGCATTCTAGACCGTCCTCGCCATGCCGAAATGATTGGCAAGGTTCGCGCGGCTGGCGCACGGGTAACCCTGATTAGCGATGGCGATATCGCGGGCGTTATTCATTGCACCGACCCCTCGACGGGCATTGATATATATATGGGCACAGGCGGGGCGCCGGAAGGCGTTTTGGCCGCTGCCGCTTTGCGCTGCACAGGTGGCCAAATGCAAGGCCGTTTGGTGACCACAGATGAAGGTCAAAAAGAACGCGCGCGCAAAATGGGCATCGAAGATTTCGACCGTAAATACACCGCCGAAGAAATGGCTAGCGGCGACGTTGTGCTTTCCGCAACCGGTGTGACCACGGGCTCTATGCTGACGGGTATCGTTCAGCAGGGCAATGAGATCTGGACGGATACTTTGTTGATGCGTTCCTCTACGGGCACCATTCGTTGGATCAAAGCGCGCCATACAGACCCGGATAAATTCCACCTTAATGACTAGCGCCTCCGACCCATCTGCTGCGCCAGAGCGCGCCGCTTTAGGGGTGGCACGCTCGGCAGCGGGGCAGTTTTGGTCTTTGAGCGAAACCGATGATCGGCAAGTCTTGCAGCTCTCGCAGTTGCATGGGCTCCCAGATATTGTCTGTCGTATGTTGGTGGCGCGCGGCATTGGCGCCGATGTCGCGCCGGCCTATCTCGACCCCAAACTACGCGACCTATTGCCCAACCCCTCCAGCTTGGCGGATATGGATAAAGCGGCCGAGCGCCTAGCGCAGGCGATTATCGATACGGAGCCAGTGGCGGTATTTGGCGATTATGATGTCGATGGGGCCACGTCCTCGGCGCTTTTGCTGCGCTATTGGCAGATGTGCGGGCACACGATGCGCGCCTATATTCCCGATCGCCAAAAAGAAGGCTATGGCCCCAATGATGCGGCTTTGGCGCAGCTCGATGACGAAGGCTATAAGCTGCTCATCACCGTCGATTGCGGAACCATGGCGCATGGCGTATTGGAAAAAGCCAAAGCGCGCGGACAAGAAGTTATTGTTTCCGATCATCACCAAACCGGTGGCGGCTTGCCAGAGTGTTTCGCGCTGATCAATCCACGCCGCGCCGATGATGTCAGCGGGCTTGGCCATTTGGCGGCCGTGGGCGTTACCTTCATGCTGCTCGTCGGGGTTAATCGTGCCCTGCGCCAGAAGGGTTTCTTTGAAGGCAAAAGCGAGCCAGATTTAACCCAATTGCTTGATTTGGTAGCGCTCGGCACCGTTTGTGACGTGGTGCCTTTAGAGGGCGTCAATCGGGCTTTCGTGCGCCAAGGCCTGAAAGTCATGGCAACCGGTGCCAATGTGGGTGTGCAAGCGCTCGGCAAAGTCTCGCGTGCTGAGGGCACTTGGGGCACCTATCAATTGGGCTTTCAATTGGGCCCCCGCGTCAATGCAGGCGGGCGGGTCGGCCAGTCAGATTTAGGCGTACGTCTGCTCTCGACCTCCGACCCAGAGGAAGCCATTGGCTTGGCGCAACGGCTCGATGATTTTAACACCCAACGCCGCGCCATTGAGGCCGATGTGCAAGAAGAAGCCATGCGACAAGTGGAATTGGGATTGGCCAAACAAAACGCCTTAGGGCCGTTTATTTTGCAAGCTGGCAAAGGCTGGCATGCGGGCGTCATTGGTATCGTGGCGGGGCGCTTGAAGGATAAATATCATCGCCCAAGTTTTGTCATTGCCATTGATGAAGATGGTATGGGCAAAGGCTCGGCACGCTCGGTCAGCTCGGTTGATATCGGTCGTCTGGTGGCTGGCGCGGTGGACTTGAAACTGATTGAAGCGGGTGGCGGCCATGCCATGGCGGCGGGGGTGACTTTGCACGAAAGCCAAGTGGCGGGCTTTGAGGCCTATCTGGTCGAACAATTGGGCAGTATGGCCTTGGATGCGCCACGCCAATTGCGTTTGGACGCGACCTTGACCCCGAAAGGGGCGACGCGCGAGCTATGGGAACAAATGCAAGGGGCAGGGCCGTTTGGCGCCGGCAATAACGAGCCGCGCGTGGTGTTGCCTTCCGTGCGGATTGTGCATCAGTCGGTGGTTGGGGATGGCCATGTGCGCTGCACGTTCTCAGGCGAGGGCGGGGGACGCTTAAAAGCCATGGCTTTTGCATCGGTACCCGAAGAAGTTCGCATGGTTTTACAAACCGCGCGCGGCCCCGTGCATGTGGCTGGATTTTTGCGCGCCGACGACTGGAATGGGCGTCGAGATGTGCAATTTATGGTCCATGATGTCGCAATTGCATAAAGGCGCCTAGAAGGGCTTGAAATGCATCTCGATTAAGGATATATCATGCCGACCAAGCTCATGGAGCGCCCTTCGTCTATCGGTTAGGACGCCAGGTTTTCAACCTGGAAAGAGGGGTTCAATTCCCCTAGGGCGTACCATGACTTGGTGTTTTCCAAAATCGTTACCCCATCGCCCAAGAGCCTATTTGCTGGCTTGATAGAGGGTTTTGTCGTTGGCCCAATATTTCTTGATGAAATTATCGCGGCCCGAGCGAAAGCGGTAATAGGTATATTTATAGCCTGCCGTTTTATAGTAATCCTGATGATAGCCTTCTGCGGCATAAAACGCGCCTGCTTTGGCAATCTCGGTTGCAATGGGGCGGCTAAATTTATCGGCTTTGCTCAACGCCTTTAAAGCCCCTTGGGCGAGGCGTTTTTGTTGGCTGTCGGTGTAGTAAATCGCGCTGCCGTAGTGGCGCCCCCGATCGACAAAGCTGCCATTGGGATCCGATGGGTCGTGCATCCGCCAAAACGCGCTGAGCAACTCTTGGTAACTGACTTTGGCATCATCGTAAGGTACTTTTACGGTTTCGCGGTGCGTGGTGCGCCCATAGGCAACATCGTTATACGAGGGGTTGGCTTGCTTGCCGCCCATGAAGCCAGAGATGACATCGCCCACGCCGTCAATTTTCTCAAAGTCAGCTTCCGTGCACCAAAAACAGCCGCCAGCAAAATAAGCGGTTTTTTGCGCAGCCATAGCTGGCGCGGCGAGGGCACTGAATAAACTAACGAGGAAGACCATCCGAAACATATTTTTTCCTTTTGAGATTTATTGGTTTTAAATTTCGACAAAGCTAACGTGAAGCCGGATTATGGCTTTTATTTGTTCTCTTATTTGTTCGCCTATTTTTTTTGTGGGGTCGGGCTGGTTTGCGACTGCTTTTGACCCGGGTCGAACACCGGGGCCCAATTTCGAGCCCGTTCTTTGCCTTGCAGCCAGAGTGTACGCGACATGTTTTTTTCCAGCTCTTCAATGGCAAAAGCCACCAAAACAGGCGCGCCGAGGTTTAGCCTTTGCGGGTTGGTAAGATAAAGATGGGCCCATTCGGCGGCGTCAATTTTATTTGTCGTAGGCCCCAGGTCAGCCGCATAAAGGCTCACCAAAACGCCTTGGGCGCCAAAATGGCCAGCCTTGGCCGCTTTGCTTATCCACTCGACGCCCACCGCATAGTCTTGCGTCGCCAGCATTTGCGCACGAGGCGGGGCTGTGCCGCCTTCGGCAGGCAGGCCAGCGAGCATCAGGTGGCATTCGCCGAGCGCGGTTTGGGCGTCTTCAAAGCCAAACCCGCGTTTGGCCAAAGGCTGCAATTTGGCAATGGCTTGCGCGCAATTGCCTTCGTGTTTCAAAACGAAACCATCCCAATAGGGGCTGTGTTGCGCTTTGCGGGCAGCTTGGCGTTGACGCACGATATCTTGCGGGTCTTGGCGCCGCGATTGCGCTTGGGCTTGCGCTTGGGCCATGTCGAGGGTCGTCAAAACCAAGAGTACGGCCAGTGGGAAGAGATAATTTACCAAGTGTCTTACCAATTACCTATATTTTCCATCGAGGCCCAAGGCTCTTGCGGCGGCAGGGCATCGCCGGCTTGCAATAGCTCAATCGACACATTGTCGGGGGAGCGCACAAAGGCCATGCGTCCATCGCGCGGCGGACGATTAATGGCAATGCCGGCTTGTTTGAGTTTTTCACAAGTGGCGTAAATATCATCGACTTGATAAGCCAAATGACCAAAGTTGCGGCCTTCATCGACCTCTTTCTCGTCCCAATTATGGGTCAGCTCAATCTGCGCCTCGGGTTGGCCAGGAGGGGCGAGGAAAACCAGCGAAAAACGGCCATCCTCAATGTCATAGCGACCCAAGTTCTCCAGCCCCATATGGGTGCAGTAAAACTCTAGCGATGCGTCTAAATCGGTCACCCGAACCATTGTATGTAAATATTTCACCTTTGCCTCCATCTGATTTGGCTCACTCTAGGTCAGTGCGGTCAATCTGTCGCGTTATTTAGCGTCGCACCCAGAGTAAAACAGTAGCGCTGCGCGAGGCTTCATGTTTCAATGGACTTCTTCTGAATTAGCTAATAAGAGTGCGCCATGATCACCCCCTTAGAGTTCAAATCTTCCCGCCACATTTGTCGTGGACGCCTCTATGAGCCGAAAACCAAAGCCGCCAATGGGGCCGGTGTGGTTCTGGCGCATGGCCTCGGCGGCACCATGGATTGTGGCTTGTTCGATTATGCGCAAGCTTTTGCCGATGCTGGTTTCCACGCTTTGGTGTTCGACTATCGCGGCTTTGGCGAAAGCGAGGGCGCCCCGCGCCAATTTATCTCCGTGCCTCGTCAACGCGAAGACTGGCGCAACGCGATTCATTTCCTGCGCAGTCATGGCAATGTCGATGCGGAGCGCATTGGTTTATGGGGCATTTCGTTTTCGGGCGGACATGTCATTCACTTGGCGCATAGCGACCCGAAAATTCGGGCGGTGGTGGCCCAAGTGCCGCTTATCGACCCGGTTCTATCCGCCAATGTTGGCAATCACCAACGCGGCGGCGCGCAGTCGCAAGCTCTGATGAAAGCGATTGTCCAGCGCGCCAAAACCCGTTGGTTTGGAGGCAAGGCAGAGATGTTGCAAATCGCGCCTGTGAAGACCGCTGAGCCCGCCGTCTTGGGCTCACCGGAAGCTCGTGCCTATGCCGATTTGGCTGGCCCGACCTGGAAGAATGAACTGCATCCCGATAGTTTTTTGAAAGGCGCGTTCGAGCGCAATAATCCGTCTTTGCTGACCGATGCTTTGCGCACGCCTATGCTGCTTCAAATTGGGAAAAAAGATAAAATAGTATCCAATGAAGCGGCGCATAATTTTGCCCGCCGCTGTGGCCCCTTGGTGCGCCTGACCGGATATGAGGGCGATCATTTTACGCTGCTGCAGGACAATGCGTTGCGGTTGGCGGCGATGTCGGAAGCGATCGATTTTTATAAGGCCAAGCTAATTCTATGAGCCTTGTTTTGCGTCAATGGGTGGAAGCGGCCAAGCATGTTGTGGTCTTCACGGGGGCTGGCATGAGCACGGATAGTGGCATCCCAGATTTTCGCAGTCCCGGCGGCGTCTGGACGCGTATGGCGCCGATTATGTTTCAAGACTTTATGGCCAGCGAAGAAAACCGCATCGAAGCCTGGCGGCGCAAATTTGCCATGGCGGATGAGCTGGGGAAAAGCTTTCCCAATGACGGCCATAAGGCCATCGCCAAATTGGTGCAAAGCGGAAAAGTAAAAACCCTGATTACGCAAAACATCGACAACCTGCATCAAGATAGCGGTATCGCCGATGAGCATATTGTGGAGCTTCACGGCAATGGCACCTACGCCACTTGCCTTGGGTGCGAGGCGCGCCAAGACATGGATGTCATTCGGGCCGAGTTTGAAGCGGCTCAAATGAGCCGCGCGCCCGCGTGTTCCGTCTGTGGGGGCATCGTCAAATCAGCTACCATTTCCTTTGGTCAAGCGATGCCGGAGGCGCCTATGCAACGCGCTGAGGCGGCCAGTTTGGCTTGCGACTTATTTTTGGCCATTGGCTCTTCTTTGCAAGTTTATCCAGCCGCCGGCTTTCCGGTGTTGGCTCGCCATAACGGCGCGCGGTTGGTTATTCTCAACCGCGAGCCGACAGAGTTAGACAGTTCGGCCTCTTTGGTTCTTAACGAAGAAATAACCCCGACGCTGCATAATCTTGTAAGTCTCGATAGCTAAACGCGTTTTGGAAACTCATACCCGTCTCGCCATAGCTTGATAGAGTGGGGAAGGAAGAGGTGTTTTTTTGCCTTTTCTAGTGTTCAATTTGTGTTAGCGTGCAGTGGTAAAGGCGTAAACCTAAAGTAATAAAAACAATAAGAATAATAGAGGTTTTGCAATGTTTTCTGTAGAAACCGCTGATGGTTCAGCGGAAGAAGCCGTGCTCATCGAGGGCACTGTAAAGTGGTTTGACGCTGTCAAAGGATATGGGTTTGTCGTCCCCGATGCTGGCGGTGTAGACGTTTTAGTTCATCATTCGACTTTGCGTCGCGGGGGGTATGATACGCTATATCCGTTGGCGCGCATTAAATGCACCGTGGTGGAGCGGCCCCAAGGCCTGCAAGCGGACCGGATTGTAGCGATCGATAATACCGACGCCCAAGTGCCGATTGGCAATCCAAGACCAACCAGCGTGCTGGCGGGTATTTCCAACATCAGCGAATTTCAGCAAGCCCATGTGAAATGGTTCAACCGCATTCGCGGATTTGGCTTCGTCAATGTTGAACAAGATGGCGACGATATTTTCGTGCATATGGAAGTGCTTCGAAAAGCCGAGATTGAGGCTTTGGTTCCCGGGCAATATATTCTGGTGAAATATGGCAATGGCCCGAAGGGGCTGATGGCAACCGATGTGAAGCGCATTGATAGTGGCGCGCGGTTGCAGTCGAGTGCCAGCGAAAGCCAGATGGTTTTGCACGAAGACACAGCTCAAGATGCGCCCGAGCCAATTGGAGAGCCAACTGGAGAGCCAACTGGGGATCCATCGGGTCCACCGTTGGTGGATATGTCGACACCCGAGAGCAGCGAGTAATCAGCGCCCGCGTTGTTGGGAGGTGAAGCGTTTGCGCTTGCGCTCGGCAACCGCATATGGCACTCAAAACCCATGTCTGACTTCTCTGAAATTGACCTAGCGGCTTTGCAGCCACCCGAACCGTTTCGCTTAAGCGTGCGACGCGGGCCCTTTACGACGCATAATGGGCCTTGGTTCCATTGGGCGCGCCCAGATACGTTTCGCCAAGGGGTGCGGTTGCTGGAGCGTCATTGCAACAGCCGCGGCATTGTCCATGGCGGATTTCTATCGTCCTTCGCGGATGGCCTTGCGGCAACCTCGGTGTTTCGCGAGGTGAAGCGCGCCTCGGTGACGATTAAGCTGAACACGGAGTTTTTGCGCAGTGCCAAAAGCGGCGACTGGCTGCAAGGGACGGCCAAAGTCACCCGAGCGACTCGCAAGACCGCCTTTGTCGATGCCTATGCTTGGGTTGGGGAAGGCGAAGAGCCACCCATGGATAGTTTAATTTTCCGAAGTTCGGCTATTTTCAGATTATTAGAAGATAGATAGCTGTTTTGCTTGAAACCCAGAGACATTTCTATTAAGCAGGTGTCAGTCGGGGCTTGGCGCAGTCTGGTAGCGCACCTGGTTTGGGACCAGGGGGTCGCAGGTTCGAGTCCTGCAGCCCCGACCATTATCGTATAGTTGCGTATTTTGTCTGTTGACCGCAGAAAACCTCATTTTTTTAGTTTGCTGCGGCCTACAGCGTTTCATTCGAGTGGACTGGAGTAGACAAAATCAACAAAATATCTACAGTTTGCCGTTCTATTTCGACAATAGAACGGCAAATAGAACGGCAATCAACACTATCTATCGACTGCTTGTCGGAGGTAGTCTGGCGACAAATATAGGTCATTTTCTCGATTTTTTCGCGCTAAATCGCAATGCAACAATTGACATGTCAACCGACATGCCGCAACATGTCAGCTGACATGTTTAGAACCGATGCCAAAATAGTATTTGATGATCGAAAGCAGAAATTGCTTCAGACGGCTATCGGCATTATTGCGACACAAGGCTACGCAAAATTGACCATGCGCGCTTTGGCCAGATCAAACGGCATTAAACTGGGCGCTTTGCAATACCATTTCCCGACATGGGAAGCCCTGTTATCAGCGCTCGCTCGATACATTGGCGACAGTTATGAAAGCTCTTTTTCGGCCTTGAAAGACAAGCCGGGCGGGGTCGAGCTTGAGGAACTGGTTTTATTCGCACTCGACGATATTCCAGGAATATTTTTACATTCGGACAATTTGTTTCCGCAGCTATGGGCAATGGCCCAAATTGAGCCGGTTATGGCGGAAATGCTCAATGTAATTTACACCAAATACCTCTCCCGCATTGAGGATTGCCTTATTGTCTTAAAGCATCCGACACCGAGGGCAGAGGCGCTTGTTATTATGTCGCTTATCGAAGGATCAACAGTATTCGTGGGTGAAAATCGCCGCTGGCATAAAGATGCCGCCGCAATGCAGACAACAATTTTAGAGATTATCCGGTCGCGCTACGGCACATAAAGACTGATATCCAATGGGGGGATAAAATGAGCAATCGAAAAGATTTGGACGACACAATTAACAAGCTTGGCTTGCGAGCCGCTATCTTAGTGGTTGTTTTGGGAGCCGTATCGGGCTTCTTCCCGCTTGATGCGCCGCACGGCGCATTTGGCGATCGCATGCTGTGGTATAGCCACAATCTCACTGCCTTCACCCTTGGCTGGGCGGTGCAGATGATTGCCATGCTGGTCCTATCAGGTTTTTTCGCAACAATTGCCTGGACGGCCCGCAGCTCTCACCCGATCAGTTCATTTCTCGCCGGCACCGCATTGCTGATATCGGTCGTGTGCTTTCTCATTCCGAAGTTCATTGCGATTTGGTCGATTCCGCAATTGGTTGAAGCATCCACGCATATGTCACATGACGCTGAACTGGCCGGACAATTGTTTCAGCTATTGCATCCCTCGCTTTCATTCTCCCTTTTCACCTCATTCGACTATTTGGGTTTTTGGATGTATGCCATTTTTGCCCTGTTTCTGGTGGCGCCGCTTTATCGGTTATCGACTGATGCAAAAATAGCTGCCGCAATATTCGGCCTATTTGGTGTGCTTTATCATGCCCTGCTTTTAGGTGTCATGTTTGGTGGCATTGCTTCGGAAGAAATTGGTGATTACGCCAACATGCTGTTCTTGCTTCTACTTATCCCGGTTATCGCAATGGGGCTCTATTTCAGAACCCAAGTAAAAAATATGGCTGATGGCTGAGGCGCTCATTCAATACCGCATGAAAAGGCATGGGGAGGCTGACCAATGAAACATAAAATTACGCGGCGTGATTTTATCAACGGTGTTGCCATTGGGGCGGGTGCTGGGT
>JABHDF010000043.1 GCA_018673175.1 Rhodobiaceae bacterium | reverse complement strand
TACGCCCTTTAGGGCCCAGCGTTACTTTGACGGCGTCGGCAAGAATGTCGACCCCTTTCATCATTTTATCGCGGGCTTCGGCGCCAAAAATTACTTCTTTAGCCATGATATTCTCCTATTCGAAACTGGGTGGCTTTAGCCAATAATGCCCAGAATATCGCTTTCTTTCATGATGAGCAGTTCTTCGCCATCAACACTGACTTCACTGCCCGACCATTTGCCGAACAACACATTGTCTTTTGCTTTCACGTCGAGCGGCGTTACTTTGCCGTCATCGCCACGGGTTCCCGTGCCCACAGCCACCACAACACCTTGCGATGGTTTTTCTTGAGCCGAGTCCGGAATGATAATACCACCACTGGTCTTCGTATCTTCATCGATACGGCGAACCAATACACGGTCATGTAAAGGACGAAATTTCATCTTCTTTCTCCTATTCGTGGGCGCTTCGCGAAGCTTCCCTGAAAAATAAAGGGGCACCCCCCTCTAGGGCGTGCCTCTACGCCTGTTTGAGATAGGGATAAGCCCGCAAAGTGTCAAGGCTCCGAGGGAAAAAAGCCAAGATAAATGTCAATAAAAGGAACGATCGAAATAGGGTGAAAAAATAGTATGAAAAAATAAGGGGAAAAATAAGCGGAAAGAAATAAGGGCCGACAGTTAAACCTCTCGGCCACCAATTACAGCCCGGGCGGAGAAAAACACACTGTAGGTGGGATTAACCGTAAGCTTTCCCACAGGCTTCCTAATCAGCGCACTTCTTACGTTGCGCTATCTATTTCAGCCATGCGCGCGGTGCTGGCAAGAGTGCTTTTTTCAGTTATTTCAATAGTTTAAAATAAATTTAATGTAGTTAAATTATGTTTTTTATCGGCAATAATTAACAAGAAAAGAAACATAAAAAAACCTGCCCAACCCTTAAGGTCAGGCAGGTCTAATTTCACTTTACGCTTTACACCGCCACTTAAGCGATGGTTTGGCCGCCATCGATGACCATTTGCTGACCCGTCATAAACGCGCCCGCTTCACTGGCCAAGAATACCGCAGCACCAGCAATTTCATCTGGCATGCCAATGCGGCGCATTGGCGTGGTCGCCGTCGATTGCTCCAGAATATCTGGATTGTCCCATAGGGCTTGCGCAAAATAGGTTTTGATAAGACCCGGCGCAATGGTGTTGGCGCGAATATTGTTCGACCCATGCTCCACCGCAATATTGCGCGCCAGCTGAAAATCAGCCGCCTTGGAAATGCCATACGTGCCCAGCATGGCCGAGCCTTTAATGCCGCCAATCGACGAAATAATCACAATCGCGCCATCTTTGCGCTCAATCATGCCTGGCAGAACCATATTGGAAAGCCAGTGGTTCGATTTCACATTATTGGCCATGATTTTATCAAAGGCATCATCCGGGCAATCAAGACTTGGACCGAAATACGGGTTAACCGCCGCGTTGCAAACCAGAATATCGACTTGGCCAAAATGCGCTTTGGCTGTGTCGGCCAAGTTTTGCAACTGGTCCTTGGCGCCGATATTGCATTCTACCGTCAGAGCTTTGCCTGGGTGTTTTTCGTTGATGGAATTGGTGACTTCGTCACACGCGGCCGCTTTGCGGCTCGAGACGACGACATTGGCACCATGGTCTGCCATTTGGCGGGCAATGGCTTCGCCAATGCCGCGCGAGGCGCCCGTGATAATGGCGGTTTTTCCTTCGAGATTAAAAAGTGTCATATTTTGCTCCTATGTATGTGCTGCGTTTTATTGGACGAAAAGCTAGCAGATATCGCTCTTGGGTCAACTTTTGAATGCAGCCCCAAAGCCGCCGACGAAGGGCTTGACGCCAGCGCAGGAAACAGGCAGCTTCGCGCTATATGGGGGTGCGTGCGCCCCTGCCCGCTTGTAAAATCTGAAAAGGTTGCCCGTTTTATGACCCAATCCGACACCCCTCAATGGCCTCAAATGCTGGATGGATTTAGCGATATTGCCGCGCAATATGACGCGGTGATTTGCGATATTTGGGGTGTTTTACACAATGGCCGCGAGCCATTTCAAGGGGTCGATGCAGCATTGAAAAACTATCGCGATGGCGGCGGCAAAGTTTTGCTTTTATCCAACGCGCCGCGCCCAGGCCAAACCGCGCTCAACCGGCTCGATGAAATTGGCAATGCGCGCACCTCCTACGACGATATTTTAACCTCCGGCGATGCCACGCGCACTCTGCTTAGCGAGCTGGGCGCGCAAGGCAAAAAATGTCATCACGTTGGCCCCAGCAAAGATGGCGATTTGGTCGCGGGTTTGGATATCGAATTGGTCGGTAAAGAAGACGCTGACGTTATTTTGTTTTCCGGCATGTATAAAGAAACCACCGAGACGCCCGACGATTATGCCGAATTTCTGGCTGATATATTGGCGCGCAACTTACCGCTCATCTGCCCCAACCCCGACCGCCAAGTGCAAATGGGAGATAAGATTATCTTTTGCGCCGGGGCGGTGGCCGAAGTTTATGAAACTATGGGCGGCGAAGTGATCTGGATGGGCAAGCCTTATCCGACCGTCTATGCGCGCGCCAAAGCCATGTTGGCCGAGATGACGGGCCTCGAAGCTCCGCGCCTTTTGGCGATCGGCGATGGTCCCAAAACCGATATTCCTGGGGCGCAAGAAGCTGGCGTCGATGCTTTGTTCATCAGCGGCGGCTTGGCGGGCGCCTCGGGTGCCAAAGTCGATACGGCCGAGGATGTCGCTATTTTATTGCGCGAAGAAAACACTCTAGCGCGTTTCGCCATCCGCCATTTGACTTGGTAAGCTGGCTTGTCTCTTCCTCGCATTCTCTTTAGGCTCTCCCAATGAACCACGCCCCGTCCAAACCCACTGCGCTGTATCGCAGTCTTGCCGAACTCCAAAACGATGTGACAGCCAAAAACTGTGTGCTGGCCATTGGCAATTTTGACGGGGTGCATTTGGGCCACCAACAAGTCATCGCGCAAGCCCGCGCCACCGCCGATCGATTGGGCGCGCCCTTGGGCGTTATGTTGTTCGACCCGCATCCGCAGCAGTTTTTTGCGCCCGATGCGCCCCCCTTTCGCTTGACCCGATTGGTAACGCGCGCCGCTTTATTGGCGCAATTGGGCGTCGATTTCACCCTCGCCTTACCCTTCGATGCCGCTATGGCCGCTTGCGAAGCCGAAGATTTCATCCGCGATATCTTATGCGGCCAATTGGGCGTGAAAGCGGTTTGTGTCGGCTATGACTTTTGCTTCGGCAAAGGCCGCAAAGGCAATTTCGCCATGCTAGAGACTTATGGCGAAAGCCTGGGCTTTGAAACCCATGCCACCAGCGCCGTTTTGCAACCCGATAGCACCGCGCCTTATTCGTCGTCTGCCATCCGTAATTTTTTGCGCGACGCGGAACCCGAAAAAGCCGCCGAGCTTATGGGGCATGCTTTCGCCATCGAGGGCGAGGTGCAACACGGCGACCAACGCGGCCGCACCATCGGCTTTGCCACCGCCAATATGGCGCTAGAGGATTATGTGCTGCCCAAATTTGGCGTCTATGCCGTGCGGGCTGAGGTTTTAGATGGCGGTTTTGCTGGGCAGGTTCTGGACGGCGTTGCTAATTTGGGCATGCGCCCGACCGTCGGCACCGACAAGGCGCGCCTGGAAACCCACCTGTTTGATTTCGACGGCGATATTTATGACGCCAACTTGCGGGTCTCTTTATTGCACTTCATACGACCCGAACAAAAGTTCGATGGGTTGGAGGCGCTGACCACGCAAATTGCCAAAGATAGTGACACCGCCAAAAAACAATTAAGAGACAAAAAATAACCCGAAAAAACCAAGCGCCAATTTGCTTGGCAGCCGAGTGTGAGATTGCTACAAAGCGGCGAGAGTGAGACTGAAAAATGAGCGACACAAAAGACAATAGCCGCGACTATCGCGATACGCTGAATTTGCCGCAGACCGAATTTCCGATGAAAGCCGGCCTGCCAAAACGCGAACCCGATTTACTGACCCATTGGGACACGATTGGCTTGCGCGATAAAATTCGCGAGCAAGGCAAGAGCCGCGAAAATTTTGTGCTGCACGATGGCCCCCCTTACGCCAATGGCGATATTCATATTGGCCACTCGCTGAATAAAATTTTGAAAGATGTGATTGTCCGCTCGCAACAGCTCATGGGCAAAAATGCCGTCTATGTGCCGGGCTGGGATTGCCACGGCCTGCCCATCGAATGGAAAATTGAAGAGCAATATCGCAATAAAGGGCTGAACAAAGATGATGTTCCCGCCAGCGAGTTTCGCGAACAATGCCGTCAATTTGCCAAAAAATGGGTCGACGTTCAATCCGAACAATTCCAGCGCCTTGGCGTGCAAGGCGACTGGGAAAACCCCTATACGACCATGGCCTTTGAGGCCGAAGCGACGATTGTTAAAGAGTTTCAAAAGTTCCTCATGGATGGCTCGCTGTATCGCGGCTCGAAGCCCGTCATGTGGTCGGTGGTTGAAAAAACCGCGCTGGCCGAAGCCGAAGTGGAATATGAAGAACATGTTTCCCCAACGATTTTTGTTAAATTTCGCGTGCAAGGCATGGAAGACACCTATGCGGTAATTTGGACGACGACGCCTTGGACCATTCCGGCCAACCGCGCCATCGCTTTCGCGCCGGGCCTGACCTATGGCCTGTATGAAGCCAATGGCGACAAGTTGATTTTATGCGACGGCTTGGCCGAGCGCGTAATGCAGGCCGCCAAAGTAGAAGACTACACGCGCCTGCAAGACATCGACCCGGCCGGTCTGGTTTGCCATCACCCCCTTCATGGCCAAGGCTATGACTATGATGTGCCGGTTTTGGCGGGCGATTTTGTGACCGATGAAACGGGCACAGGGCTGGTGCATATTGCGCCAGGCCATGGCCAGGATGATTTTGAATTGGGCCTGAAATATAATATTGAAGTGCCGTTTACGGTGGATGAAGCCGGCGTCTATTACGACCATGTGCCGCTTTTCGCTGGCAAATGTGTGCTCAATGAAAAGGGCAAAGATGGCGACGCCAATGGCGGCGTTATCGGCGCTTTGGTGGAGGCCGAGCGCCTTTTAGCCAAGGGCAAATTGCGCCATTCCTATCCGCATAGCTGGCGCTCGAAAGCGCCGCTGATTTTCCGCAACACCCCCCAGTGGTTCATCTCGATGAGTGAAACGGGCCTGCGCGACAAGGCCCTAAAGGCCATTGATGATGTCAATTGGTATCCCAAAGCTGGGCGCAATCGCATTCATGCCATGGTCGAGAACCGCCCCGATTGGGTGATCTCGCGCCAACGCGCTTGGGGGGTGCCGCTGACGATTTTCACCGCCAAAGCCGATGGCGCGATTTTGCGCGACCCGCAAGTCAACCAGCGCATCGTCGATGCGGTAACGCAAAAAGGGGCGGACGCGTGGTTTGAAACCGACCCGCAAGTGTTCCTCGGCGACGCCTATAAAGCTGAAGATTTTGACCAGGTCAGCGATATTCTCGATGTCTGGTTCGATAGCGGCGTGACCCATTCGTTCGTCTTGGAAGCCCGGGACGACCTGCAATGGCCAGCCGATGTTTATTTCGAAGGCTCCGACCAACACCGTGGTTGGTTCCAGTCTTCTTTGTTGGAAAGTTGCGCCACGCGAGGCGTTGCGCCGTTTAAAAACGTCATCACACATGGCTTTACGATGGATGAAAAAGGCAAAAAAATGTCGAAATCCATCGGCAATGCCGTCGACCCCCTGAAGCTTATTCAGCAATCGGGCGCGGAAATCATTCGGCTGTGGACTGTGTCTTGTGACTATTCCGAAGACCAGCGCATTGGCCCAGAAATCATTAAAGCCAATACCGATGCCTATCGCAAAATGCGCAATGGCTTTCGCTTTCTGCTCGGCAATTTGACCGATTTTGACGATAGCGAAAAAGTCGATGTCGCGGATATGCCCGAGCTAGAACGCTATATCTTGCATCGCCTGGCCGAGCTGGATGCTTTGGTGCGCCATAATTATAACCATTTCGATTTCCGCAAAATCTATCAAGCCTTGTTCAATTTTATGACGGTGGATCTTTCGGCCTTTTATTTCGACATCCGCAAAGACACGCTTTATTGCGACCCGCATGCAAGCCTCGAGCGGCGCGCCAGCCGCACCGTGATGGATGCCATTTTCCATTGCCTGACCCGCTGGCTGGCACCCATTTTATGTTTCACCATGGAAGAAGTTTACCAATCGCGCTTTGGCCAAAGCCAAGACAGCGTGCATTTGCAAACCTTCTATCCCATCGGCGAGACCTGGAGCGACGAAGCCTTGGCTCACAAATGGGATAAAATTCGCACGCTTCGCCGCGTGGTGACGGGCGCTCTAGAAATTGAACGGCGCGAGAAGCGTATCGGCTCTAGCCTAGAGGCCGCGCCGATTGTTTATGTTGGGCAAGATGATTTATTTGCTGTGACGGTAGGCCAAAACATGGCTGATATTTGCATCACCAGCCAGATTGATGTGCGCGCTGAAGCCCCGCCTGCGGAGGCCTTCACTCTAGAAGATGTCGCCGAGGTTGGCGTTGTGCCGCAAATGGCAGAAGGCCAAAAATGCCAACGCTCGTGGAAAATTTCACCCGAGGTTGGCTCGGTCGACGGCTATCCAGATTTGACCCCACGCGATGCGGCAGCCGTAGCCGAATATGACGCTCGATGATGCAAGCGCCTAGACCTTTTACCATTTCTCATGGCCTGAGCTGGGCGATGATTTGGGCGGCCCTAGACCAGACCAGCAAATGGGCCATCGTGCATGGGTTTGGTTATCAAGTTGGCGACGCACACACAATTTTACCGTTTCTCAATTTCACGCTCATTTGGAACAAGGGCATTAGCTACGGCCTGATGGATGGCAGTGGCCAGACGGGGCGCTGGGTTTTGAGCCTTCTGGCCGTCCTCGCCATCGGCTATTTCTTGTGGATGTTGCGCGCCGGCGAAACCAAACGTGTGGGCATGGCCTATGCGCTTCTGGCGGGCGGCGCTTTGGGCAATTTAGTCGACCGAGTTTGGTATGGCGCGGTGGTCGATTTCATCTCCCTGCATGGGAACGGATTTTATTGGTATGTGTTTAATCTGGCCGATGTCTGGATTAGCTTAGCGGTGGCCTTGCTGATCTATGACTTAATCCGGCCACAAAAAACGCCAGACTAGATGGAACCCAAAATAATCACTAGGTTGAACCCAAGATAATTTCGGCTATAGATGTTATCAGCTTATTTAAAGGCACTTATTTATGAGGCACTTTGTGACTAACAAATTTGAAACAACGTCGGTCCTGTCATCTGTTTTCAAAATGGCGATCGTGTTCGGCGTCGCAACTAGCCTTAGCGCGTGTGGCGGCGAGAACAGTGCGCTCGGCTATTCTAAAAATGCGCCGGATGAATTTAATGTCGTCAGGCAAGCGCCGCTGATTTTGCCACCCGACTTCAACTTGCGCCCGCCGTCGGCCAATAGCGCCCGACCGGTTACCCCTGCTGGCGCAGAGCTGGCTCGCCTGATTGTTTTACCCAATGCCCCGCAAACGCCAATTCCGCCAAGCGAGCAAAGCCTGTTGGATAAAGCGGCTCGCGGTGGCGTATTTGGCAATGGCGTTCGCGAAGAATTAAGCAATCGCGCCACCGGCAATGCCAGCGAAGCAGCCACCACGGTGGATCTGCTAACCCAAGATCAATCTAAAGACGCTCAATAGGTCCCACCGTGAAACCCTGGGGTAAATTTTTCTTCGGACTAGGCCTCGCTTTCGTGTTGGCCAATTGCACGCCAGCCCCAGACGGCCCCAAAGTCGAAACCGCCAGATTAGCTAATGGGCTTGAAATTATCGTCCTGCCAGACCCGCGCGCCGATGTGGTGACGCATATGTTGTGGTATCGGGTCGGCTCGGCCGATGAGCCAATTGGCAAATCTGGCATCGCGCATTTCTTTGAACATTTGATGTTTCGCGGCACGGAAAAAATCGCACCGGGTGAATTTTCCAAAACCGTGGCCCGCCTCGGCGGTCAAGATAATGCGTTTACCTCCTATGATTACACCGCTTATTTTCAACGTATCGCGCGCGATAAATTGCCCATCATGATGCAGATGGAAGCCGAGCGGATGCGCGCGCTCATCATCAATCCAGATATTGTGGCGGTCGAGCGCGATGTTATTTTAGAAGAACGATCGATGCGCGTCGACGGTCGCCCCAGCAGTTTATTAAGCGAGCAAATGCGCAAACGCCTGCATGCAGGCACCGCCTATAGCGTGCCCGTCATCGGTTGGCGCGACGAGATTAGCGCGCTCAATGCGACCGATGCTCAACGTTTTTACGAGCGCTATTACGCGCCCGACAATGCCGTTCTGGTGATTGCCGGTGCGGTAACCCTGGCCGACGTATTGCCTTTGGCTGAGACCTATTACGCCGGGCTAACCCCCAGCCAAGCCCCGCGTGATGCGCGCCGTGTGGCGAGCGATTTACGGGTTCGCGATTACGCCAGTCCCCAAGTGCGCGTCGATGCGCGGGTGCGCCAAGACAGTTGGCGACGCCTCTATCGTTTACCGCAAAGCACGGCTGAAAACCGTCAGCTATTTGCCGCCGCCGATGTGCTGGCCGAAGTGTTAGACGGCGGGCTGACGGGGCGGCTTTATCAAGCGCTGGTGGTGGAGCAAAAACTTGCCAGCGGCGTGGGCGCTTATGCCGATAGCGCGCGCCTCGATAATGGCGAATTGATGATTTACGCAAGCCTTGCCCCCGAGGCTTCCTTTGATGAGATTGCTGGCGCCATGGACGCCCAAATCGAACGGTTGGTGCAGACACCACCGAGCGAGGCGGAAATTGCGCGCGCCAAAATGCAATTGGTCTCCAGCGCTATTTTTGCCCGCGACAGCCAACAGAGCATGGCCGATATTTTTGGCCGCGCCGCCATGCTGGGCTTAACCCCGCAAGACGTGCTGAACTGGACCCGTGAAATTGAAGCCGTCACCCCCGAGGACGTGCGCCGCGCCGCCGAGAAACTATTGCCTATAGAGCATAGCCTGACGGGTCATTTGTCGGGCACGGGAGAGCGATGATGCAGCGTTATTTTATCCCTTTCTTTGTCACACTTTATTTGGCCGTTAGCCCCGCGCAGGCTTCGCCGCCCGTGCAAGAGGTTCATGTGCGTGACCTTTCGGCTTGGATGGTTAGCGAGGCGAGCTTGCCGATTTTTACCCTAGAGATGGCTTGGCGAGGCGGGGCGGCCACCGACCCGGATGCAAAATCTGGCCTATCGATGTTGATGGCGCGCCTGATGAACGAAGGGGCTGGCGATATGCCTGCCAAAGCGTTTCAGCAAGCCCTCGCCGATAAAGCCATTTCGCTCAGCTTTAATGCCGGGCGCGATGAGGTGACGGGAAAATTACGCTGCCTGAAACGCTATCAACAGACTTGTGTTCGACTATTGAAGTTGGCCCTGACGGCGCCGCGTTTTGACGCAGAAGCGGTGGCGCGGATGAAGCAAGAGCAAAGCAGCGCCATTTTGCGCGCGCAACAAAGCCCGAGCGCGCTAGCCAGTTCGGCCTTCCTGAAAATGGCGTTTGGCGCGCACCCCTATGGCCGCTCAAAAGACGGCACGCAAGCCTCGCTGGCGCGGCTCACGCGCGGCGATATTCAGGCGCACTATCACAACACATTTGCCCGCGACAACCTCAAGCTCGCCCTTGTTGGCGATATGACGCGCGCCCAAACGCGCCGCCTGATGCGCGATGTTTTTGCCGCCCTGCCCGCGCAAGCCAATTTACCCCGCGTGCCCGATGTGCTGGCAACGCGCGGCCCGAAAACCAAACACATAGAAAGACGCGGGCCCCAGACCAGCGTCACTTTTGGCCATCGCGGCGTGGCCTATAAAGACGACTTATTTTTCCCCGCCTTTGTCATGAATTCCATTCTCGGTGGCTCTGGCTTTTCATCGCGCCTGACCGAAGAAGTGCGCGAAGCCCGCGGACTGGCCTATTCGGTTTACAGTTATTTTCTGTCCCTCGAACATGGCGACTTATGGCTGGGCTCGGTCGCCAGCGATAATAAAACCACGCAGCAGGCGCTCGATGTTATTCGCGCCCAAATGCGCCGCATCGCCAAAGACGGCGTGGCGGAACCGCGCCTCGAGGCGGCCAAAACTTATATGACGGGCGCCTATGCTTTGCGTTTTGACAGCGGCGCCAAAATTGCCCAGCAGCTCATCGGCGTGCAGCTTTCCAACTGGCCGCTTGATTACTTCAAAAGCCGCAACCAGCGCATTGAAGCCGTGCAAGTTGAGGATATCAAAGCGGCCGCGCAACGCCTCTTGGCCGATGAATTACTGCTGGTTTCTGTCGGCCAAACGCCCGTCTCGCTTGCGAAATAGCGCCAAAGACCTTAGCCTTCCAAAATGTTCTTTTTTCCCATCCGAGATGACAACCCAACGCGCGCGCGGCCGATAATTTCTTATATTGTGCTGGCGCTTTGCATGAGCGTTTTCTTTTGGCAAATCTCCTTGGGCGACGCGCAACGCGACGCTATTTTGGCCCTCGGCATGGTGCCTGTTCGCCTTTTCGCGCCCGAAGCCGCCTATGGCCTGCCCAACGTTATTCCCGCTTGGATGACGCTCATCAGCTCGATGTTTCTCCACGGCGGATTTATGCATCTGGCGGGCAATATGTTGTATCTATGGATTTTCTCCGACAATGTGGAAGACAGCATTGGGCGGCGAAATTTCGTTATTTTCTATCTGCTCTGCGGCATTGCAGCCGCGCTCTCGCAAGCCTTTGTCGATGTGCGCTCAAATATCCCAATGATTGGCGCCAGTGGCGCCATTGCGGGCGTTTTGGGCGCTTATTTGCTGCTGCATCCACGCGCCAATATTCGTTGTCTGGTGGGCTTTTTCATATTTTTCCGGATGATTAATGTGCCGGCTTTTCTGGTGCTCGGCGGTTGGATTGGCCTACAATTCATGAGCCTTGGCCAGGTGGGCGGTGGCGGCGGTGTGGCTTATTGGGCGCATATTGGCGGCTTTGTGGCCGGCATGGCGCTCATTCCCTTTTTCAAAAAACCGCATGTGAAATTATTTTCCAAACCCGTCAGTCGCGCTTTTCAAGTGCAGGGCTTGGCGCCGCATATTCCTCAGGTCGGAAAAAGCGCGCGTAAAGCCAAACCCAAAACGCCGCAAGAGCACCCGTGGCAAAATTAATGCAGCGCGGCACCTGTGTCGAATTAGGCTGAAAACCTGCCCATCTAATGATATGTTAAAGCCCTGTTTTGGGGATTTATTGTGCGGATTTTGTTGCGTTTACAAAATTATCTATTGCCGTTGGCCGTCTTATTATTGGGCGTGGCTTTGCAATTGCTCCAGCCATACCCCGTTGAATTTGTTCGCAATATCGTCTTTGATCAGTATAACCGCTGGCAGCCGCGCGTGGAAACCAATGATCTGGTGGTTTTCGTGGATATCGATGAAGCCAGCTTGGTGTCTATCGGCCAGTTTCCTTGGCCACGCAGTGTCTTTGCCGAATTGGTCACCAACATGCACGACCATGGCAGTGCAGCCATTGCCTTTGACGTTTTATTCACCGAACCCGACCGCACCGCGCCCAGCGAAATACTGCCGGTTTGGCAAACGCTTCGGCGCAGCGCAGATGCCGATACATGGGCGAATTTACAGGCCGACATTGAGGCGCAGATTTCTAGCCCCGACGATGCTTTGGCGCGCGCCATTGCCGAGGCGCCCGTGGTTCTAGCGACCATGGTGAACGATGATGTGCGCAGTCTACCAGACCCCAAAGCTGGCATTGCCCTGCGCGCCAATAATATGGGCGATACCGATACGGCGCTCGACCCGATGCGGCGCGTGCCAAGCTCGCAATTTGCCATCGCCAATCGCGATGTCTTGCAACAGAGCGCGGTTGGGATGGGCGCCATTAATGCGCGCATCGATGAAGATGGCATCATCCGGCGCGCCGGACTTTTGTATCGTGCGGGCCAGCATGTTTACCCCAGCCTAGCTCTCGAGACGCTGCGGGTGGCGCAAGGGGCCGGCTCGATTGCCCTGCGTGCCTCGGATGTGCGCGGCGAAGGCGCCTATACCTCGGGCTTTGGCCTGTCGCGCTTGAAAGTGGGACAAGTTATTGCCCCCATTGAACCCGATGGCAGCATGCGGATTTATTATGCGCCCAGCCGCTCCATCCCAACGCTTTCGGCACATGATATTTTGCGCCCCGGTTTCGACCCGCAAAAACTAGCGGGAAAGATTGCCTTTATCGGCACCAGCGCCGCGGGCCTAAAAGACATTCGGGCCACGCCCCTTAACCCAGCTACGCCAGGTGTGGAAGTGCATATTCAAACCGTGCAGCAATTAATCGCTGGCACGTTTTTGAGGCGTCCCATTTGGGTGCAAACCTTGGAAGGTCTGGCCACTTTATTTATGGGCGGCGTGTTGATTTTCATGGTGCAGCGGTTTTCGCTGGTGCCGAGTATTTTGTTTTTACTGGCCTCCATGTCGGCGGCGATGGCTTTTTCTTGGTATCAATTCTTAAGCGAATTGCGGCTCGTCGACCCGGCCACGCCCAGCTTGACGGCCTTTGTAACGTTTTTAACCGCTGCGTTTTTGCACTTTTTAGAAACCGCGCGCGAGCGCCGCGAAGTCCGCAATGCGTTTCAATATTATTTGGCCCCCGACATGGTGGAGCAAATCGCGAGCAATCCGGAAAAGTTAAAACTGGGCGGCGAGACCCGAAATTTGACCATTCTGTTTGCCGACATTCGAGGCTTCACGAGCATCTCCGAAGTGTTTTCCGATTCACCGGAAAAGCTGACCCATGTCATCAATGCGTTTTTGACCGGCATGTCGCAGGTTATTCAAACCAGCTCGGGCACGATTGATAAATATATTGGCGATAATATTATGGCCTTTTGGAACGCCCCGGCTGAGGTGGAAGACCATGCCTATGCCGCCGTTGGTGCCACGCTAGAGATGAAAACGGCTCTGGCGAAAGTCAATGCCGACTTGCAAGGCGACCCGTTTTTGGACGGCTGGCAGGGCGAAATTCGCATTGGCATTGGGCTCAATTCCGGCGCCACGCTGGTGGGCAATATTGGCTCTGACCAGCGGTTTAACTATTCGGTGATGGGCGATGTGGTAAATATTGCCTCGCGCTTAGAAGGTCAAACCAAAGAGTATGGCGTGCTGACCTTAATCGGCGAAAGCACCTACCAACAAGCCACGGCCAGCATACAAGCGGGCAAGCCAGATATCGCCTTTTTGGAGTTAGACCTCATCGCCTTAAAGGGCAAGGTTTTGCCCGAGCGCATTTATGCCGTTTTGGGCGGCACAGATTATGCCAGCACGTCGCGTTTTCAGGCGTTGCAAAAAGCCCATCGCGAGCTTTTGACCCTCTATCGAGCGCAAAGCTGGCAAGAGGCATGCGCTATGGCCGAAACGCTTGGCGAGACCTATGACGAGATGGCTAGTTTTTACGAAATGTTAACCCGACGCATCCACACCTATCAAGACGCGCCGCCAGGCGACGATTGGGATGGTCATTATATCGCATTGAGTAAATAGCGACGGCGCGCGAGCCTAGTAAGGAAAGAGGACAAAAGATGGAATTGACATTTTGGGGAACCCGCGGCTCGTTGCCGATGAACACGCCAGAACATCGCATTTTTGGTGGCAATACCTCTTGTGTCAGCGTGCGGGCGGGCGACAATTTAGCTATCTTTGATGCGGGCTCCGGCCTCATCCACCTCGGCTCGCAATTGGAGCAACAAGGGGCAAATGAGATTGATATTTGCTTTTCGCATTTCCACTCCGATCACATTTGCGGCATGCCGTTTTTTAAGCCGTTTTTCAACCCGAAAGTGACCATTCGCTTGCATAGTTTCGGGCTTGCCGAGGCGACGCTTTACGATGCTTTGACCAGCTATTTAAGCCGACCGATTTTTCCCATCAGCATGGATGATTTCCAAGCCAAAGTGGAATTTGTGCATCACCCCGATGGGGAGCCGGCTGAGATTGGCGACCTTGGGGTGCACGCGCTGGAAATTCCCCATCCCGGCGGCGCCCATGCTTTGAAGGCGCAAGCTGGTGGTAAATCTTTCGTCTATGCCACCGACACGGAGCATATTATTGGTCAGCCCAACCAAGCCCTTATCGAATTTTTGCGCGATGCTGATATGGCGGTTTATGATTGCACGTTCGACGATAGCGAATTTGAACAGCGGCATGGCTGGGGCCATTCGACGTGGCAAGAGGGCTTGCGCTTGGCCGAGGCCGCGCAGGTGAAAAAGTTTGGTATTTTCCATCACGAACCGGAACGCAGCGATGCGGCTTTGAGCGATATTGAGAAGCGCGCGCAAGTGATTTTGCCACAAAGCTTTGTGACCCGCGATTTTATGCAGCTAGAGGTTTAACTTTAGGCGTGAGAATCATAACGAATTCGCCTATTTTGAAAGCACAGGAGCCGAACCTATGGATTTCGATCGACTAAGCCGAATTATTGCCCGCATGATGGAAGAAAATGGCGCGTTATACGCGGCCGGCGGTGTGGCTGTTTTTATGCTGCTTGTTTTGATTGTTGTTTCGCGCCTGCGCAAATCCAAGCGGCTATCCAAGAGCCAATCTGAAGACAACTCCAAACTAGGGGCGGCGGCGCCACAGACCGAAAATGCTGCCGAAAATAAGGCACCCGCCAGCCCTGTCGTCATCGACGACTACATTCATATGACGATGGAGCTGGACAATGAACCAGAAGCCCAACCCCACTCGGGCGAGGTGATGGCCTTCGAATTAGACACATCCGCGCCGCAAAGCCCAGACATGCGTATCGGGGACGACCTCGACGAAGTGAATGATTTAGACGACATTACCATTCCCAACTTAGGCCAAGCTCCGCCGCCGCATAAGTCTCGTTTTTTCAGCGCCTCTTGGCTGCAAAAAGAGGCCAAAACCGCCCCTTCAAATACGACAACCAGTCTGGCCGATGCCTCACAAATGAACCAGGAGGTGGCCCCCGAAGACAGCCAAATACGCGCCGCAGCTTCTGAATGCGCCAGATTGGCCGAAATTGAACGCAAACTCATGGCTTTGCGCGAGCTCTATGAAGGCGGCCTGATTGCGCCGGAAGTCTATGTTCTCAAGGCGCGGGAATTTGCAACCCAAGTTGGATAATCCAAACCCGTCCGCCTGTTTGGGCGCACGGGCGAGCCGAGCCAACGCTCGTTCCGGTTTTTCGCTCACCGAATTGACCACCACCGTGGCTATCATCGGCATTATTACAGCCGCTCTCATCGCCGTGATGAATAATCTCAACGCCCAAAGCGAGCGCATGAACACCCAAACCAGCCTTCTGGCCAGCGGCGCGCAAGTGTTTAACATGATCGAGCCTTGGGCCGCGTTGGCTGGCGATTTGCAAAGCACAACTGCTTTGCTCGAGGCCGATGCTTTGTCCATTCCAAGCGCCGATCAAGTAAGCGTTTGTTTTGATACCTCCGCCAGCCAACGCGAGTTGCGCCAATTTCGCGTTACCGACAAACGCTTGCAAACGCGCACGCGCATTGACGCCACCTGCACCCCCGATAGTGCCGATACGGGATGGGAAAACCTGACCGAGCAAGTCATCGGTGGATTGACCTTTACCCGCGCCAACGGCAGTTCTTATTCTTTGGACGTGGTCTTAGAGCTGGAGCGCCTTGTGCCAGGCACGAATGAAATCGCGGCGATGACCATGCGCAAACGTCTCAATCTTTTTTCCATGACCCGTTATTAGGAGCCGATGCTTTGAAACCTCCGGTCTCTCAAAAACCCAAACAAGGCGACGCCCCCCATCGTGAAGGGCGGGCCCCCGAGGCGGGGTTTGCGCTTTATTTGGCCATTGGTTTCATTGTGTTAATCAGTGTTTTGGCAGGCTCTGTGGGAACAAATTTAAATCTCACGGCGATAAAACAAGCCCGCGCGATAGAGCAGCGCGCAACGCTCGACAGTGCCGAGATGGCTTTGGCCGAGGCTTGGTATGATTTGCGAACTAATTTTGACCGCACCCTCACCCCGCTTTATCTGGTCGGGCATAGCGAAGTTTTCAACGCCGCTGTTGCCGCCGACCATACGGCTTGTGTCGGCGCACATGAGAGCGTTTTAACTGGCTATAAACAATTCGCCCGCGCGCCCCTGACCGGCGATAGCTACCGACGGTTTTTCATCCAACGTGATGGCAATCTGTATCGGCTTTATGGCTGCGGCTTTGATGGCGATAGCACACGCGTCGCCTATGGCGAATATCTCGACGATGGCACCAGCCTCAGCTTGGTGCGGGCAAGACGCTATTAAGATTTTATGGGGTTTTCAGGTCGTTGAAGAAAACCCGACTGCGCGTCAAGGTTCGCCCCGTGGGACTTTTTACGATAAGCGTGGCAGAAATTTCAGCCCCTGGCAGACTGCTGGCCGCCACGGTAAGGGTCGATTGCGCGGCGCTATAGCCATTGTCGCTGAACAATAGCCCCAGCCCCAAGTCATCGCTCGACCAATCATACGTGCCCACACTGGGCAGTGTCTCATTGCGCTGCGCCCGTACCGCAATTTCTGTCATCACCCCATCGGCAATCATCGTCGCGCGCGACAACGCCCACGTGCTTTCCATAATGGCGCGGTTGGCGCTGACCATCGACAGCGTGCCAATGATGCCAACGGAAATAATCGTCAAGGCCACCATGACTTCTACCAAGGAGAAGCCGCTTTGCGAGTTGGGGTTAGCGGGTTTCATAATAGTCGGCTGAATTTACTGGCTTCTCGCCGGCCTTGGGCGTGATGACCTCGGGCGCCAAGAAGATAACCATTTCTTGGGTCTTTTGCTCATCCGAGGTGGTGCCCAATAGCGACGACACAAGCGGCAAGCTGGTGGTGCCGGGCAGGCCATCGCGCGATTTTGAATTATCTTCGGTAAACAAACCCGCCAAGACAATCACATCGCCAGGCGCCGCGATAAACTCAGTATTGATCTTGCTTTGAATTTTATCGGAATTGGCGTCGCCTGAAACAAAGAAGTCATCGTTAAAATCTACCTTGAGGCGAACATGATCGTTCAAAGAGTTAATCGTCGGCGTCACCACAAGGCTCAGTTTAGCTTGGCGTTCCTGATAGGTCGTTGTGGCTTGGCCCGGCACGGTTTGCCCGCCCGGCGTCACCACAGGAGCCGAGGTGCTGATGATCGGCAAATAGCGGGTTTCAGATTTTTCAATCTGTGCCTCACAGCCGTTTAAAGCCAAAATGGTTGGGCTAGATACTTTACGCCCCAGACTATTGCTCTCCATGAAATCAATGGTCCAGCCGAGGCCGAGACGGAAGTTATTCAAGGTAAAACTGTTGGCGGCGGTGGCTCGATCCGCAAAATTCAGCGCGCCGCGCACTCCGAGAAGGCCATTGTCGCGAACCTCCACCAAGTCGCCATAGGCCGAGCGCACATCGGCGGGCAGATCGGAGAAGCTGCTGTCGGTTTTGCCTGGCGTGCGCAAAGCGTTTTGCAAACGCCCTTGCAACTGGCGCTTCCAATCTTTCACCACATTGACCATAAACACTTCGACCAAAACCTGCTTATCGGCCTTGTCCAAGCTCTCAATCAAAGAGGCGGCCAAATCGACATCATGTTTGAAACCCGTCACGATTACCGTGTCGGCCACGGAAGTGACGGTTGGGCGTCGGAAGCTGGCATTGGTAAAGCTGTTTTGCACGGGAGCCGTATCGCGAGCGCTGGCTTGGATTGGGGAGATTGGGGAGACTGGGGAGGCTTGGGAGGCTTGAGATCTTGGAGCCAATTCACCCGGAGCGTCCCGCGTTAGGCCATCCGCTGTAACCCCCGCGAGGGCCTCTGGAAGGCTGGTCTCTAGCCCCGTTGCCAAGTCGTCTTGCGTTTCAGCTTGTTTCTGGCGCGACATATCGGCCAAACGCTCGGCAGCAATCAGTCCATCGGGGTAGAGTTGGCTATAATAGTTTTCCAGCTCATCTTTGATTTGCGTGGTGCGATCGGCGTTATCTCCCACATCGCAACTATTGGCGCCCTCGCTGTTAAAGATGGTGAATTTCTCGGTATAAATCGGCTCCGTGGTTTTCAAATTCGCATCGCTAATGATACGACCGCGCAATTGATCCGCATCCGGGCCGGATAGCTGGCTGTTGGCAAACCGCATTTTGGGGGTCATGGCTTCCGGCATTGGCTCGGTTTCGGCCAGTGGGTCGCTCGCCTTTTTCGTCGCGCGCGTGGCCTTGCCCATTTGAGTCGCCATTTGAGCCGCCTGCACGCTGGCCAGCAGCTCGGATTTGCTGGTTTTATCGCTCACTAACAAAGCGATGGCTTGGTTGATGTCATCCAGGGAAAAGCGGGCGACCTGAGTGGTGGTGGCTTGCGTCTGGCGCGTTTCCGATTGCTCTAAATCCAGCGCATCCAAACGACGCTCATTGGCCAAAGCCGTGGTTTTCAAATCGACAATCGCGGCCCCAATAAGCGACGAATGTTCGGCTTCGACAATCGCGTCATTGGTCAGCGAGCGCGCGCGACCCGCATCATCTGGGTGCTGGAAATAGGCCTGATAGATTTGTCGAATGGCAGCGCTGTCGTTTTCAAACGAGCTGATTTTGCGATAGTTTTGCGCCCGACGATTATGCACTTCCGCCGCCGCCAGAGCATTTTCTACGCGGCTGTTAAACTCTTCTACTGTGTAGAAACGCGCCACGCCCATTTTCCGGTCATAAGCCATGGCGAGGCCATAATTATCGATCAAAATATCAAAAATATCGAGGGCATCCGCGCGCGAGATATCTAGGTTCACTTGGCTGCTATTGGCGTCGACAGAGGGTGATAAATAAATTTGCATATTGATGGAGCGGGCTAACGACTTCAGCGCCGTCGGCAAGCGAAGGCCAACCAAGTTAACGCTCAAAGCACGTGTGCCCACTTCCGCTGCCAAGTCATCCATGCGCCCCAAAGATACGCCGGTGGTGACATCATTGCCGATGAACAGAAAACTTTTTTGCAGCGATACATATTCATCCGGCCGCGCCAATTCATTGCGGCCAAATAAGGCCAGCGCGCCAAATTCATTATTATCGGTCAGCCCCAAAACAGTGGCTGGCTCGGCGGCATTATATTGGGTATCGAGGTCGGCGATGATTTTTTGCAACTTGGTTTCATAAGATAATTTGAATTCTTGCAGCAATAAATCGCGCGCTTTGGCATGGCGCATGTCCAATTGATCGAGCAAACGCTTCTCTCGGTCATAGGTAGCTTGGCGCTCGCGTTGGTCGCGCTTGCTGACTTCAATGCGTTTGTCTAAGGCTCGGGTTTGCGACGATAGCGTGCGTTCACTTGGGCTTAGCCCCTCTTGCGAGCGGGGGCCACTCAGCGCACCCGAAATACTCGTGGCCACAACGCCATCGACGATATCGCTTACCGCAATGGTTTCGGGCACGCGCACTTGCAGCAGTTCGCGGCGCGGCGGCAAAGGTTTAATGGGGGTTTGAAATGGCGCCTCGCCATTGACTTGCGCATCAAGCTTAGCGTTTTGCGCCCGAACAGCGGCGCGGCGTTCGTCAAATTTTTGTACCGCTCCGCTCATCGACAAATCGCGGGTCGTGCGGTTGCCGCAGGCATACACATCGAGGCACAAAATCGCAACAATCGCGAGGCGCCCTAATTTGTTCCATGCTGGCTTTTGGTTACGCAAAATGAATACTACCCTCGTCTCAACCCTACTCTTGACTTACAATCTTCTGGTTCTTCTCGTTTACTTAGGCCGCCTCGGTGTGCCGCTTGGGCGCACTTCAGAGATTTTGACAATCGCATCGGTAATGACTTCGCGCGCGATGGCAGCGAGATTGCGATTGATCCATTCCTCGATAAGCGGGCGCGTGACGTCGGCCACCGCGTGACGAATGGTGTCGCGCGAGCGGCCCGTATCAAAGACGCTCGAATAGCGCAAAAACTCAGCCCGCAAAGCCACGGTGGCTTCCTGCGTAATGGCGACATCGAGGCCTTGCATGTAATGCTGCAAGTCGCTGTCTGACATGCGCTCGCTTTGTTCGTCGTCGTGCTGGCGATCGCGTTTTTCCAAGTCGGCTTCTAAGCTGGCTTCGGCTTGGCGCACATAGTCTTGAATGGCGCGCTTATAGTCATCTTCGGTACGTAGTGTGTTCATTACCCAAACCTCTACTGGCGGAGCGCGCAAAAACCAGCGCGACCAAAACGAATCTCTTTCGAAGTTTCAGTATAAAGGCTGTTGCAACACAATTGACGCAAAATCGGTGGATGAATCGTAGATTTAACCCAAGCTCTGCAAAGCCTGTGGCGCAAATAACAGCCACAGCAGCGCCATCGGCGTTAAAAAGCAGCCAAATGGCAATTGAACCGGCGCCTCGGAGCTGTTTTGCAAGCGATGAAACAAGATCGCCCCAATGCCGATCACCGCCCCGCTCAGGCTGGCCGAAAATAGGATTGGCAAAAGGCTAACAGGGCCCAGCCAAACCCCAAGCATGGCCATAAGTTTCACATCGCCAAACCCCATGCCATCGTGGCCACGCCACAACTTATAGGTGAAATTAATACTATAGATGAGCGCAAAACCGGCGGCGCCGCCAGTCAGCGAGCTTTGGAGGTCCGGCAAGCCCGGCGCGCCCAAGAACGACAAAAAAAGCCCCAGAGCCAAACCGCCGAGGCTCGTCCAATCAGGGATAATAAAATCGTCCATATCGGTGAGAAAAATGACCACCATCAGAACCATAAAAGGCACGAAGGCCAAAAATACCGGCAGGGAAAGTTGCGCCCAAGCCACAAGCATCAAAGCGGCCATCGCGAGCTCGACAAAAAGATAGCGCGCGGGAAGGCGGTGCTGGCAGCACGCGGTTTTCCCGCCATGGGCAAGATAGCCCAAAATCGGCACGTTCTGCCAAAAGCGCAAAGGTTTATGACAATGAAAACAGGCGGAAGGCGCGCGCACCCAGTCTCGGCCATCGAGGCTGCGCAAAGCCGCCACATTGGCAAAACTGCCAAGACAGGCCCCAAGGATGCCAGTAATAAAAATCAGACCCATAATATATCCGCAACAGCCGCGCCAAATTCTGGTTTGGCGCTGGCAAACAATTTGATAGCCTAGTATAAAGCGAGTCCATGCAACTTGTAATGCATAATGTGTAATTTACTCGCGTCAGTAAGTAGGACCGAAGGTCAAAGCGTATGTCAGACTCAACTCCACCGACCAACACCGAAGCCTATAAGACAGATAACCCGATTTATGGCTATCTCGACAATTTGCCAAAAGAGTATCGCATTTCCGATTTTCATATGCGCTCGGGCAGTGACTTGGCCATTCGCACCAACGGCGAAATTAAAGTGCTGGAAGGCTATCCGGTCACCCATGATTTGCTCGACGATATTTTTCGCGCGGAATTATCCGAAGAAGACTACGAAAGTTTTTGCGAAACCAAAGACATTGATTTCGCGATTACCGTGCGTGGCGCGCGCTTTCGCGCCAACGGCTATCATACGCTAAAGGGCTGGGCGCTGATTATGCGCACCATTGTGACGGAAGTTCCCAATATCGACCAATTGGGCTTGCCGGCCGCTGTGCATAATATTTTAAAAGAGAAAAAAGGCATGGTTCTGGTAACCGGCGCCACCGGGTCGGGCAAATCGACCTCCCTGGCCTCCTTGATCAATAAGATCAATCGCGAACGCAATGAGCATATTATTACCATCGAAGACCCGGTGGAATTTGTGCATACAGAAATTAACTCGATTATTTCGCAACGCGAAGTGGGCCGCGACACGCAAAGTTTTGCCTCTGCCTTGAAGGGCGCTTTGCGCGAAGACCCGGATATTATTTTGCTCGGCGAGATGCGCGATTATGAGACGATTTCCTTGGCGCTTACCGCGGCCGAGACGGGTCACTTGGTGTTTGGCACTTTGCATACCTCTGGCGCGGCCGAAACCATCAACCGCATTATTGATGCGTTTCCCGCCGACGAGCAGCCCCAAGCGCGCTCGATGGTGGCTTCCTCTTTGCAATTGGTGATGACGCAGCAATTGCTGAAGCGCAAAGGCGGCGGACGCATTGGCGCTTTCGAAGTGATGGTCTGTGTGCCCGCGGTTCGCAACCTTATTCGCGAGGATAAAATTCCCCAAATCGCCACCGTCATGCAAACGGGCGCGCAATTCGGCATGATTACCATGGACAAATACGTCGATGAACTGGAAAAGCAGAACCTGATTATTGTGGAAGACGAGGACTAGGCGTCTGCAAGGCGCGGCGATATTTATCGGCCTGTTCGGGCTGCCATTTTGCTACTTTTTGAATCAGAGCTTCTATGGCTGGCAAGTTACCGGTAGCGGCATAAGCTCGAAAAGCCAAATCCCACACAGGCGGCGAGGCATAAAACGGCAAGACATCTTTCTCCATCGACGCGATAGCGAACCCTTGCAAAATATCCACCCGCTCTTCGTCGAGGGCTCGGCTGATCACAACCAAATCCGCCATAGCGCGCATCCGCTTGCCGATGATGGGGTGAGATAAATCCGAGCTTTGATAGCGTTGCTCTACATACCTATCCAATGGCAGATACGTGTCCATGTCGAAGGCCTGACTGGCACGCGACATCAAGGTTAATAGCATTACGCACTGAAAGATGAGCGCTGTGCAAAACAAAACTAAGGCGCCATAACTGGCAAGAGCCAAGCTTGGTTTTCGCAAATGAAGCACCCGCTCCGGCGCGGCCGTCTTGCCCAATGCGGCAGCTAAAAATATCGCCAAAAGAAAATAATGTCCGCCAGAAGCTATGTAGGGATATTCCACTTGGGTATGCAACACGATAGGCGCGCACAGCCCGACCAGCAGCCAACGGTTCGGGTTGTGTCGGATATGCCAAAAAACCAGCGCTGCCAGAGGTGCCAGCAAAGTCAGCAATCCGAAAAGCCCCGCTTCGGACAAGACATGCATCACCAAATTATGGGGCACGCTCACGACCCGATAAAAGGTGAGGTTTTCAGCCAAACCATAGCGCGAGAAATGCTCGAGATACGTAACCGTAAAGCTGCCAAGACCATGACCAAAAATCGGCGCTTCTAAAAAAGATCGCCAAGCGATAAACCACATCGTCCACCGCGTGCGGATCGACAGGCTATCGCCACTCCAGTCTGGCAGTTGCGATGGCCTTTCGGGGTGCCAAGAAAGCGCCAAGGAAACGACGATATAGGCCAGCAAAAGGCTGACCAGATAAATTAAGTATCGGCGTCGGGCGGATCTGTCGCCATTGGCTTGCCAAAGATGTAGCGCCAAAAAGGCAAGACCCAGCAGCGTGCCAAGCATTCCCGTCTTGCTGCTCATAATCGGATATTCGCTCGCATAGATAAAGCCAAGGGCGACGATGAGCCCGCGTTGCCAGCGGGCCATCGGCACGCAAGCTAGGGCCCAGGCGCTGAGCACAATCAGGCTCGCCAGAAAAGATCCAAACAAATTATATTGCGAAAACCCAGCCCATGGCTTGACCCAAAAACTCGGTAAAGAAATGGAAACCTTGAAAAACAGCAGTGGATTGGAGCTGATAAAATGCAGGAGATATTGCGGCAAAAAGCCAAGCAGAACGACAAGCACGAAAGCCGCCCACTCCGCGTTTGAAAAATCTCGTTGCAAAAGGCCCAAAACAAAAAAGGCAAACGTCAGCAACATGGCGGGTAAATATAAAAGGCCCGCGTGCACAGGGTCGTATGGCCCCAGAGTATGGATGGCCAGCACCCAAAAAGCCCCAGCCACGGGCACGAAAAGCGCGCTGACCCAAAGCGGCGACCACCGCACCTGCGCTTTTCGAAAAGCCCCCCACCATAGGCCGATAACGGCGAGCCCCATAGTCACCCAAGCCAGCAAGTTACGCGAAACATAGGTCTCGCCCAAATCGACGGAGTGATAATTGAAAGCGAGGAGAAGCAGGAAACTTGACATCACAAGCGGCGAGCGAGAGACGGATATTCCATCTCTCCATTTGTCTCTCAACCCATTCATGCTCCGGTTCCTCCAAAAAAAGAGCGCCGTGCAAGCACAGCGCTCTCTCAAAAGTCATGCGAAGACGATTAGAAGTTTTTAATCGTCGTGTCACGTTTGGTCAGTCGGCCATCGTTGTCGCCTTCTTTGGCGCACATGTAGACGTCCAGATGTTTGGCGCCAACACCGCTGACGCGGATGATGACATCGCCATTTTCTGTACCCGTTAGCAACTCAGTGCAAAGGGTTGTGCCATCGGTTACGGCTGTCGAATCATCGGCCACAGCGTGAACGGCATTAGAACCTGTACGGGATGTATTATATGGGTTTTTGAAGCTTTCAAAGGGGTTGCCTTCCAAAGCCAACGCGCCAAAGCAACCTTCAGCAGCAACCGCGGCTGTCGCCGTTGTTGTCGCTGTCAAAGTTATCGATTTGCACTCTACTGGATCGGTGTCGATGCCAGCAGCGCGTACTGTTTTTGTGTTGATCAACCACTGGTGCACGGCTTTCGCGTTTGCATCAGTAACAGATTTCTTCGTGCTGTCGATATAACCTTGGTAACCAACAACGCCAACCGCTGCCAATACACCAATAATAGCCACAACAACTAGTAGTTCGATAAGGCTAAAGCCTCTTTCGCTTTTTGCGCGAATACTCATGGGAACTCTCCTCTTAATATAAACGCGCACATGCGCGAACCCAACAAAGCGAAACTACCAGTAAAAAACGCTCATTTGCAATAGATATGTTAAGTTTTTGATGTGCTGTTACTTAAAAACGTCTAGTATTATCTATGACTTAAGGATTATAAACGATGGCATTTCAATTTAAACGCGATAAAAATGAAACTATATACCTTACAATTGCAGGGGATATAGACCTTGAGGTCACGCCAGATATTAAATCCCAATTGGTTGGCAAGTTAGTCGGCGCGCGCGGTCTGACCATTGATGCTGCCAATGTGAGCTATCTCGACAGCTCCGGTGTTTCGATTTTAATCATTGCCATGCAGTCTTGCAAACAAATGGGCATTGCCTTGACCATTGCCAAAATCAGCGATGAAGCCGTGCGGGTTTTACAGCTCGCCAAATTAGACAAAATTTTACCCATTGAAGCCATAACGGGCCCGTCGCAATTGGTGGGCGTGGATGTGTTTTCGCCAGCCAGCGGCAGCGATACACAAATTGCCGACGCCGTTGCCCAAGGTGCGATGGGACAAGCCAGCTCGGATGCAGATTTGATTGCTGAGCTGTCCAAAACCAACACCCCGAGGCCCGCACCAGCGCTAGAGCCAGAGCCAGAGCCAGAGCCCAAAGCAGAGCCCAGACCAGAGCCCAAACCAGAGCCGGTCGCCTCCCCCACACCAGCTGCCGCCCCTATTGCCTCTCCCGAGCCTGCCCCAAGCGAGCCCAAAAGCCCGAGCGCAAGCGACACGGGCGACGCGGGCGACGGAGGCAGGGAAGGTGGCGGCGGCAGTTTCACGCCAGGCACTTTTTAAGCCAGCTCGATGAAAGACGCCTCGGAAGACATCACACAGCCTCTCGATATCATCTATCGAATGATGGCGGCTTTCGCGTCCAGCTCAGACATGTCGCAGACATTATATGAGGGACTAGATTACATTCGCTCCCAAATTGGTGCCGAAGCGGCTAGTTTCTTTTACCTCCATGAAGAGCGTGGCGTTTTAAAGTGTGAGGCCTGCATTGGGCCCACCGATATTACGGGTCTGGAAATACCTGCCACGGCCGGGATTGTTGGCGCGGTGACCCAAAGTGATCGTCCGCGCTTTGTGCCCGACACGTCGCTGGATGATGATTTTACCGGCGCCGTCGATGCCAAGACAGGGTTTGAAACCAAATCTATGATTTGCGTGCCCGTATCGGGCAATGGCCGACACTATGGCGCGTTGCAGTTGATCAATCGTAGGGACGGTAAATTATTTACCGATCAAGATGCCTCGCTGGTTTCGGTCTATGGCAAAAGCGCCGCCCTCGCCTTGGCCAATTCCCATATGGCCACCCGCATGGTGGAAGCCGACGGTTTCAAGCGCGACCTGGCCATGGCCTCGCGGGTACAAGAAAGCCTATTTCCAAATGCTGAATATGAGTTTATTCACGGCGTCAATATTCCCAAAAAAGGCGTCTCCGGTGACCTATATGACTATGTCATGCGCGGCGAGTATTTGTATTTTTGCATGGCCGATGTTTCTGGCAAAGGCACAGACGCCGCGCTTGTGATGGCAAAGACCATCTCCTTGTTTCGCTCGATGAGCCGCGCGGAACCAGAGGTCGATGAATTGGCCGCACGGGTAAATATGGAACTGGTCGAGACCGCCTTTAACGGCATGTTCGCCACCGCCATCATTGGCCGCTATCACCCTGAAACCCATGAAATGCAGTGTTGCAACGCAGGCCATGAACCAGGCCTTTTGCTAGACGCCAATCAGAGTTTCGCTTATGTCGAAGCCAGCTTACAGCCGCTTGGCATTCTCGATTTCGAGGCCGGCGACATTGTGGTGGAAACCCATGACTTAACCCATTGCCGTTTCTTTTGTTATTCCGACGGCATCACCGAAGCCGAGATCAACGGCCAAATGTTTGGCGCCACGAAATTGGCAACCATCTTGGCCGAACAGATGGACCTTCCCATTAAGGTACAGGTCGAACACACGGTTGAGATTGTGCAACGAAAGACAATAACGCTGCCAGATGACTTGACGGTTTTGGGTTTGGGCTGCGCCCCAAAAGTAAGAACATCGCTCCCCCTCGAGGCCGTCATCGTGGAGCCATCTTTGGCTGGCGAAGAGCTTTTGTTCAGATTTTCTGTTTTAAACGAAGTGCCCGAGTTGCGCCGCTTGCGACGCGAAATAGAACGCACGCTAAACGGTACGCCAGCCCAAGCCATCATCATGCCTGTCAATCTGGCCATTGATGAGGCCACTCAAAACATCATTCTCCATGCTTTCCCCGAAGGCATGACAGGCCACATTGAAGTTGTTGGCTATATTAGCGACGGCCATTTGAACATCAGCCTAACAGACACCGCGCCCCTGATTGATTTGGATCAAGTGCGCCCAAGAGACCTAGATCAATTGCGCGAAGGTGGATTGGGCACACATTTCATTCTCGAAACCACCGAGTCGGCAAATTGGTGGCATGACAATGGCAAAAACCGCTTGGACTTAACGTTTAAGATTTAAATTTTTGCCGCTGAATAATTTGCAAATGCTGCCCAATCTGGCGTCGCGTTGCGGCTTGAGCTTCGAGCGTCTTACCATTTGGACCTAGCTTAAACATCATTTCGCATAGCAAAATGGCGCACTGCTCGATGCTAGCTGAGCGGGGCTTGGGCATATCTGGATGCGCGTGTTTCCAGCGCGCCGCATATGCCAATCGTCCCTCATGAACCTGACGCTCTACACCCTGTTTGGCGCCGAGTTTGAAAAACGCTTGGTCGAGACGAAGCAGCGGGTCTCGCCGCCCCCACCAGCGCCAGAGCGCCAGCGGCACAAGCAATATGGCACTGGCAACCAACCAAAAAGTAACGAAAGAAATGAGCCGCCCCAGAAAACTACCGGACAAAAGCTCTTGGCGTGCCGCTTCATCATAAAGAACAATGTCGCTATTTAGGCGCGTGACAAAAGCGTCGATCCGTTGGGCTCCGCGCGCCAAACTTCCGCGCCAGCCCTCTTGCTCGCCAATGCGCGAGGCCGCCATTTGGCGCGAGCGGAACTGCAATCTGGCATCGGGCACGAATTGTGTCGGGTCAAAACGTTGCCATTGGCCGGGGGCCATTTCGGCCTCAACCCAAGCATGCGCGTCGGACTGGCGAACCCGGTAATAGCCGCCAAAGCCGTTCCACTCGCCGCCCGCATAGCCGATAATGACATTGGCGGGAATGCCTGCCGCGCGCAAAGCCGTAGCCATAGCCATGGCATAATGGCTGCAATAGCCCATTTTTGTGGCGAAGAAAAAATCATCCAGCTTCTCGCTATCCGCGCCTTCTAGCCGCGGGGGCGACAAAGTATAGCCATAGCCGCCGGTGCGGAAGCGCTGCAACAAATGGCCCACAAAGGCTTCTCGCGAGCCCAGCTGGCGATAGGTCTGGCGGGCCCAGGCGGCCAATTTTTGCTGGCCGTCGATGCGCGTCTCGCCAATTTGGCGCGCCGAATAAGGGTTGTCTAGGGCGGCACGCATTTTGACCTGTTGGCTTAGGACAGACGATGGCTTTATGGGCACAAACTCGCCTTGCGGGTTTAACATGGCGTCTCGGTCGATGGCGCCACGAGTGGGCACGCCCAGCACCGGGTGCCATTTGGGCGCCGCTTCGGCATGGCGGACATGATAGGCAACCGGGCGAGAAACATCGCCCAATTTAGCCATGAAGTCTGGCAGACCCCGCGCCAAATTGGCGCTCGGGTCACGCAGCCAGCGCGCCCCCTTCATGGTGGTTAAAACATGCACCCGCCAGTACAAATCTTGCGATGGCAGGGGCTTTGGCACAAAAGCGCGAAAGGCATCTTCGCCATTGAGAATAACATTGGAGAAGCGCCCCATATCCAGCTCCTCCCCGACGCCGCTTGAGGCGTCTTCTTGTTGAAACCCAGGCAGCGCACTGGCATTGATGCGCGGCATGAGAATAAAGGCGGCGATGGCGAAAAACAAAGATCCGCTGAGCGCCAAAAGGATCGGCAGCAATCGGATACGCAACCCCGATAAAGGCATGCCGTTGATGCGCAAAGTAAAGACGCCAATGTAAAAAATCACGCTCACCAGAAGCAGCAGAAACATAAACACATTCGCCGATAGCACCATCACGCAAAGGGCTGGAAAAATAACCCCGATAATATTGAAGGCGCCCGGGCGGCCATCCGCTTGCACTTGCTCGCAAGCCGATAAAACCAAGACCAAAAGCATAAAAAAACCAGCCTGAGGTGGGCGCACCCATTGCGCCAAAACAAACATCACCAGCGGCGCCAGAAGGCAAATAAGCCCCATGCGCCAGCGATTGCGCGCCATTAAGGCGACCGGCCACATGGCGGTATAAAGCAAAAAGGCGCGCCAATCGGTCATCACCGTGAGCGATATCGCAATCGGGAACGCAGCCAAATATAACAATAAGCCCGTCAGCTGAGCCTCTGGCGTGCCCGGCAGAAACCGCTCCATTGCTGCCAATAGCGGATGGGGTTGCGGGTTATTGTGCGCGGGCAAGGGCATAATAAGCCTGCTCTCGGGTTGGTGTGTCATGAACCACATACTCAGCGTTTTGGCTGTCATCGCCGCGCAGCATCATGCGCGCCGGGGCTCCCATCCGTTCGGCCACACGCAGGCCGCCAGACAAATAAGACAAAGCCTCCTCCAGCGTCGTAGCGGGTTGGCGCAAGAGGACTTCGCCTTGGGTGTCGAGCCCATGTTCGCGCACCATCGTTTCACGGGTTGCCGCATAGCGCTTCCAGTCGATGCGCGCTGGCGGATCGCTATCTTGGTAGTCGCGCAAATCCCC
>JABHDF010000005.1 GCA_018673175.1 Rhodobiaceae bacterium | reverse complement strand
TCCAAGCTTTATTTGCCGGTTCGCGCCGGTCGCAAAATTTGTGAAAACGGGCTTGGTTCCTATCCTAATTGTGCCTAGGCTATCGATAGAATTTTAGGAGCGAAACATGACCCATATTCAACCAACGATTGTCGCCGGTGTTGGCATGGTGGCCTTTGGCAAGCCAGGCGCCTCCGACACATATGACATTATGGGCGAGGCGGCCATTCGCGAGGCTTTGGCCGACAGTGGGTTGGATTTCTCCCATATCGAGCAAGCCTATGCGGGCTATGTTTATGGCGATAGCACCTGCGGGCAAAAAGTTATTTATAAAGTCGGCATGACGGGCATCCCTGTTTTTAACGTGAATAATAATTGCTCCACCGGTTCCTCGGCTTTGTTCATGGCGCGCCAAGCGGTGCAAAGTGGCCTTGTGGACTGCGCGCTCGCCGTGGGCTTTGAGCAAATGCAACCGGGCGCTTTGGGCAATATTTGGGAAGACCGTCCCAGCCCCTTTGATGCGTTCGATAGCGAATGTGCCGATCTTTTCGACAGTGAGGCGTCTTTGGCGCTGCGCTATTTCGGCGGCGCGGGAAAAAGCCATATGGACAAATATGGCACCGAGCTTTCTGACTTTGCTGAAATTCGCGCCAAGGCCAGTCGCCACGCGAAAAACAATCCGAAAGCTCTGTTCCGCACAGAATTGAGCGCAGGCGATGTCTTGCAATCGCCAGAAATGATTCCCGGTGTGATGACCCGCCTCATGGCTTGCCCGCCAACGTGCGGAGCGGCCGCGGCTATTTTAGTGTCGGAGGCTTTCGCCAAAAAACACAGCCTCTCGACAGGGGTGAAAATCATTGCCCAATCGATGACCACCGATACGCCGAGCACATTTGAAGCCCATGATATGATGCAACTCGTCGGCTATGACATGACGGGCGAAGCGGCGCGTCAGGTCTATGAGGCTGCGGGCCTTGGCCCACAAGATATTGATGTCGTCGAATTGCATGACTGCTTTGCCCACAATGAGCTGATTACCTATGAGGGCTTGGGGCTATGTGGGGAAGGCCAAGCGCAAAAGTTTATTGCCGATGGCGACAATACTTATGGCGGCCAAGTGGTAACCAATCCATCGGGCGGGCTTCTGTCGAAAGGCCATCCTTTGGGCGCCACGGGTTTGGCACAATGTTATGAGCTGACGCATCAATTGCGCGGCACAGCACAAGCGCGCCAAGTGGAGGGCGCCAAGACGGCACTGCAACATAATTTGGGGTTGGGTGGCGCCTGCGTTGTGACGCTTTACCAAGCAGGTTAGCTAAGCACAAACCCTAAAAAACCATTCATAAACGGAGCGAAAAAATGAATAAGAAAATAGATACAGTGGCCCTGACGGTCGGACGTAGTTTGCTGGGGATTTATTTTGTCTTGCCGGGTCTGGCCAAATTTGGCTCGTGGCAGATGCATGTCGATCTGATGGTGAAACACAATATACCGCTGGCCGAGCCGCTTTTGTTTATTGCCGGCATTGCCAATATTGTTCTGGGCGGATTGCTCTTGGCCAATAAGCAAGTTTGGTTGGCGGCCTATGGTTGCGCCGCTTACATTGTGGTGATTAATTTTTCCTTGCATGATTTCTGGAATTACACCGGCATCGAAGGCGCGCATGAAACTCAGAATTTCGCCAAGAACGTTGGCATTCTAGCGGGTTGTCTAATGCTGGCGAGCTATAGCCGCCTCGCTAAAAAATAGACACATCTTGTCTTTGCCGAGGTCTGAGCTTACGCTTTATCTATGTCTCACCGTGTCACGATAGCTATCTTGAGCTGGGTCTGTTTGGCCTTGGCCACCCCCGTGTCTTCGCAAGATTTAGGCATTCCCTCGGCCATTATCGGTGGCGCCAACGACGTGAACATCGACCGTTTTGGCAAACCGGTATTTGGCTTTCGCGCGCAGCGCGAGCCAGACCTTCGCAGGCTTCGCGCGCAAGCCGGTCGCAAGGTTTTGCAAGGGCGGGTCGAGATATATGATGTCGACATGGAAGACCTCGAAGCGGCGCTTAGCCGAAACACGAAACTGCGCAAAAACACGCCGAAAATCACCTGTGCGCAACAGCGAGAAGAGATTGTCTGTCAGGCCCAATAAGGCAAGCCTGAGACAATTTGGGTACTGCATCTTTGCGTTAAACGGGTTATATAATCCGCATGAAAAAATTATCTTTAGCTTTGATAGCTCTGCTACTGTCGCCGATGGCCACAGAGGCACAAAACAAAAGTAACAATCAAGCGGATGCTGGATGGCGTCCGACGCAGACCATGTATTGCTCCGACGGTGAGTTTGACTGGGACAGCGGACAGTCGCTGTATGATTTCGTTATTCTAACGCGCGCCCCCGGCGATTTTTTAATCAGTTATTTGGGCATTCCCCATCCGAGTTTCGAGCGCCGCCAATATTCTCATTTATGGATGAAAATGGTTGGCCATTATTCGTCTAGCCTAGAAACCCGTGGGGAAGAGCGCATCTATCGGTTGAAATTGGAAGTCGACAATGAGCCGAGCCGTATTGGCGAGCTGACCATTGCGGCGAATGACAAATATACGTTCACCATGACGCCGCCCTTGAGCCGAGCCGTGACCAGTGCAGGGCTTTGCTGGGACTCGCTGAAGCCAGAACCTCGAGGGTTGCAAAAAAGACGCCGCTAGCCACGGTTAAATTCAAAACTTGCTCCGATCTCTGATAATCGGTAGGAGTGAGTTATGAGTAAGTGTCGTGTAAAGTTTGTATCCAAAAATACCGTTTTTGCGTTCCAATTCCTGGACCTGCCGCAGACGCACGCCAGCGACATTGAATGGGTGCTAGACCCTGAGGCGCGCGATTACGATTGGCTGGTGGTTTACGACGACCTGCCGCGCCGGGCCGATGAGCGCTTATCGCTGGGCATCGAGACGCTGTCTTGCCCACAAGAGAACACGGTGCTTTTGACCTATGAGCCATCATCGGTAAAATTTTATGGTCAAGATTATATGGATCAATTTGGCATGGTGTTGACCAGCCATGAGCCCGAAACTTTGCGCCATCGCAATCGCCAAGACATGCCGCCCATCGGGGTTTGGTTTTATGGCGGCCTAGAGCAAGCCAACGCGCACCCAAGCGTGCCCAAGAAGACCGGATTGGTGTCTATGTTTGGCTCGCCAAAAGCGCAAAAGCACACACTGCACCATCGCCGTGCCGAGTTCCTAGTGGAGATGGCAGAAGGGTTGGGCGAGCAGGTGGATGTCTACGGCAAAGGCTATCAATTTGTGGAGCATAAGGCCGAGGGCATAGATGCGTATCGCTATCATATTGCGGTCGAAAACCACATTGGCCCGCACCATTGGACGGAAAAACTATCGGATGCTTTTCTAGGCCATAGCCTGCCGTTTTATGTCGGCTGCTCGAACTTGGAAGCGTATTTTCCCCAAGAGAGTTTTATCCGCCTCGATATCCTCGATAGCGAAGCCGCTTTGGCGACGATTGAAAAAGCCATCGTCGATAAGGAATATGAAAAACGCTTGCCCGCCATCATCGAGGCGCGGCGGCGGGTTTTGGAAGATTATAATCTCGGCAATTTGGTGGCGCAGCATATTTTGCAAGCGCCCAAAGTGGCTGTGCCACATGCGCCGGGCAAGATTTTAAGTCGTCATGCTATGCAGCGCCGCGATGTGCCAACCTTCTTGCGCTATGCCGTGGGCAAAACCAGCGCGCGCCGCCGTGGCAGAAAACTTTACGGCAGCTACCTAGAGGGTAAAATCGGCTAGTTAGTCTTTCCAGCGATTGTGCGCCCACAGCCAATCTTGCGGGTTGGCTTCAATCCAACCTTCGATTAAATCGTAAACTTTGCGCATCGCCGCATCGACATCGGCTTGGGCGTCATCGGTTTTGTCGACGCGAATGGCGGGGAAGAAGTGCTGCACAAAATGCGCTTTGTCAGGGCCGTCTTGGCGGCGGCGTATTACCGTAGGAATAACGGGAAGGTCAAACCGTCGCGCCAGTTTCACCGCCCCCGATGGCGCTTTGGTTTCGCGCCCCATAAAGGTAATCGGGTCGCCTCTGCCAAGCTTTTGGTCGACCAGCAAAGCCATCGAAGTGCCTTTTTTAATTTCCTCAATCATAACGCGCGCGCCCTTGGAGCCTTTGGGAATTTGCAACGGCATGAAGGCTTTGCGCTGGCCGATAATCCACTTTTCCATATAGGGATTATTGGCGTGGCGATAAAGCGAGCCCGTGCGGCCGACCAGTCTGCGAATGCCAATCATGGTCATTTCCCAATTGGAAAAATGTCCGGAAACAAAAATCGCGGGCCCGCCATCGGGGATGGCCGCTTCGACGTGCTCGGCGCCCTCAATCAAAATCCGTGTTTCTGCTTCGCGGGCAATTTTTGCCATGTGCGGAAACTCGCCGATTAAGCGGCCTAATTGTTCCCAGAATTGTTTCAGAATTTCTTGGCGCTCTGTGGCTGAAATATGCGGCATGGCTTGGGCGATATTGTCATCGGCCAGCGAGCCTTCGCGCGCAATTTTGCCAAGCCCACGCCCCAAGAGCCCACCTAAATACGAGCCGATGCGCACCCCCACCAGTCGGTATAGCGAGAGAACAACCATAACAATTTGGGCTTGAATGAAATATATCGGCTGCATGGCTATCTACCCTAAAGCTGAAAAAATCTGCGGGACGTTGTGGTGTTAACTATCATCTTATAAGCCAGTTGCCGCGAGAAACCAACTGGGGGGCCATGCCTATCTGGGGGGCCTATCTGGGGGCGGCTTATGCCTATTTCCAGCGATTATATGGCCAAAGCCATTCTTCGGGGCGGGTTTCAATCCATTGTTCGAACAAGTCATAGGCTTGGCGCATGGCTGCATCGATATCGGCGCTTGTGTCGTCGGTTTGGGCCACGCGAAAGGCGGGAAAGAAATGCTGCACAAAATGCGTTTTGTCGGGCCCATCGTGGCGCCGCCGCACAACGGTTGGAATGATCGGAATATCAAACCGCCGCGCCAGCTTCATGGCGGCCGATGGGGCGCGCGTTTTGCGGCCCATAAAGGTAATCGGGTCGCCTTGGGGTAGGGACTGGTCGATGAGCAGGGCCACCGAGGTGCCGCCCTTGAGCGTTTTTAGCAATTCGCGCGAGCCCTCGGGGCCGGCCGGAATTTTAATCGGCATAAAAGCGTCTCGTTGGTTCAATAGCCATTTGCGCATAAACACATTTTTGGGTTCGCGATAGAGCGCGCCTGTGTCGCCCACAAGGCGTTGAATGCCCAGCATGACGACTTCCCAATTGGCAAAATGACCGCCAATAAAAATCGCCGGTCCGCCATCGGGTAGGGCGGCTTCGACATGCTCTGCGCCTTCAATGCTTAGTCGGCTGTCGGCTTCGCGGGCAATTTTGGGCAAGTGCGCCATTTCGCCGAATACGCGGCCAACCTGCTCAAAGCACGCAAGCTTCACCTGCTCTTGCTCGGCTTCAGAGAGGTGGGGCATGGCTTTTGCGAGATTGTCAGCGGCGCGCTGGCCATCGGGCGATATTTTGCCGGCCAAAAGTCCCAAGCGGCCGCCAAGATAAGAGCCAAGGCGCAAGCCCACTAGTCGGTAAGCAAAGAATAGGGTCTTGGCCAGAACGGCTTGAAAAAAGGAAATTAGTGAACTCATGTGACCCTATCGTGTTGCTCTTGAGACTTGTTTCATGCAAGAGTTTAACGGCAATTTTAAGTGGATGGAAGCGATATGCCAGTTCGCGAGATACTAATAGGAGTTTGATTATGCATTTGTCTCTTTTTCAAAAAACCTGCACAGCTTTCGTGCTTGGTTGTTTAGCGCTAGCCGCAACGCCGGCTCTGGCAGATGATTATTTCGTGCAGAAATTCGGCAAGTCAGACACTTTGGGTCACGCCAATTATCTCACCACAGCCAAAGCCAAACAGGCGGCCAAATTGGTCAAACAAGGCAAAGTCTATCAGCTCGGCATGGTAACGGGCCCCGATACGCCAGCCTATGGGCCGCGCAAATTTCAGATGATTGTACACCAACTCAATGACGGCTCGGGCGCGCCCATGGGGCCAGATAAACTCATCTCCAATGATGACACGGTGGTGACGTCCATCGGCATTGGCTCGCAAATCGATGGCTTTGGCCATATTGGCAAAGAGCATCGCTATTATAATGATACGCCCGCTTCTGAAGTGGTGTCGCCAGACGGCTTGTTGAAGTTTGGCACACATGCTTTGCCGGGCTTTGTCACGCGTGGCGTGGTGTTGGATATGACCAAACATTTCGGTAAAAACCCGCTGCCCATGGGCACGGCCTATACGGAAAAAGACATAAAAACAGCCGCCAAAAACCAAGGCATTAAAATCACCAAAGGCGATGTGGTGCTATTGCACTCGGGCTATATGAAGGCCAATGAGGGCAATAAAAACCTCGTGCCGGGCGAGCCAGGCTTGGGCATTAGCGGGGCGCATTATTTAGCCAAATTGGGCGTGGTGGCCATTGGCGCCGACACCTGGGCGTTGGAGGTTTTGCCGAGCGAAAACCCTAAACGGATTTTCCCCGTGCATGGTTTGCTGCTGAGTAAATATGGCATTTATATTCTGGAGAATATGGTGACGCATGATTTGGTGGCGGATGGCGCAACCGAGTTCATGTTCTCGCTGGGCGTGCCGAAGCTGAAAGGCGCGGTGCAGGCGATTATCAACCCGCTGGCTATTCGATAATGCTTGCTTGAAAAGCGCGGCAAATTTAGCGATACACTTAGCCAAACCCAGAGCCTGATTTTTGACGAGGCAAATGCCTCGTGCCAAGGAGACATCTATGAGTGCGCGAATTTATCAACCTGCGAAATCGGCTATGTCGTCGGGCATGGCCAATACCAAAGAATGGGTATTGGAATTTGCACCAGAGGGGGCGCGCAGCAAAGATGCGTTTACCGGATGGAACTCGATTGACGGCACGGCCAATCAGGTAAAGTTAAAATTTGCTTCGTTGGAAGAGGCACAAAATTATGCAGCCGCCAAAGAAATTGCGGCGCGAGTCGATCAACCGCATCCGCGCCAACGCAGAGCTAAATCTTATTCCGATAATTTCCGCCACGATCGAGTAGAGAAAATATGAGCAGCGATCCGGATTTTATTCGGATCTCGAAAATCGGCTGGGTTGCCTGCCTGCTTCTTCTGTTTCCTAGCCACGCCTTTTCTTGGCAGCCCTTGCCGCATGAGGCGGGCACCGCCTATCGCATAGAAGGTCGCAAAATTTCAGGCGCGGCGGAGACGGGCGCTCAGGTTTACCTTTTGATTGAACCTCAAGTGACATTGCCTAAATTAGGCGATGGGCCGGAAATCGCTTTTCGCAATGTGATTTTTAATTACGGCGACAGCTATATTTGCGGGTGGCAACGCGAGGTAAAAGTAACCGTGGATGGCGAATTACTGCGCGAAACCGAGCCGACCGATGGGCAAATCTATGATTGGTATATTTTCAACAAGGGTTTTTTGACCACCCATTATGGCGAGGTGCTGACGGTGGAAAGCTTTACTGCCGAAGATGGTAGCGATCTGGCTAGCCGGCTCTTATCGTCTCAAAGTCAAATTTTGCTAGAGCGCAAACTCGATAATTGTGGCGATGATGGGGTCTTTGAATTTCGCCTAGATGGCGCCGCTGTGTCGCCGGAGAGGCTTTAAGCGCCTCCCATCCGCAGGCCGCTGAAGCCACGTCACAATGTTTAGATGACGCGTCAATTTTTTGCGGCTTTTAACGAAGGTTGCGTTTGCCCTGATCAAACGCGCTTTGGTACGAGCTTGGACTGTCGTCAAAACCGTCACTTATCGATTGTCCCCTCCCATAATGGTTCGATTTATACTTTATCCCTTTTGTGTCCTGCGAAGCCGGCGCCCCTCAAGCATCTGTGAAATCTGCATTCGTATCCGGTCTTGCTGGCGCCTTCCGTCGGGCCTGAAAGGTGCTTCGAAATGCGCCCTTTGGCTTGCGTATTACTTGCTATTTTATGGCAAGTTCTTGACAATGATGGATATTCACTTTTTAATGACAGAGCGTCGCCTTTATTGATAAGGTTTCACTTTGCGTAGGATAGTGTTTGAGGTTTCCATGTTCCGTTTTGTTGTTCTTGTTTTTTGTATGCAGTTTCTTGCTGGTATGGCATCCGCACAATGGGTCTCCAGTGGCTCCGGTATCGGTGAGCGCTCGGGTGACCAAGGCCTAACCAGTCCGGATGGTCAGGCGCAATCTATCGGCTTCAGCTCGGTAGAGGATATGGAGGCGGCTGCCGCATTGGGGTATGAAGCCAGTGCAGCCGATGCCAGCGTCTGGGTGCTCGCCAATAATGATAGTTTCGATGAAGATTGCCAGCGCCTCTTTGGAAGCAATTGTGAGGAAGTAGATGCCTCGGAGTTTCGTCCGTTTGTTCCCCAAATACTGACCCTTCTCGGTTTGGGCTTTGAAAATCTGACCGAAATGGAGACTTACGTCGATACCGTAGATGCGTATGGCGGGGATGAGACGGACGCTGCAAATTGCAAAGCTCATCAATATGCTGCCAGTGAAATGGACGGCCAGCTTTGCATGATGGCGACAAATGACAATGATAATGCGCCGGCTTGTCGTGCCTCTTTGGGCGTGCCGATAACGTCTCCACAAGATTGCTCTGACCTCGACCGCGATGATTACGAGGCGATTGCCTATAATATGGCGCCAGAAATTATCGTTCCAGCCGATTGGTCACCGACCGCAATTCCTGGGACCGCTTCACCGGGCGATACGGTTATCTCCGTTTTACGCGCTACAGATCCCGAGGGCGATGAACTGACCTGGTCGATTACGGCAATGGATCTCGACGTGTTTTCCATAAATGCGAAGACGGGCGTTGTGACGCTTGCCGAAGCCAGCGAGGCCCCTTCAGAGCAGCCTGAGAGCGTCTCTTTGACGGTGCAGGTAAGCGATGGCGCGCTGAGCGATAATTTGACGTTGCAGATCGCCTTGCAAGATCTAAACCGACCGCCGCAAATTATTTTACCAGCCGATTGGACCCCCTCCATTATTCCACATGACACCCAGCAGGGCACAAATCTTGTCAATCAATTGGCGGCGACTGACCCTGATGGCGATGTTCTGACTTGGTCCATCGGCGCCAGCGACCTCGATATTTTCGCCATTAACCCACAAAGTGGTGTTTTGACACTGGCGCGAGAAAACGGTTTGGCAGGGCTGGAGCAACGGCCTGAAACCATTCGGATTACGGTGCAAGTCAGCGACGGGCACCTGAGCGATGAGCAAGCTTTATCCATTCCATTGGAAGCTGAGAAAGTGAATACCCCGCCAGAAATTATTGTTCCTGCCGGATTTGCTGCAAGCGACCTCAACCCTCATAGCAATAATGTCGCGGTTGGCATGCTGGAAGGGCGCGACCCAGATGAGGACACTTTGACTTGGTCTCTTATCGCTGCAAGCCCTGCCATCTTCACAATTAATGCGCAGACAGGCGACCTCAGCCATAACGGTTTGGACGAAAGCGATACATTGTCGTGTCAATCAGCGGCGCAAGCCTCGGCGTCTGCCCAAGTGAAAGGCCGGGCTTCCTCCGGTATTGTTTCCACAAATGCCAATGTTATCGAAGACCACTCGTCGAATGACTTTAGAAGCAAGAAGACGGGCGGGAAACACACCACAACTGGAAAATACCACGTCTTCCTCGAGCGCTCGGGCCATCGTGGCGGATCCTTCACAACTGAGGCGCGTAGCGCGGAATACTATGATGTGACCAATGGTTCCAGTGTCTACATCCCGGCATTGCGATCGGCAAAGGTTAATTCAAGCATAACGCCGATAAACAGTTATCTGGTTTATCAAAATAACGCGAAGGTTGATTTCTCGAATAAGGAAGCGGTTATTACTTTCGCCAATCCAATCGTCGGCGTGTATTACACGGACAGCGGTTTTGACAGCACCATTGGCGGGCTCGGCAAGCCGGGCGCGCTGTACAGCCGCAAAAGCCAGCAAGACAAGCTGGCGCTCGAAACGGGCAAAGATATTGCATGGATTGATCCGATTGACAGCCGCGTTTTGCATTTCCGCTCCAGAACCGCGAATATTGGAGACTTTATGCGCGTTCTGACGATGTCTTCCAATACCACCACCAGCGGGGGAGGCGTTGCCTCGGCCGGACCCGATATTTGCTCGGCAACGGTTACCGTACAACTGTCGGACGGGCAGGCTACGGCCGAAGAGACGTTAAAGCTTGCCTTTGCGGACCCGAACCGCGCGCCACAGGTCTTTACGCCAGCTGACTGGACGCCATCCATGGTTTCCACCGCTAATGGCGCAGGCGATTTGGTTGTCAGCACGTTAGGGGCGGCCGACCCGGACGGCGATATTTTGAAATGGAGCCTGGAAGGCGCCGATGCGAATTTATTCAGCATTGGATCCTTCGATGGCAAAATCCGTTTGTCGCCAGCCTATGGCGATGCCACCTCGCGACCTACCAGGGCCAGCGTGACTGTAAAAGTAAGCGATGGCCGTTTGTCTGACAGTCTGGCTATGATTATTCCGATTGAAGAAAAACAGGAAGAAACCAGCATGGCTTCCAATGTTGGCACCAATGGCAACTTCCAATTTGTTTCCGAGGATGTGCAAAATATTTTTAACCAAGATTACACCATTATGGCGCGCTTCTTTCATGGCTCCACTGGTTATGACAACCCGTATTATGATTATAAAAAGTTTAAGTGGATAAACACGTCGCCTAAAGAGACCATTTTCTTCTGGGGCGGCAATCGTGGGTATTTCAAAGATCTAAGCGGCCTCAGCTTGCATGTAGTTGGGGACACTATCCGCCTGCAATTGGGATCGGATGGTAGTTACCTCGAGACAAGAGCACCCATTCAGAGAAATCGCTGGCACACGGTCATGTTTGCGGTTGATGCTGACCAGCGTCGCAAAACAAAAAAAGACAATTGGCCTGTAAAAATGTATTTGAATGGTCGACGCGTGGGCTTAAACGAATTTTCATTTGAAACTAGGAACAAAGGATATAAACCGATTGGCACTCCTGAAACAAATTGGAGACCGACAGTCAACTCTCAGACCGGCAATGCAGCACTAGAGGCTAACAATTTGCCAGTTGCTGCAATTGGGATCGCAGGCACGGTTCAGCCCGGTTGGCATTATGCCGTAAAACAAAGGCGTCACTTGCCGTTGAGGGGCTCGTCATTTATTCACGAAGTGTCTATCTGGCAGGGTGATAAGTCCAGTGTCGCGTCTGCGATTTATAATAACAATCGAGATGTGGCGGATTACGCTAGCACCTCTGTCGGCAAGCCTCGCTATAGCTGGAAGCCCGGTCTCTTGGGGCAGTCTAAGTCCGAAAGTCACTGCGGCGAGATGGCGGGGGAGCGTCATAATAATACATATGGACGTTACACTTGCCGAGGCACTCCAGCTTACGAAGCCGTTCTCGAAGCAAATAAAGACTGGACGTGTGGCTGGAGATGCAACACAGATCCAAGAAGCCTTGTTTTTGATCGCTGGGAAGGTACCCTGACATTGGCCAATTTGGCAAATGGCGCCAATCCGAAAAATGGCAAAAGCGATTATGTCGGACCAACGGCAGGCAATGGTACCCATCGTCTTGACGGTGACATGCATCTATATTCTGGAGGTTTAACCTTCGAAACAGAGGTTTATCACCAAAGACACCGAAAAAGAATGACCGGTATCATCATACCCGTTCCCCAAGTCGGCGGGGACAATCTCTGCCGAGCCGGTGAACCGGCTTACGCTGCCCCCGTAGAAGTGTTTCATCAGGGGGGCAGGACCGCAGGCTCGTACCTTTCTGGGCTGGCAAAATGGCACGGGTGGAGTTCAAATTGTGCAGATTATAATGATGATGACATCAAAGCCTTCGCCACTCGGGTGATGTCTACAAAAACAAAGCCTCTTAATTAAGTTTTAAGAAATCTAAGGAGTAAAACAGATGAAAATCAAATATGGAATGTTGGTAGTTGGTGCGTTTTTTGTCATAAACTCAGCAAATGCTGGGAGTGTGGAAATAACAAATTGCTCTTTGTCGGAGTTTTCATACTCCTATAACTTGGAGAACGAAGAAACCGGAGTTATACAAGTGGGCAGCACTCACGACGACACATCTAGTTTATCGCCAATCACCGTAGGCGCTGGTGCAGGGTCAGATGAATATGACCTTACCGAAAGAATGCCTGACGGTAACATTTATGTGACATTGATAGATGGCGATGAAATCACAACACGCCTTTGCACTGATGAGGCTGCGCAATAACAAGAATTACTTTCACGAAAATGAAATCTGTGCCAATTTTAAGTCACAGGATTATGTATCAAAGAGTTGTTATGCGTGGGTTTTCATTGATTGAGTTGCTTGTTGTGGTTGCTATTTTAGGCATCATCGCTGCCGTAGGCGTCGTTGGGTATCAGGGCTATATCGACGGAAGCAAAAAGGAGGTGACGCTGGGCAATGCGATAACCATTGACCGCGCTTTTTCCCGCGACGTTATGGTGATTGATAATAAAATGACCGATGGCCGAACCGCTTTGGCGACGGACAGAAACAACATCATCACGCGCGAGGATGATTGCATTTCCTATGTCGCCGCAGCGGTCGGCTCGTTAAGTTCGACCCATAAAAACGCCTTTGACAACAAGATTCCCTATGCTGTCAGCCTCCACTTGGAGGCACAATGGGCTAATAGTTCTTCGCCAACAGGAACCAATGGAGAAGCCCGCGCCCTTCCGCTGAATGTGGCCAAGCTGAAGCAGGGGCAATTGGGCTTGCAATGCGCCAATGCCTGCTCCCCGATTTCGGAAACTTCCCAATTTTATATTCACCGGTGTTCGTGCCTTAGCCCCAACGGCTGTGTCACCCATAGCTTTCAGCAAGGCGATGGGTCTGTCGATACAGCAAATTATGAGAGCGAGGTAGAGGCCAGTAAACGTTGGGATGAAAACGGCAATATTCTCGTGGGCGCTCATTTGCCAGAGTGGTCATGTCCTAAGCCATTGGATGCAGGCAGTGTTTGTCCATAACCTCCATTGCTTTTTCCGCAGCGCCATGGCGCCGGGCCTGCTGGTTGCGATGTTAGCGTCGCCATTCGCCGCGCAGGCTCAAACGATAAGAGATAAGTTGTTTGCGGACCCTACCAATATTGAGATTAATTTGACTTACTTGCAGCAGCAATTGGGCGGCGGCAATTTCAAAGGGGCGGCAGCCACCTTGCAACGCATTTTATTGCTCGACCCAAGCAGCAAGCTGGCCAAAGTGCTCTATGCGGAAGTGCAATTGAAGCTCGGCAACCGCGCCGATGCTCGACTTATTTTGCAACAATTATTGGCCGACAAGTCGCTTTCTGCGGCCATGCGCAACAAAGCTTTGGAGCTGAAAGAAGCTTTGGAACGCTCGGAGCGACGATTGTCCATTTCGGGTTCGGCAGGGCTTGCCGGCGGCTCGGCCGACAACGCTTTGGCGGCGCCAAAAGGGCCGATTATGCTGTTTAACAATCAGCCGATTGCCAATACGTCGAAGGAGGTGACGGAAGCCTTTATTGATTACGATGGCATGGTGTCGCTGTCTTACAAATTGCCGACCTATCGCGAACGCACCCTGACGACCGCCTTTGGCGCGGCTGGGCGAGACTATTTAGATCAAAATACAGCGGACTCCTTAACGGGCTTCGTCAGCTTCGGATACAGCGAGAAGCGCAAGCTACCATTTAAATTTAACTATAGCGCCTATGCTACTGATGTCAGCGGCCATCCCTATAATGCAGGGCAGCAGGGCGTTTTTGGATTGAGTGTGGATCTGCCACAAAATGCTAATTTGCAGACCAGCTTGCGGGTTGGTGAAACCCGCCATTTCAAGTATTTGGGCAGCAGTGCGGGCAAGCAGCGCGACAATGAAACGCTGGGCGTGTCGGCAACTTATCTTCGCCCGATTGCTGGCCTGTCGATTCCTCTCTTGGTCTCGACCAGCTTGCTGGGCGACAAAAGCTCGGCAGAGATTAAACATTTTTCGGCGCAATCCGTATCGGCCGTAGTCGGTCTGCGCACTCGTTTGGCTAGGGTAAATGTTTCGCTATCCTTAGACTTTTTGGTCACAGAATATGAGGGGGCCAATACGCTGATCAGCACTCAAATTCGGCAAGACGAACGCACGCGCCTGACCGCTAGTCTTGGATATAAATTGCCGCCGCATCTTGGCGCGATCGATTTGGCCCTAAGCGGATTTGCGGCGGACACACGCTCGAATATTCCCAACTCAACCCGAACGCTGAGCGAACTGAAGCTTAGTTTGCGTCGGAACTTTTAGGAGAGACAGATGCGTCCCATCATTGCCCTCGTTATGTTACTGGCTTGGAGCGGCAGCGCCCATGCCAGTAAATCTGTGTCCGGCGTGGTGGCCGTTTCCACTGGCCCCATGCAAGCCTACACCTCATCCACTGGGCGCAATTTGGCTATTGGCCGCGATTTGGTCGCCGGTGACGAAGTCTTTATGAATGATGAGGTGGAAACCGGCGCGAAAACCCGGGCACAAGTCTTGCTGCGCGATGAAAGCGTATTTTCTTTGGCGCCAGCTTCCAAGATTGTCTTTGATGAATTCGTTTATGACCCGATAGTTGGCGAGGGTCGCCTTCAAGCCAAATTGATGCGAGGTGGCTTGCGTTTTGTTTCTGGACAATTGTCAAAGCGCCAACCTCAAAATATCCAAATTACAGCGGGCGAGGCGACCGTTGGCATTCGGGGCACCGAAATTCTGGCCACGCATGGCACACAGGGGACAACTTTTGTTTTGCTCTCTGGTGAAATGGAAATCGCAACGCAAACGGGCAATCAGATTATCAATCGCCCAGGCTTTGGTATTGACATTACCAGCGATGGTCTTTTGGGCGCGGTACGCCAAATACCGTTGGCTGAAATTAATGCCATCCTTGCGCCGCCACCAGAAAAGCAAGAGGATACGTCTGCTGGCAGTGAAACCTCCGAAGAGGGCGAGGGGGACGCCGCTTCTGAGGAAGACGAGGGCGGTGAAAATGACACACAAGATCAAGACACAGCAGCGGACGAAACAGCG
>JABHDF010000015.1 GCA_018673175.1 Rhodobiaceae bacterium | reverse complement strand
CAATTAATCTCATTTTCCATTGGAGCCATGGTGGCCTCGGACGGACTCGAACCGTCACGCCCATTCGGGCCGCAGATTTTAAGTCTGCTGTGTCTACCGATTCCACCACGAGGCCATGCTGGATGGCGTTTCTATAGCATGGTTTTCGCGCTTGTTTAGTTAGAAATATCTTCCATCTTCAGGCTTTCACCAATTTTCATTACCAAGGCCTGATTGCCCGCCGCTTTCACGAAACGATCGCGCGGTTCCACAAATGGCTCAAACGATAAAATGAACGTGCCCCAATGCATCGGCACCATGCGTTTGCAGCCGACATCGCGCCCCATAGCCGCGCCGCCCTCTGGGTCCATATGCGCGCCGCTCATGAAATCGCGCGGCGCATAGGCGCCAATGCTCATCAGCCCAAGGTCGCAGCCGCCATGATTTTTGGCCATATGCGCGCCGATATCGGAAAACAGCGTGTCATGCGTTTCGGTGTCGCCGGTGTGAAACACCGAGCGTCCGCCAGCGGAAAACCCATAAGACATCCAAAGCGAGCGGTTCACGTCAAACGGCGAACGGTTCGACCAATGCACCGCCGGATAAGCGGTCAGGCGAAACTCGCCCGAGCGCGATGGCACAGTCACCTCGTCGTACCAATCTACTTCGCGCACGGTGCCATAGCCCCGTTCGGTGAAATAAGAGCCAAGGCCCAGCGGTACAATGGCGGTTATGTTTTCGCGGTTTGGCAGGTTATCCAGCGTATGTACATCGAGGTGGTCGTAATGCGCATGGCTAATAACCACGACATCAATCGGCGGCAGGTCTTCAATAAAAAGCCCTGGCGGCAGCAGGCGCGCAGGGCCTGCAAAAGACATCGGGCTAGCGCGACGGCCAAACACCGGATCGGTTAACACGCTTACCCCATCGAGGCGCACCAGAAAACTTGCATGCCCAATCCAGCTGACAAAATCGGCATCGCCAATGGCGGCCAATTGCGCTTTGGCTTTTTCACGCGCCAGCGCGTGATCGGCGGGAATGGGCTGACCGCTGTGGGTCACTTGGCGCCAAACGGCTTGGCCTAAAAATTGCAATCGACGACCGACAGAGACATATCGCACCATGCTGCCGGGCGGATTGCGAAAGCCTTTTTCCAAATGGTGATAGGGCTTATCGCCGCCCAAAGGTTTGCCGGTTCCACACGAAGATAGAAACACGCCCAAAACCACAACCGCGCCCAATCCGATAACTGCCGACATATTCATAGATCTCACCATTCCTTTGTTTGGCCAAAACACTTTGGCGCATAGAAAAACGGCGGCCCGAAGACCGCCGTTAACCTATATAGGTCGGATACGCTTGGGTATCCAGTCCCAGATAAAAGCCAAATGGCTTAGTTATCTAGGCCTTGCCATACTGGCCAGCACTTGCCACCAGCTTTACGAGCGAGGGCTTTTTGTGCGGCTTTCGCGTCAGCGCCATTTTGGGCTGCGCTATAGTCGGCTTTACCTGTGCACCAAACGTAGAATTGGTGGTTGCCCGATTGCGACATCGCATCGAAGCTTGAATCAAGAGCTACAGCAGCATTTGGCAGCGCAAAAGCGGCGGCCAGTACCAGAGCAGAAACAGTATTTTTCATAATCATCTCCCATTTGTGATGTTGTTACTGTGACCTGCGCTTCGCAAAAATAAAACTAAAACTTTTGTTAGGTTTGCCAAACACCGCGAAAATCCATGCTAGGCTTGGCAAAACAATAAGAAAGGCAAGCTATCATGGCCACGGACACAAAACCCATTGCCGACAGATACCGCATCTTCGCCCACTTCGAAGCCAAGGGGCGCAGTACGGCTTATGAGGCGCTCGCGGGCTTTTTCGCCGATAGCGAGCTGTGCTTGCACTATGTCTCGCAATTTCCCAGCGATAAGCAACAGCCCAATCTCGTGTTCGCGGCTTTGCGCAAAATCGCTGGCGTGCCCGATAGCCAAGCCGCCGCCGAGGCTGCCCTAGCCACACATGGCGGCGAAATAGCCAAGCTCGTGCTGGCTCGGCGCACCCAAACCAATGAGCCCGCGCGCTGTGCCGCCTTGTTTATGGCGCTTTCCAAACTGACCGAGACAGACGACAGACCCATCGCGCTCATCGAGTTGGGGGCCTCGGCGGGGCTTTGCCTGCTGCCTGATTTCTATCGCTATCGCCTGAATGGCACCGAACACCGACCCCAAAAAGCAGCTAGGGAAGCCCCCCTTATGTCATGTGACGTAACGGGCAAGCCCGCTTTCAACATCGGGCTCACGATAGGCTGGCGCTGCGGACAAGACATTCATCCGATTGATATTGCCGATGCCAGCCAGCGAGATTGGTTGGAAACGCTCATCTGGCCGGGCCAAGACCATCGCCTCGCGCGGCTTCAAAGTGCCATGCAGGAAACCCAAAACCATAATTTCGACATAGAGGCCAGCGATGCGGTAGACGGACTGGAGGCGCTCATCGACAAAGCGCCGCCCGATATGAATGTGGTGGTCTATCACGGCGCGGTGATGAATTATCTGCCCCAAGCCCGAGTTGAAGAATTTGTTACCAAAATCCGCGCCCTGCCCGTCCACTGGATTTCCCAAGAAGACCCGCATCTATTTGCTGACTTCACCGATGGCCAAAATAACAAAATTCAGCCAGCTGACATGTTGGGCCGTTTCGCCTTGGCGTTGGACAGCCAGCTTTTGGCACACACACATCCCCACGGCGACGACGTCGTCTGGTTAGCGGGTGACTAAGCTTTTAATAATTCAGACGGCCCGGGGCGTTCGATGAGCGCCATGCCCATTTGGGTGAAAAGCGCTTTTACCGATTGCTCGACTTCTACCAAAGCGGCTTCGTCGGTGCCGCGCGCGACCACGCTGACGCCCGCGCCATCGGCGCCATAAAATGGATATAGCCCAATAGAGATATCTGGGTATTGGCCTTGCAGTTTTTCCATCGCTTCGGCAATCGAGCCTTCTGGCACTTGCGCCGTGACCGTGATGGAAGACAGCTTCTCGCCGCCTTGCAAACTGGGCAGAATATTTTCCATCATGGCCTGCATAATCTTCGGCACGCCTGCCATTACATGCACGTTCTCAATGCGAAACCCCGGTGCGGTAGACACCGGATTGTCGATCAGGCTGGCGCCTTCTGGAATGCGCGCCATGCGCGCGCGCGCCGCGTTAAATTCTATGTCTTGCGCTTCGTAATGCGCCTCTAAAAGCTGCACCGCAATCGGATGCATTTCCAGCTTCACGCCAAAGGCAGCGGCGATGCAATCGGCAGTGATGTCATCATGCGTCGGGCCAATGCCGCCGGTGGTGAACACATAGGTATAGCGCGCGCGCAACGCATTAACGGCGGCCACCACCTCGTCCATCTCGTCTTGCACAATGCGAACTTCGCGCATGTCGACGCCAATTTCGCCCAAGGCGCCTGCCACAAAGGCCAAGTTTTTATCTTGTGTGCGGCCTGACAAAACTTCATTGCCGATGATCAACATGGCAGCGGTTACGGGTTCAACAGTCTGGGTCATAAGTTTCTCCTGCGCCGTAAACTAGCCCTGCCGAGGAATAATACAAGCCGAGATATCCAGCCCACAAGCCATACCCCTGGATGTCGACTGGATGTCGACAGGATGTCGACAGGCGCCCTCGGCTTGTGCTATTTCATAGTCAAAGGAATTGCCCATGAACTTTATCGAAGCCAGCTTTGAGCCGTTGAAAAATACCGGCCAGATTAAAATTCACTCCGCTGAGGAATTTGAAGGCATGCGCGTGGTTGGCCAAAAAGCTGCCCAAACGCTCGACCTACTGAGCGAATTTGTGCGCCCTGGCGTCAGCACACAAAGCCTAGACGATAAGGCGGTAGAGATTATTCAAGATCTTGGCGCCGTGCCGGCCCCGCTGAATTATCGCGGCTTTCGCCGCTCCATTTGCACCTCCATCAACCATGTGGTTTGCCACGGCATTCCCAGCGAAAAGATTTTGCGCGACGGCGATATTATGAACGTCGACGTGACGCTTTATCACGAAGGCTGGCATGGCGATCACAGTCGCATGTATGGCCTTGGAGACACCTCCGTGAAGGCCCAACGCCTGATGGATGTGACCTATGATGCGCTGATGCAAGGCATTCAAGTTACCAAACCGGGCGCCACTTTGGGCGATATTGGCCATGCCATTCAGGCGTATGCCGAGCTAAACCGAATGACCATCGTGCGCGATTTTTGCGGCCACGGGCTGGGACGGATTTTCCATGATACGCCGAATATTTTGCATTACGGACGCCCAGGCGAAGGGCTGGTTTTGCGCGAAGGCATGTTTTTTACCATTGAGCCCATGCTGAACTTGGGCAAACCTGCGGTCAAAATTCTTGGCGATGGCTGGACCGCCGTCACCCGCGACCGCACGCTTTCCGCACAATTTGAGCATTCCGTCGGCGTTACCGCCACAGGCTGCGAGATATTTACCAAGTCTTTAAACGGGAGTGACACACCTCACCGAAACCCCGCCGGCTAAAAGGAAACAGGGTGCAAGAAAAACCAATAAAAACGTCACCTTTAAAACCACCTAAAAATCACCGAGCAGGACATCGCTCCCGCTTGCGCGACCGGTTTAGAAAAGCTGGGCCCGATAGCGTGCAAGACCATGAATTGCTCGAATTGGTTTTGTTTCGCGCCATTCCACGCCGCGACGTTAAAGATTTGGCACATTTGCTGATTGACCGTTTTGGTGATTTATCGGCGGTCCTCGCCGCGCCCCGCGAAGACCTTTTGACAATTGCGGGCGTTAGCGAAGGCGTGGCCGATGACTTTCTGGTCGTGCGCGCCGCTGCCTTGCGCTTTGGTCAGTCGAAAATTCTACACAGGCCTGCGCTGGCCAATTGGCAGGATTTGGTGATCTATTGCCGTACAAAAATGGCTGAGAACCAGCTCGAAGAGTTTCATGTGCTGTTTCTCGACAAACAAAATCGCATTATTGCCGATGAGAAAATGGGCCAAGGCACGGTCGACCATACGCCGGTCTATCCGCGCGAAGTGATTAAACGCGCCCTCAGCTTAAATGCAACGGCGCTCATCATTGCTCATAATCATCCCAGCGGAAACTCTTCGCCATCGCGAGCTGATATTGAGATGACCCATAAATTACGCGATTTAGCTAAGGGCTTTAACATTGATCTGCATGATCATTTGATTGTCGCACGAGGCGAAGTTTTGAGCTTTAAGGAAAAAGGACTGCTTTAAGAACAAAATTTGCGCTTTGCACACACGAAAAACCGCATCGCGCCCAACCGATGCTTTAATCAGACGCATATTTCTGGTACATCGAGGCTCAAAGGAGACTGCCAATGATTCCCCGTTATGCCCGCCCAGAAATGACCGCCCTTTGGGAAGCCGAAAGTCGCTTCTCAATCTGGCTCGAGATAGAAACCCACGCCATGGACGCCATGGTGAAACTTGGCATCGTGCCGGCTGAAGCGGCCAAGGCCGTTCGCGAAAAAGGCAATTTTGATGTCGAGCGCATCGACGAAATTGAGCGCGAAGTCAAACATGACGTCATCGCCTTTTTGACCAGCTTGGCAGAATATGTCGGCCCCGAAGCGCGCTTTGTGCATCAGGGTATGACCTCCTCGGATGTTTTGGACACTTGCTTGAGCGTGCAACTGATGCGCGCCAGCGATATTCTTTTGAAAGATCTAGACGCGCTTCTGGCAGCGATTAAAAAGCGGGCGATGGAACATAAAATGTCAGCCTGTATTGGCCGCAGCCATGGCATTCATGCCGAGCCGACGACCTTTGGCCTCAAAATGGCGCAAGCCTACGCCGAGTTCGACCGCTGCCGCGACCGCCTGGTGGCCGCGCGCCAAGAGATTGCTACGTGTGCCATTTCCGGTGCTGTCGGCACTTTCGCCAATATTGACCCCAGCGTCGAGGAACATGTGGCCGAAGCCATGGGGCTGCAAATCGAGCCCGTCTCGACCCAAGTTATCCCGCGCGATCGTCATGCGATGTTCTTTGCCACACTCGGCGTTATCGCCTCCTCGGTAGAGCGTTTGTCGGTCGAAGTGCGCCACTTGCAGCGCACCGAAGTTTTGGAAGCCGAAGAATATTTCTCGGAAGGCCAAAAGGGCTCCTCCGCGATGCCGCATAAGCGCAATCCTATTCTGACCGAAAATCTAACCGGTCTGGCACGTCTGGTGCGCGGCATGGCCGTGCCGGCGATGGAAAATGTGGCGCTTTGGCATGAACGCGATATTTCGCATTCCTCCGTCGAGCGGATGATTGGCCCAGACGCCACCATCACCCTAGACTTTGCTTTGGTGCGCCTAACCAATGTCGTCGACAACCTGCTGGTCTACCCAGAGCGCATGCAAGAGAACCTCGATAAATTGGGCGGTCTGGTACATTCGCAACGCGTGCTTTTGGCGCTCACCCAAGCCGGCGTAAGCCGCGAAGATGCCTATCGTTTGGTGCAGCGCAACGCTATGCCTGTGTGGCGCGGCGAGGGCACGTTTCTAGAGCTGTTGAAAGCCGATACCGATGTGGTGTTGAGCGATGCGGAACTGGAAGCTCTGTTTGATCTTGGTTATCACTTTAAGCATGTCGATACGATTTTTAACCGCGTGTTTAAGTAGCCAGTAACGAGGTTTGCGAGAATCATCCGCAGGCTTTAACCTCACCGTTCATGTAACGGGGTATGGAGACAAAAATGTCGAAACGTGTGCGCCTCTATGAAGGCAAAGCGAAAATCCTTTACGAAGGTCCAGAACCCGGCACCTTGGTGCAGCACTTTAAAGATGATGCCACCGCCTTTAACGCCGAAAAACACGAAGTGTTTGAAGGCAAAGGCGTATTGAACCACCGCATCTCGGAATATATTTTCCAACGCCTTGGCGAGATTGGTATTCCCACGCATTTCATTAAGTCATTGAATATGCGCGAACAATTGGTACGCGAAGCCGAAATTATTCCCATTGAATTTGTCGTGCGCAATGTAGCGGCCGGCTCTTTGGTCAAACGTCTTGGGCTGAACGAAGGCGATGCGCTGCCGCGTCCCTTGGTCGAGTTTTACTATAAAGACGACGCGCTTGGTGATCCGATGATTTCGGAAGACCATATTGCTGTTTTCGGCTGGGCAGGCCCGCAAGAGATGGACGAGATTGTCGCCATGTCGCTGCGGATTAATGATTTTATGACGGGCCTATTTCAAGGGGTTGGTATTCGCCTCGTCGATTTCAAAATCGAATTTGGCCGCATTTGGGATGGCGAGACCCAGCGCATTGTCTTGGCCGATGAAATTAGCCCCGACAGTTGCCGCCTTTGGGATATTGCCTCTGGCGAGAAACTCGACAAAGACCGCTTTCGCCAAAACCTGGGCGGCATGATTGACGCCTATCAAGATGTCGCGCGCCGTCTCGGCCTATTGAGCGACGCCACCCCAGAAAAAGGCGATGGCCCCAAACTGGTTAAGTAAAATTACCGCTTAGACTTTACGTTGAGGAATTAAGATGAAAGCCACCATCCACATTACTTTGAAAAACGGGGTGCTAGACCCACAAGGCAAAGCCATTGAAAACGCACTCGGCTCTTTGGGCTTTGGCGGGGTCGATGACGTGCGCCAAGGCAAGCTCATCGAAGTGAGCTTAGACGAGAGTGACGCCGACAAAGCGCGCGCGACCCTTACCGATATGTGCGAGAAATTGCTCGCCAATACGGTGATCGAAAATTACGACATTCACCTCAGCGAGGCATAAGACAAATGCAAGCAGCCGTTATTGTTTTCCCGGGCTCCAACTGTGACCGCGATGTCGCCGTATGCCTAGAAGCCGCCACCGGCCAAGCGCCCATCATGGCTTGGCACGGCGATGCCAACCTGCCCAAATGCGATTTAATCGTTCTGCCTGGCGGGTTTTCTTACGGCGATTATCTGCGCTGCGGATCGATGGCGGCCAATAGCCCGATCATGCGCGAAGTGGTGGAGCAAGCCCATAAGGGCGCCTCTGTTTTGGGCATTTGCAACGGCTTTCAAGTGCTTACCGAATGCGGATTGCTGCCAGGCGTTTTGATGCAAAACAAAGGCTTGAACTTTGTTTGCCGCAACACCCAATTAAACGTCACCAACAATAAAACCGCCTTCACCTCGCTGTATGGCGCAGGCGAAGAAATCACTATTCCTGTGGCGCATAATGAAGGCAATTATTTTGCCGATGACGACACCCTAAAACAATTGCAAGACGAAGACCGTATCGCGCTGACCTATGCCAAGGGCGATAACCCCAATGGCGCCTGCCTCGATATTGCCGGCATTAGCGATGCCTCGGGCCGCATCGTCGGCATGATGCCACACCCGGAACGTCGCGCCGAAGCGACCCTTGGGGGCGACGATGGCAAACGAATGTTTAGCGGTATTGTGGAGGTCTTGTCATGAGCCATATTAACGACACGCCCATCACCGATGAGCTGGTGGCCGAACACGGCCTAACCCCAGATGAGTTTCAAATGGTTTGCGACCATATGGGCCGCGTCCCTAATTATACCGAACTCGGTGTTTTCTCGGTTATGTGGTCGGAGCATTGCTCCTATAAATCATCTCGTAAGTGGCTGAAAAAACTACCTATTTCAGGCCCACAAGTAATTCAAGGGCCAGGCGAAAACGCGGGCGTGATTGATATTGGCGATGGCGATGCTGCCGTCTTTAAAATGGAAAGCCATAATCACCCATCGTTTATTGAGCCCTATCAGGGGGCCGCTACAGGGGTTGGCGGCATTATGCGCGACGTGTTTACCATGGGCGCGCGCCCGGTTGCCAATTTGAACGCGCTGCGTTTTGGCGCGCCAGACCATCCTAAAACGCGCCACCTTGTGGCTGGCGTTGTGTCGGGTATTGGCGGCTACGGCAATTGCATGGGCGTGCCAACTGTCGGCGGCGAGATAAATTTCGACCCGAGCTATAACGGCAATAATCTCGTCAACGCCATGTGCGTCGGCGTGGCCCGCACGGATAAAATTTTCTATGCCGCCGCGACAGGCATCGGCTCGCCGGTGGTTTACGTGGGCTCCAAAACGGGGCGCGATGGCATTCACGGCGCCACCATGGCCTCGGCAGAATTTGATGACGCGTCGGAAGAAAAACGCCCTACCGTTCAAGTCGGCGATCCGTTCACCGAAAAACTATTGCTTGAAGCCTGCCAAGAGCTAATGGCCTCGGATGCGATTATTGGCATTCAAGATATGGGCGCGGCGGGTCTGACCTCTTCTTCGGTCGAGATGGCTGATAAGGGCGGCGTTGGCATTGTGCTCAATCTCGACAAAGTGCCGGTGCGCGAAACCCATATGACGGGCTATGAAATGCTGCTCTCGGAAAGCCAAGAGCGTATGTTGATGGTGCTAAAACCAGGCCGCGAGCCCGAAGCCAAAGCGATTTTCGATCGCTGGGGTCTCGACTTTGCGGTGATCGGTGAGCTGACCGACACCAACCGCATGGTCGTCCATCATGCGGGCCGTGAGATTGCGGATATGCCGCTTGGGCCGCTGGCCGATGGCGCGCCAGAATACGACCGCCCGCATGTGCCAACCCCCAAAGCCGCAGACTTCAACGCGGCTTGGCTGGATACAGCCCCCGACACGCTAAGCGCGCTTAAAACCCTCATGGGCTCCAGTGAAGTCGCCTCGCGGCGCTGGGTCTATGAGCAATATGACAGCATGGTGATGGGCGATACCGTGGCTGGCCCGGGCGGGGATGCGGCGCTGGTGCGTGTGCATGGCACCCATAAGGGGCTCGCCATGTCGACCGATGTGAACCCGCGCTATTGCTTTGCAGACCCCGTCGAGGGCGGCAAGCAAGCGGTAGCAGAAGCCTATCGAAATATTTGTGCCGTTGGCGCCAAACCTCTGGCCATCACCAATTGCTTGAACTTTGGCAACCCCGAGCGGCCCGAAATTATGGGCCAATTTGTGGGCTGCTTGGAAGGCATGGGAGAAGCCGGCAAAACGCTCGACTTCCCCGTGGTCTCCGGCAATGTGTCGCTTTACAATGAAACCAATGGCACGGGCATTTTGCCAACCCCCGCCATCGGCGGCGTGGGGCTTATTCAAGACCTCAACAAAGCCATCGGCAATAGTTTTACCCAAAACGGACAAGTCATCTATTTGCTGGGCCAAACCAAAGGCCATCTGGGCTCGTCGCTGTATCAACGCGATGTCTTGGACAATCATGAAATTGTGGCACCACCCCGCGTCGACCTGACGCTGGAATCTGCCCATGGCCATTTGGTACGAGACGCGATCGATCAAGGCCTGCTAGCGGCAGCCCATGACGTCTCCGATGGCGGCCTCTTGGTCGCTTTGGCAGAGATGTGCTTGACGCATGGCATAGGCGCCGAAATCGACACAGATGGCGATACTGGCTATTGGTTTGGCGAAGACCAAGCCCGCTATGTCGTCAGCGTCGCGGCCGATAAAGCCGAAGCCTTTGAAGCCCTCGCGGGGGATGTATCTCTTACGCGGCTTGGAAAAACCTCTGGCAATACATTGACATTTGGGTCTAGCCTTTCCATATCCGTATCAGAGCTTCACGATATTTATGAGGGTTGGTTTCCAGCTCTCATGTCGAGCTAAGCCGAAAGGACACAATTATGCCGATGAGCGCTGGTGAGTTAGAAACCATGATCCGCACCGCCCTGCCCGATGCCCAAGTCGAGATTACCGACCTGCGCGGCGATGGCGACCATTACGCGGCGCACGTCGTCGCCTCGGCCTTTGAGGGGCTCAGCCGTGTGCAGCAACACAAAATGGTCTATGACGCGCTGCAAGGCGGCATGGGTGATGAATTACACGCCTTGGCGCTGCAAACCGCAGCGCCTTCCAAAACTTAAGCCTATTTTCAGGAGACGATGATGAGCGATATAAACCAAATGATTCAAGGCGAAGTCGATAGTGCCGAAGTGGTGTTGTTTATGAAGGGCACACCTGTGTTTCCACAATGCGGCTTCTCAGGCCAAGTGGTGCAAATCCTCAGCCATATTGGCGTTCCATTTAAGGGCGTCAACGTGCTGGAAGACGAAGGCCTGCGCAATGGCATTAAAACGTTCTCGAATTGGCCAACGATTCCCCAGCTCTACATCAAGGGCGAATTTGTTGGCGGCTGCGATATCATTCGCGAGATGTTTGAAGAAGGCGAATTGCGCCCGCTGCTAGAAGAAAAAGGCATTGCGATGGCTGACTAGCCCGCAATTTTGCCAAAGAAAAAGCCCGCCAATTTGGCGGGCTTTTTTATTTCCGAAGAGCTGGTTTTGGCCAGCCTAAAATCTAATTGCGCGAATAAAATTCGACAACAAGATTAGGTTCCATTTGAACCGGATATGGAATGTCTGCCAGCTGCGGCACTTGGGTAAGCGCGGCTGTCATTTTAGAGTGATCCACATTTGTGTATTCTGGGATATCGCGCTCTGCACTCTGAATGGCTTCGAGAACCACGTTCAGATTGCGTGACTTTTCGCGAACTTCCACAACATCGCCAACTTTCAGACGACGGCTTGGAATATTGCACCGACGGCCATTGACCATCACGTGACCGTGGTTGACGAACTGACGCGCGGCAAACACAGTGGTTACAAATTTAGCGCGGTAGACCAAAGCATCGAGACGTGATTCGAGCAGACCGACGAGGTTTTCGCTGGTGTCACCTTTCACGCGAACAGCTTCGGCATAAATGCCTTTAAACTGCTTCTCGGTAATATTGCCGTAATAGCCTTTTAGCTTTTGCTTGGCACGCAGCTGCAGACCAAAGTCAGACAGTTTGCCACGGCGACGCTGACCATGCTGACCAGGGCCGTAATCACGGTTGTTGACCGGGCTCTTGGGGCGACCCCAAATGTTTTCGCCCATACGGCGGTCAATTTTATACTTCGTTGATAGGCGCTTGCTCATGCGGCGCTGTCCTTACTTTAAACAAAAAAAAGCGCGAGACGATTTCTCGCGGTTTGGCGCGTAATATACAAAAAGCGCCGTCATTGTCAAACTGGTTTTTCGCTTTATTCCGCGTCTTTCTCGATATTTTCGCCAGGGTCAAGCTCACCACGAGAAATAGCCGCTACACGCGGCTTCAAAAGCGGGTCTTTTGCCCCGCGCGGCCAGCGTAAAAGCGAATTAATCATGCCACGGAACGTACGCACGTCCTGTTCGGTCAATTTGGCACGGTGCAACATATTGCGAATATTGCGCGCCATGGCCGGCGCTTTGGCAGGCGGAGCCAGAAATCCGGAAGCAGACAGGCCTGATTCTAAATGCGCGAACATCGCGTTTACTTCGGCGCGCGTGGCGGGGCGCGTGTCTGGCATCTCGTGTCGCACCTCGGGGGTTTCGTCTGCCACTTGAAACCATTCATAGCCCATCAGCAAAACCGCTTGCGCTAAATTGAGCGACGAGAACTCTGGGTTCAGCGGCACGCGGCAAATTGCGTCGGCCATAGATATATCGTCATTGTCGAGGCCCGTGCGCTCTGGGCCGAATAAAATTCCGCCTTGCAAATCTGCGTTCTCGACTTGGCGCGCGCGCATTTCAGCCGCAACCTTGCCAGGCGTCAGCACGGGCTTGACCATATCGCGCATCCGCGCCGTGGTGGCCACCAGAAAGCCCAGATCGGCCGTCGCCTCGGCTACCGTATCAAACAGCTTATGGTTCTCAATCAACGCAGAGGCGCCCGAGGAGGCCTTTAAGGCCCGCTCATACTGCCAGCCCTCGCGCGGGCGAACCAAACGCAAGTCCGTGAGGCCAAAATTCAGCATGGCGCGGGCCACGGTGCCGATATTTTCGCCCAATTGGGCGCCCACAAGTATGATTGCCGGAGCTTTTGTCGTAAAATCACTCATTCCTCTCCCTTAGGCCAAAGAACGGCTTTTATCAACGCGTCAATTTTGCTATGACCTTAGGCTAACGGAGTTAAACCGACGGAGCTTTCCTATTTTTTCAGGAAGTTTCCATCCCTAGTTAAGTCGCAGGATTGAGAGAAAATGTCGAAAATAAAAGTAGAAAATCCAATTGTTGAACTCGATGGCGACGAGATGACCCGCATCATCTGGCAGATGATCAAAGATAAATTAATCCACCCCTACCTTGACCTAGATCTAAAATATTATGATCTCGGCATCGAGACCCGCGATGATACCGATGACCAAATCACCATCGATAGCGCCGAGGCGATCAAACAAGTCGGCGTTGGCGTAAAATGCGCCACCATCACGCCAGATGAAGCGCGCGTCGAAGAATTTGGTTTGAAACAAATGTGGCGCTCGCCCAATGGCACCATCCGGAATATTTTGGGTGGCACGGTGTTTCGCGAGCCGATTATCTGCCGCAATGTGCCCCGCCTCGTGCCGGGCTGGACCGACCCGATTGTCATTGGCCGTCATGCTTTTGGCGACCAGTATCGCGCCACCGATTTTGTTGTGCCGGGCAAAGGCAAGCTGACCATGAAATGGGAAGCCGAAGATGGCAGCGATAGCAAAGAATTTGAAGTGTTTAACTTCCCGAGCGGCGGCGTGGCTATGTCGATGTATAATCTCGACGACAGCATTCGCGACTTCGCGCGCGCCTGCATGCTGTATGCGATTGAACGCAAATGGCCGCTTTATCTCTCGACCAAAAATACCATCATGAAAGCCTATGACGGACGTTTCAAAGATCTATTTCAAGAAGTCTTTGAAGCTGAGTTTGAAGCGCAATTCAACAAATTGGGCATCAGCTACGAGCACCGCCTCATCGACGACATGGTGGCTGCAGCCATGAAGTGGAGCGGCGAATTTGTTTGGGCCTGTAAAAACTACGATGGCGATGTGCAATCCGACACGGTAGCTCAAGGCTTTGGTTCGCTAGGACTGATGACCTCGGTTCTCTTAACGCCCGATGGCAAGACCATGGAAGCCGAAGCGGCGCATGGCACGGTCACGCGTCACTATCGCGCGCATCAGCGCGGCGAAGATACATCGACCAATTCCATCGCCTCTATTTTTGCTTGGACGCGTGGCATTTCCAAACGGGCTGAATTGGACAAGAATGACGCTTTGGCACATTTCTCCGCCACGCTCGAGCAAACCTGCGTCAGCACGGTAGAGCGCGGCTCGATGACCAAAGATCTGGCCCTATTGGTCGGCAAAGGTCAAAAATGGCTCACCACCGAGGGCTTCCTCGATGCGGTTCGCGAGAATTTAGAAAAAGCGCTTTAAGCTTAAACGAGAAGAGCCTCAATATCGGCAATCGCCTGAACGCCATTTTGCGTGTCAGGGCCACCGGCTTGCGCCATGTCTGGGCGTCCGCCCCCGCCCTGCCCGCCGAGCGCGGCCGAGCCAGCTTTGACCAAATCAACCGCATTGAAGCGCGATGTCAAATCATCGGTTACGCCTACCGCGATTCCGGCCTTGCCGTTGTCGATGCCAATGAAAACCACGACGCCACTGCCCAATTGCTTTTTGCCGTCATCGACAAGACCGCGTAATTCATTGGCGGGCAGACCGTCGAGGCAACGCGCTAGGAAAGGCACGCCGTTAATCTCGCGCACTTGTGACGCGCTATCGTCGCCGCCACTATTGGGGCCGGCTAGGGCTAATTGCTTTTTCGCTTCGGCTAACTCGCGGTCGAGGGTTTTGCGCTCCTCGAGGAGCTTGGCGACCCGCGCTGGTAAATCTTCCACACCGACTTTCAATTCGTTGGTGGCAGCATGCAAAATATGTTCATGAGCCGCAATTTGGGCCAAAGCACCCTTGCCTGTACGCGCCTCAATTCGGCGCACGCCCGAGGCAACTGCGCCTTCTGAGCTGATTTTCAACAGACCAATATCGCCCAAACGACGCACATGCGTACCGCCGCATAACTCTACCGAATAGACGCCCTCGGCATCTTTCGCAGAGCCCAGACCCATAGATAACACGCGAACTTCGTCGCCGTATTTCTCGCCAAATAGCGCCAAGGCGCCGGCGTCAATGGCTTCGTCCGGCGTCATCAAGCGGGTCGAAACATCTTCGTTTTGGCGGATAATGTCGTTTACCAAGGCTTCCGCCGCATCGACTTCTTCCGGCGTCATGGCGCGCGGATGCGAGAAATCGAAACGCAAGTGCTGGTCATTTACCAGCGAGCCTTTTTGCGTCACATGATCGCCCAACACGCGGCGCAAAGCCTCGTGCAGCAGATGCGTCGCCGAGTGATTGGCGCGAATGGCATCGCGGCGCCGCGCGTCAATTTGCTGATGCACAAGCGCGCCCAGGTGCAGCTCGCCGGCTTCGATGGTGGCGTATAAAACATGCACATCCCCGAGCATCTTGCGGGTTTCGCTTACCTGAATAGACAGGCCAGCGTCATCGCTTAACCAACCCGTGTCGCCCACTTGGCCGCCGCTTTCGGCATAAAATGGCGTTTGGTTCAGCATCACGGCAATCTCGTCGCCGGCTTTGGCGGCTTCGACGACCGCGCCATCGCGCACAATCGCTAGCACTTGGCCTTGCGCTTCGCTGGATTGATAGCCGACGAATTCGCTGGCGCCATGTTCATTGCGCAAATCAAACCAAATCGCCTCCGTGGCTTCTTGGCCAGACCCCGACCAATTGGCCCGCGCATCGGCGCGTTGTTTTTCCATGGCGGTGTCAAACCCATCCGTATCGACCGAGAGGCCTTTTTCGCGCAAGGCATCTTGTGTCAAATCGAGGGGGAAGCCGAAAGTGTCGTAAAGTTTAAAGGCGACTTCGCCTGGTAGCGTGTCGGTTTTCATTTGGCCCAACTCGTCGTCGAGCAATTTGAGGCCGCGCCCTAACATGTCGCGGAAGCGGTCTTCTTCATGGCGCAGGGTTTCCACAATCAAAGCGCTGGCGCGCTCCAACTCTGGATAGGCAGCGGCCATTTGCGTTTTGAGCGCCGGAAACAATTGCCAAAGAACCGGATCTTTTGTGCCCAACATATGCGCGTGGCGCATGGCGCGGCGCATAATGCGGCGCAGCACATAGCCTCGACCCTCATTGGAAGGCAGCACGCCATCGGCAATAAGAAACGCCGACGAGCGCAAGTGGTCCGCAATCACGCGGTGGCTGACCCCATGTGCGCCCTCAATGCTTTGGCCCGAAATATCGGCGGAGGCTTCGATGAGATGATACATCAAATCGGTATCATAATTATCGTGCTTGCCTTGCAGCACCGCGCCAATGCGCTCGAGCCCCATGCCCGTATCAATACTTGGCTTGGGCAAATCAACCCGCGTGCCATCACTTTGTTGCTCATATTGCATGAAAACGAGGTTCCAAATTTCAATGAACCGATCGCCATCCTCATCAGGGCTCCCCGGAGGGCCACCGGCAATCGCTTCGCCATGGTCGAAGAAAATTTCGGAGCAAGGCCCGCACGGACCAGTGTCACCCATCGACCAGAAATTATCGGACGTGCCAATGCGGATAATTCTTTCTTCTGGCAGGCCAGCAATTTTTTGCCAGAGACCAAAGGCCTCTTCATCTTCGGCGTAGACAGTGGCTAATAATTTTTCGGCTGGCAGGTCGAGTTCTTTGGTTAAGAAGTTCCACGCGTAATGGATGGCTTCTTCTTTGAAGTAATCGCCAAAAGAAAAATTGCCGAGCATTTCGAAGAACGTATGGTGGCGGGCGGTATAGCCAACATTGTCGAGGTCATTATGCTTGCCGCCAGCACGCACGCATTTTTGCGAACTGACTGTGCGCGGGCCAACCCATTTCTCAGGTATCGCCTCTTGGCCGGTGAAGTAATTCTTGAAAGGCACCATGCCCGCATTGGCAAATAAAAGCGTCGGATCATTGAGCGGCACAAGCGGGCTCGAGGCCACCACTTCATGCGATTCCGCTTTGAAATAATCTAAGAAACTTGCGCGGATATCCGCCAGACCAGTCGACATTGGTTCACCTCACTCTATGCCTTTTACATAGCCGTTCGAACGCCCAAGAACAAGAATAGAAAAAGGCCCGACAAAGCCGGGCCTTTAAAATTATTTTACTGCGTAAGTAAGAGAGATTAACCCGCGGCTTCTTCCGCAGGCGCTTCATCTTGGCCCTTGGCAAACTCGGCTTCTTCTTTTGTCAGCTCCTCGACATCAATAAGACCCGCATCCGCACGTACTTTGGTTTCAATCTCTGCTGCCATGTCTGGGTTATCTAGCAAGAACTTACGTGTGTTCTCTTTGCCCTGACCAATGCGTTGCGTGCCATAGCTATACCAGCTACCGGCTTTCTCAACGATTTCAGCTTTCACGCCTAGGTCGATCAACTCGCCCATTTTCGAAATACCTTCGCCATAAAGGATGTCGAACTCGACGACGCGGAAAGGCGGCGCCACTTTGTTCTTGACCACTTTCACACGGGTCTGGTTTCCAATCACTTCGTCGCGGTCTTTAATGGCGCCAATACGACGAATGTCCAAACGGCAAGACGAATAAAACTTCAGCGCATTGCCCCCGGTTGTCGTCTCTGGCGAGCCAAACATCACGCCAATTTTCATCCGAATTTGGTTGATGAAAATCACCATTGTATTGGACCGTGCAATCGAGCCTGTCAGCTTGCGAAGCGCTTGGCTCATCAAACGAGCTTGCAGGCCTGGTAGGCTGTCGCCCATGTCGCCTTCTAATTCGGCTCTTGGCGTTAGAGCTGCCACCGAGTCGATAACCAAAACATCGACCGCTGCAGAGCGCACCAATGTATCGGCAATTTCTAGGGCTTGCTCGCCATTATCTGGCTGCGAAATCAGCAAGTCTTCCACATTCACACCCAGCTTATTGGCATAGCCCGGGTCCAGCGCATGTTCCGCATCGATGAAACCGCAGGTGCCACCAATTTTTTGCGACTCCGCAATCGTGTGCAGCGCCAAAGTCGTTTTACCCGAGCTTTCTGGACCATAAATTTCAATGACCCGCCCTTTGGGCAGTCCGCCAATGCCGAGCGCAATGTCTAGCCCTAACGAGCCAGTTGAAATGCTCTCGATAGCTTCGATACTCGCTGGATCGCCCAGCTTCATAATCGAGCCTTTGCCGTAACTTTTTTCAATTTGAGATAACGCCGCTTCTAGCGCTTTTTTCTTTTCTTCACTCTTTTGCATAAGGTTCACCACTTCAGCCATAATCTAAGCTCCCGTTATTTCATAGCCCGATAACTCGAGCAATGGAACATTATGTTCACTTTTTGTTCTATTTGTCAAGAACACTTATAGAGGCTTGTTTTAGCTACATAAATTGAAAATTAGCCGAAGCGACAAGGCTGTGTGTAAGTCAAAACCGACCGACAAAGCCCCGTCAAAGCAAAGAATCAGTCGTCGCGATAAACCCGCTCGCGCTTCTCGTGGCGCTCTTGGGCTTCTAGTCCCATCGTGGCGATTGGGCGGGCGTCGAGACGCTTCAAACTAATTGGGTCGCCGGTCTCTTCGCAGTAGCCATAAGTCTTATCGTCGATGCGGCGCAGTGCGCTATCAATTTTATTCACTAGCTTGCGATGCCGATCGCGGGTGCGCAGCTCAAGTTGTTTTTCGGCTTCCGAATTTGCCCGGTCCACGTCATCTGGATGATTGACGCTTTCGTTTTGCAAACCCATCACCGTCTCTTTGGTGCCTTTGATGAGATCGTCTTTCCAGTCCATCAGTTTACGACGGAAATACTCGCGCTGGCGCGCGTTCATGAACGGTTCATTGTCACTTGGAACATAATCTTTTGGAAGCCGGGTCGCCATGAGCGCCTCATTTCTAAAATTTCGTTTTTCGTCTAGTGTTCTTTTTGCCACTAAACGAGCGCACTGTTTATATGAAATTCGAGCCATAAAATCAAGACACCTTCTAAGGTTTGGGTTTCGTGAATTGAGGCTTGCGCGACCCGCGCCTTGCCCTTAGTCTTTGGCGCCATAAGAGACCTGATATAGGTAAGTCGAAATTCACGAGGAAAATCATCCATGTCCCAGAAGTTTGAAGGCACCGAAAATTATATTGCCACTGAAGATTTGCGCATTGCGGTTAATGCCGCGTTAACGCTGCAACGCCCGCTGCTTATTAAAGGCGAGCCTGGCACCGGTAAAACCGTTTTGGCCGAGGAAGTTAGCAAAGCCTTGAACATGAAGCTGATTACGTGGCACGTAAAATCGACCACCAAAGCCCAACAAGGCCTCTATGAATATGACGCCATCACCCGCCTGCGCGACAGCCAATTGGGCGACGAGCGCGTGAAGGATGTGAAAAACTACATCAACAAAGGCAAGCTCTGGGAAGCCTTCGAACAAGACGAACGCGCCGTGCTTCTTATCGATGAGATCGATAAAGCCGACATCGAATTTCCAAACGATTTGCTGCAAGAGCTAGACCGCATGGAATTTTACGTTTACGAGACGGGCGAAACCATTAAGGCCGCACAGCGCCCATTGGTTATCATCACCTCGAACAACGAAAAAGAATTGCCGGATGCGTTTTTGCGCCGTTGCTTCTTCCATTACATTTCGTTCCCCGATGCCGACACGATGAAAGAAATTGTCGACGTGCATTATCCAGACATCAAAGACCGTCTGGTGAAAAACGCCCTCGCCTCCTTCTACGAAGTGCGCGACGTGCCGGGCCTCAAGAAAAAGCCTTCCACGTCCGAGCTGCTCGATTGGCTGAAGCTGTTGATGAACGAAGACATGGATCCCGAAACCTTGCGCCAGCAAGATGCCGGCAAGCTCATTCCGCCGCTACATGGCGCGCTGATTAAAAACGAGCAAGACGTGCATTTGTTTGAGCGTCTGGCTTTCTTGGCCCGCCGAGAGCGCAATTAGATTGACTGAGAGGGGCCTGTCCCATGTTCGTTAATTTTTTCCACGAGCTGAAAAACGCCAATGTTCCGGTTTCCTTGCGCGAGTATCTCTCGTTGCTGGAAGCGCTGGACATGCAAGTCATCCACAATGAGGTGACCGAGTTTTACTATTTGTCGAAAGCGGCACTGGTTAAAGACGAGCGCAATTTAGATAAATTCGACCAAGTTTTTGGCACGGTCTTTAAAGGCCTCGAAAGCCTGGGCGATGGCGAGGTTTCGGAAATTCCCGAAGACTGGCTGCAAACGCTGACGGAAAAATTCCTCTCGGAAGAAGAAAAAGCCGAGATTGAAGCCCTCGGTGGCTGGGATAAAATTATGGAGGAGCTGAAAAAGCGCCTCGAAGAACAAGAGAAGCGCCACGAAGGTGGCAGCAAATGGATTGGCACGGGCGGCACGTCGCCGTTCGGCTCGGATGGCTATAACCCCGAGGGGGTTCGCATCGGCCAAGACAAAAACAAAAACTTCAAAGCGGTCAAAGTCTGGGACAAGCGCGAATATAAAAACCTCGACGACAGCGTTGAGCTTGGCACCCGCAACATCAAAGTGGCCCTGCGCCGCTTGCGCCAATTCGCGCGCGATGGCGAGGCCGATATGCTCGACATTGACGACACCATTAAATCGACCGCTCACGCGGGCTATCTCGACATTAAAATGATTGCCGAGCGCCGCAATAAAGTAAAAGTTCTGGTGTTTTTCGATGTTGGCGGCTCGATGGATCCCCACATCCGCCTGTGCGAAGAGCTATTTTCGGCCGCGCGCAGCGAATTTAAAAACATGGAGTATTTCTACTTCCACAACTGCCTCTACGAGGGCGTGTGGAAAGACAACAACCGCCGCCACAACGAAAAAATGGACACATGGGACGTGCTGCACACCTATGGCAGCGACTATAAAATCATCTTCGTGGGCGATGCCTCGATGAGCCCCTATGAGATTACCTATGAGGGCGGCAGCGTGGAACATTGGAACGAAGAAGCCGGT
>JABHDF010000026.1 GCA_018673175.1 Rhodobiaceae bacterium | reverse complement strand
GAGAGTGCCCTTTGGGTATCCATCTATAATGCAACAGATGAAGCCCCGCCGTTTGCCCGTCTTGATTTGAACTACGACCCTTACACTCACAATCCGTTTGGGCGTATCATCAAAGTCGGCGTGCGTCACAGGTTCTAGGCCACGCAACTTGCAAATACCAAAGGGGCGGCTCAAACCTTGAGCCGCCCCTTTTTGTTTGCCTTTTCGTTGGCCTATCGCACCCCTATTGAGGTTCAAAAATTTGGCTGTCCGGATTATAGGCGAATAGATTTCCGCTGCCGATATCGTGCCACGCCCCATGCAAAGATAATTTTTTTGCGGCCACGGCCTCGGCCACAAAGGGAAACAACATCAGGTTTTCCAAAGATCCCAAAACACCCTTTTGGCCCATCTCGGCAATACGCGTATTGCCCTCTTGCGCCTCAATGCGCTCAAAGGCAGGGCGCAACATTTCTAGCCAATGGCCGACGAATTCAAACTCAACTTCCTCTGCGCTAACCCCGTCCGAGCACATGTCGTAGCAAGCCTGCACGCCGCCGCACTGCGAGTGCCCGAGAACAATCAAATGCTGCACTTTCAAAGCCTTCACCGCATATTCCACCGCCGCCGACGTGCCATGAAAGTCGCTATTGGGCGCGTAGGGCGGAACCAGATTGGCAACATTGCGGTGCAAAAAAAACTCGCCGCTTCCCGTGCCAAAAATTTCCGTCGCCTGCACTCGGCTGTCACAACACGAAATAACCATCGCGCTTGGGCTTTGGCCTTTTTCAGCCAGCTCTAAATAGCGTGAGGATTGGCGTTCAAAGCCATCTTTTTTCCAAGACTGATATCCAAGAATTAAGTCCGTAGGTAGGGCAACAGCGTGTTTCATTTAGTAGGCTCCTTATGCTTAAGAATATAGGTGGAATATCAAAAATAAGCTATTGTGACGACTGTATAACGAAGGTTTGGTAACGAGAGTAATAAAAATGGATCCGATTTATTTCCTCCACGCAGGCGCAGGCGCCTTCTTTTTAGGCTTTTTCATTTTCGATATTATTTTATCGCGCGCGCTATTTGCCTTTGGCGCGGCCCTATTGACCTATGGACTTGCTGCCCAAACGCTGACCTCAGGCTGGGCCATCAGCTATGCTGCTTTGGCCGTTTTGGCCAACCTTGTCGTGATTTGGCGCAGCCTCACCAAGCAATGGGCCAAGCCGCTTACCCCGCAAGAGCAAACCTTGGGCAAACATCTCAAGGGATTTTCAAAGGCCGACTTTCGCAGGTTGCTGAAAATCAGCCAATGGGAAACCCTCCACACCGACAAATCGCTTACCCAAGAGGGAGCCCCCACCACGGCGATTTATTACATCGTGTCGGGCACGGCCAAAGTGCATACCCACGACACGCAAATTGAAGTCGGCGATCATGCGCTGATTGGGGAAATGTCTTTCGCCAAGGGCGGGGCCGCCACGGCCACCGTAGAGGCGCAAGCGGGAAGCGTGCTGATCACTTGGCCACTTAAAAAACTGCGCAAAGCGCTAAAGCGCCCTAGCCTCAATGCTTCGTTTACCGCTTTGCTTAACCAAGACTTATCGGAAAAACTAACGACCGATGAAGCGCGGCGCAGCTCGCAAGTAAGCTAAATCCAGCCCATAACTTTTGCAAAGCCCGCGCCAAACAAAGGCAATTGCAGTCCAAAATTAGTCATCAAGGCGCGGTCTTTGCTAATGAAACCTGCCCAGGTCCAAAGCAGAGAGCCCGAACCATGGATGATAATATTGAGCGGATATATATTCAGGTTGGTCAGCAAAATGCCGCTCAACACCAGGCTGGTGCCGAGCCATTTAAAAATAGATAAACGGGTCATGGTCTCTCCTTTTATGTGGGCCGCGAATAAGGATCCGGCCTAAAACAAATACTTGTGGCGCTTATACGAAGCCTTATGCTCGCTTGTAACACGCAAAATTCCTTTTCCAATGAGAGCCTCTATGGACCCCCGCACCCACGCCCTATTGAACAAACCGCCCTTGCCACTTCTACTCTCGCTAACCGCGCCCAATACGGCGGCCTTTGCCATTCAAGCTGGGGTTAATCTTACCGAGGTTTGGATTATCAGCCGCTTGGGCACAGAGGCGCTGGCCGCCATTGCCTTGGTGTTTCCGCTCCTGATGCTCACCCAGACCATGTCGGGCGGCGCCTTGGGCGGCGCTATTTCGTCTGCCGTGGCGCGGGCTTTGGGAAATGGCAATCGCGAGCGCGCGCAAAAACTCGTCTGGCACGCCATCTATGGCGGCACTCTCGGCGCGCTCGGGTTCTTACTTATTTTCGCTCTCTTTGGTCGCTCGTTTTTAATGTTTCTCGGTGGCGAAGGCGCCATTTTAGAAGCCGCCATGGCCTATTGTTGGGTTCTCTTTGCTGGCGGCATAACCATGTGGCTTTCCACCGTGCTGGGGTCTGTGTTTCGCGGCGCTGGCGACATGGGTTTCCCCGCTAGAATGATGATTATGAGCGCCGTCATTCAAGTGCCCACCACGGCCATTTTAGTGCTGGGCCTATTTGGCATGCCGCAATTGGGCGTGGCAGGTGCCGCCGTCTCTAGCGTTGTTTCGGCGTTTATTATGGGGCTGTTTTTATGGGCTCGCTTGGCTTCCGAAAAAACTTCAACGCCCTTGCGGCGCGCCTATTTCGGCTGGCAGAGCGACATCGTCGAGGAAATACTAAAAGTTGCGCGCCCCGCCAGCATCAACCCCCTCATGACCGTTGGCACCATCTTGGGGCTTACCGCTTTGGTTGGCTCGTTTGGCTCTGAAGCCCTGGCTGGCTATGGCATTGGCACGCGGATTGAATTTCTTATGTTGCCGATTATTTTTGCTTTCGGCACCGCGCTAACCACCATCGTTGGCACGAATATTGGCGCCGGTAACTTTGAGCGCGCCGAGCGTGCCGCCTGGTATGGGGTCGCCAGCGTGGCACTCTTATGCGGCGTGGCGGGCGGCCTATTGGCGCTCTTTCCCCAAAGCTGGATACCTATTTTCACCGATAACCCCATCGCCTATGAAACCGCCAAAGCCTATATTCAACTGGTCGGGCCGGCTTATCCGTTCTTGGGCATGGGGCTGATTTTATATTTCGCCAGCCAAGGCGCGGGCATTATGACGTGGCCCATTCGGGCGATGATGATGCGTTTTGTTTTATCGGTCGGCGGGGCCTCGGCCTTGGTGCATTATGCAGGCTACGGCGTGGAAGCCATTTTTGCCGTTAGTGGTGTGGCCCTGGTTATTTATGCGAGCATCATTGTCACGGCGATTTACCGAGGCGCTTGGCGACCTAAGGCTTAGTCGGCGCCTTGCACCAAATCGGGCGAGCGTGCCATCCATAAGGCGCCAAAGGCGGCGAGGCTGCAGAGGCTGACAAACAAAAACGCATTGCCATAGCCGCCGCCGAAATCGTAAATCACCCCGATGGCAATCGGCCCTGAGGCCACGCCGAAATTCATAATCAATTGCTGATAGCTGAGTATGCGTGGAAAATCTCGCAAGCCAAAAGCGGCGGCCACCAACAAAGGTTGCACCATTAAAATATTACCAACGGTAAAGCCGAAGACAATGGTCATGGCCAAAACCGCCACCTCGCCTTGCGCCATCGACATGGCAAAAAGCGTAGCCGCCTGCAGCAGGTAAACGCTGAGGACGAATTTAAACAAATTGAGACGGTCTAAAAGGGCGCCACAAATCAGCCGCCCGACCAGCGAACAAAAGGCTACCGAGGCAATGGTAATCGCCGCCGTTTCGGCATCAGCGCGCTCGAGACCCCATTTGAAAACATGCGCGATGGTGCCCACTTGCGCCATTAATGCCAAAATAGAGGCGCTGGCCGACCAGCGGAAAAACCGCGAGCGCAAGGCTTCGCCCGCGCTCAGTCCTTCGCTCATTGTGTCTTCGCTCTGCCCGTCTTGGGCATCGCCATCGGGCATCAACCCCATGGCTTGGGGACTGGGGCGCATCAACGCGAGCGTTAGCGGTACATTGGCCAGAATGACCCAAAACACCCAAGCACTATCCAGTGCTTCTAGGCCGCCTGTTTTCAGCATTTGCGCCAGAGCCGGTGTCAATAAAACACCGCCCAAAGACAAGCCCGATTGCGTGAGCGCCAACCCCAAAGCGCGGCGACGAACAAACCAACGCGCCACCAAAGTGGTGGCTGGCACCAGCGCCGTCATCGAATAGCCTATCCCCAAAAGAACATAGACGCCGTAAACATCCGGCAGGCTCGAAACCCTTGGCAATAAAGCATAGGCACCCGCAATCACCAGCGTGCCAATGACCACGCAATAGCGCACATCATAGCGCGAGATTAATTCGCCCACGCCAATGCCCGCAAAGCCCGCGGCTATCAGAAAAAGCGTATTGGCAGCCGAAATTTGCGCAACGCTATAGCCCGTGGCGGCGACAATGGTCTCTAGCAAAACCGACATCGCATAAAAAATCATGCCTGCGCCAATGAACAGACTGTAGCCAATGGCCACAAGCACCAACCAACCAAAGAAAAAACCAGGGCGCGTCATCTTCACACCTGCCACTTGGGGCTGCGTTTTTCGGCAAAGGCACGTGGGCCCTCGCGCGCATCGTCGCTTTTTGCCCAGTCGCGATAAGCCGGATAGCCGCCTTGGTTTTTTAAGGCCTGCGCCAAACTCGGCTCATCGAGCCCGCGCAGGACCGTCTGTTTCGAGGCGCGAACGGCCATCGGCGAGGCTTTTAAAATCGCTTCACACCATGTTGCCACCGCCTCATCCAACGCCTCGGGTGCCACCACTTGATTGACCAACCCAAGGCTTTCCGCCTTGATAGCATCGACGCGCTGACCCGTTAAAATCATCCCCATGGCTTGCTTCAACCCAATCTGGCGCGGCAAACGATGTAAGCCGCCGCCCAAAGCCACCACGCCCGCCAAGGGTTCGGGCAATCCGAAACTGGCAGTTTCACTGGCAACAATGATATCGCAGGCCAAAGCAATTTCGAAACCACCGCCGAGCGCCAACCCGTTGACGGCAGCGATAATCGGTTTGTTAAGGTCATAGCGTTTAATCAGTCCGGCATAGCCAGAGCTGGGATAGGCGCCCTGCTGGTCGACGGTTTTTAAATCGCTGCCCGCACAAAAGGCTCTGTCGCCTGCGCCCTTAACCACACAAATACGCTGGCTGTCATCGGCGGCAAAAGCATCAAAAGCGGCGTGCAACCCCTCATGCATATCGGGCGTAATCGCGTTCATCGCAGCGGGGCGGTTCAGCGTAATGCAGGTGACTTGAGCCTTTTGCTCAACAATAATATCCATGACTTTTCCTAGCTATAGGTGATGGTTATATGGCTGCGGGCCAGCTCGGCCGTTGGCGCATCTGGCGCAAAAACAATACCCAGACGTCGGTTGGGATAGGCGCTTGGTTTGTTAAAATGCATCGCTTCGACTTGCGGAATAGCCTCAACTTTTGCAATGTTTTCAATTGTGTAGCTGTCACTCGCTTGCTCGGCGTTTATCGTGTGGCAAGCGCCTGGGCGCAATAAAGTGATGTCGCTAATCGGCAAATGCAAAATCGCGCGGGCGTGTAAATCAAACTCCGATAGGTTTTGCGTATACAGCGTCAGCAGGCCCGTATCATGCGGGCGCGGGCTCAGCTCCGAGAAAATCACCTCTTGGCCGCGCACAAAAAACTCCACACCAAACAGACCATAGCCTTGCAAATCGTCGGTAATCTGGCGCGCCATATTTTGGGCTTGGGCTTCCAAAGCGCCCATATCAAATGTGCCCTGCTCGCTGCGTTTGAAATCGCCATCAACTTGCTCGTGGCGGATCACCGGACAAAACACCGTCTCCGCGTTTTTTTGCCGAAGGGTCAAAAGCGTAATTTCATAATCAAAGTCGATAAATTCTTCGATAATCACTTTCGGCCGATCGCCGCGCATATTCTCCACACCGTGATGCCACGCCGCGCGCGCGCCCGCTTCATCGCCTGCCTCAATCGTCGATTGGCCTTTGCCGGACGAGCTCATCACTGGTTTTACCACCGCGCGCAAATTCATTTCACGATAGCCTTGCAGCAGCTCGTCCAGATTTTCGGCATATTGATATTTCGCGGTCGGCAGACCCAGTTCGGCGGCACGGTCTCGGATGCGGTCTCGGTTCATCGTTAAATCGACGGCGCGCGCCGAGGGCACAATCGTCCGCTCGGCTTCCAGTTCCAGCAAAACCTGAGTGTTGATAGCTTCAATCTCGGGCACCACAAGGTCTGGGTCGACGCTTTTCACATGGGCGCGCAAGTGTTCGGCGTCCAGCATATCGAAGACAAGCGCTTGGTCGGCCACTTGCATGGCGGGCGCATTTTCATAGCGGTCACAGGCCACCACCGTGCAGCCCAAACGCTTCAAGCTGATGGTTAACTCGCGGCCTAGCTCGCCCGAGCCCAGTAGCATTATCTTTTTCACGCGTCGTTGCCTCCCTGATGGCTTGACCCTATCGGATAAATAGCCCTAACTTTGGCTAGAAGCATAATCTAAGTCGCAGAAAAAGAAAGCCGCTGAAGCCTCCAAACTCGGCAAATCCGCTTTCTTCCTGCCCGATCGGGAGAGCCAAATGGAAGCCTATCAAAAACAATTACTCGGCCACGCAATGTGGGTTTTAGTCGTCGGCCTGGTTTGCGGCTTTATGCTGGCCATCAGCCTCATCGGCGGGTTGGAACTTGTGCCGGGCGTTTTCGTTAACGTGCCAATGTTTGGCACCACCGACGGATGGGTTCGCGCCCATGCGGGTGGCATTAGCAATTGTCTGCTGATGGTAGCCATGGCGTTTGCCTTGCCGCATTGCGGATTGGCTATGGCGCGCGCGCAGGTGTTCGCCAAAGGAATTATTTTTGCCGGCTGGAGCAATACCATCTTTTATTGGACGGGCAATGCATCGGGATCGCGCGCTTTGTCTTTCAGCGATAATGCTTTGGGCAGCTCAAATGTTTTGGGCGTCATTGGCTATACGCTAGCCGTGGTGGCAGCGGTCGTGACGCTTTATATCGCTGCCCAAATGGGCCGCGGATTTTTGAAAAAATCAGCCTAGAAAAATCTAGTCGGAGCGGTTGCCCTGTGGCTTGCCGCCAGACCCTGTAGGCCGACTGCCGCGATGACCGGGCTTCTTGCCGCCTGGTTTTGCGCCGGGCTTGCCTTTAAATCCGCCGGGTTTTCCACCTGGTTTTCCACTGGGTTTTCCACCGGGTTTTCCGCTGGCTTTACCTTTAAAACCACCTGGTTTCCCACCTGGTTTTCCGCCGGGCTTGCCGTCGCTTTTGCCTTGTGGTTTGCCTTCCCAATTGCCTTTATCCCTATTGCGCGGCTTCTTGCCTTGCTTGCGCTTTGGCCGTGGCGGCATCGAGCCGTCTTCGAAGTCACTCAAAGTTTTGGTGGCTGGCACTTCCACACCCTCTTGGGCTGATGCGTCACCATCCTTGGCCGCGTCCGGAGCTTTCATTTCGCGCATAGCGACGGTCACATTTTGCGTCGGCAGGCTCAGCTTTGTGAGACGCTCAACATCGCGCATCCGTTTTTTCTCGTCGGGCGCACATAGCGTAATGGCGCGGCCTTCGCGTCCGGCGCGCGCGGTACGGCCAATGCGGTGAACGTAACTTTCTGGCTGCATCGGCGGGTCATAATTGACCACCAAAGACACATCAGGAATATCAATGCCACGCGCTGCCACATCGGTGGCGACCAGAATATGCTCTTTGCCCGAGCGGAATAAATCAAGCGCGCGCTGGCGCTGCGCTTGGCTTTTATTGCCATGAATGGCTGAGGCAAGGACGCCTTTTTTCTTCAAAAACGTGACCAAATCATTGGCCCCATGTTTGGTGCGCGTAAACACAATCGTGCGGAACTCATTTTCCAATTGCGCCAGCAAAAACGGCCGCTTGCTCGCACGATCCATCAGGTAGACCATCTGCTCAATCTTCTCGATGGGCGTGCCTTGTTTGGCCACCTGCACATCGACCGGATCGTTGAGGAACTCATTGGCGAGTTTGCGAATTTCTTTTGGCATGGTGGCCGACAAAAGAATGGTTTGGCGATCTTGCGGCGCTTTGCGCATAATTCTGCGAATGGCGGGGAAAAACCCTAAGTCCATCATTTGGTCGGCTTCATCCAGCACCACAATTTTTGTGTCTTGCAGCGAAATCGTGCCTTGTTTTATGTGGTCTTCCAAACGCCCGGGCGTGGCGACCATAATGTCGAGACCCCGAAACAATTTCTTCACTTGTGGCGGGTATTTCATGCCGCCCACAATGGTGGCGCGCTGATGATAAATTTTCTCGCCATATTTGCCGATGTTATCGTCAATCTGACTGGCCAATTCGCGCGTTGGCACGACAATCAGGGCCGTGCAGCGTTTGGGCTCTACCGGCGTTTTGGCTTGTATCAACATTTCCAAAATCGGCAGCACAAAGGCAGCCGTTTTGCCCGTTCCGGTTTGAGCAATACCCACCACGTCGCGGCCTTTGAGCAGCTCAGGAATGGTTTTTTCTTGAATCGGTGTCGGTTCCGAATAACCGCTTTTTTCAAGCGTTTCGGCCAGTTGCTTGGAGAGACCAAGCGAAGCAAACTTAGACATATAATTTCCTAGGATTTTCCTAAAATCGCGTCCAATAATACATCGCGCGATATCGCTGCAAGCAGCTTTTGAGTTTCATTGCGCGATGCTTAGCATGGATTGCTTGCAAAACAGTAAAGAATAATTTCACTTCCTTGCTTTGCGTTTTTTCCCAAGTTGAGACACACTCATTTAAAATTCAGAGAATGACCTCGGAGAGAGACCTATGACACGTTCCCCAGCCCTCGCTATTTTGCTGTCTACTTGGCTTGCCGCCTCCATAGGCTTTGCCCATGCCACCCCCGCCGCAACGCCCCCCGAGGCGCAAAAGTCCGCGACGCCAATGCAAAAGTCCGCGACGCCAATGACTGCCACGCAAATAACGGCCAAAAATGCCCATCAATGGGTGCAAAAAGGGCCGGATGCCATCGGCGGTATCGGCGACTGGGTATTATCGAACGGCACCTTGTGTATTATTTTTGCAGGCCTTTCCCACGAGGGGGACTTTTCCGCTTCTGGCGGTACCCTGCGCGACATTGGCTATTGCGCGCGCGACGACGACCAATTTGTTTCCTCGCAAGATTTGCTCAATGGCAGCCAAGCACAGCCGGTAGATATTTCCGACATTCGAGCCAGCCAAAACAAACAGGCCGCAAGCCTTGTTACTTTGGGCGCGCATCACGGGTTGCAAGTCGAAACACGCTACACCGTGTCTCGCCAGGTGCCCGAGCGCTTGCAAATCTCCAAAACTATTTGGCGGCAAAATGATGAGGCCATTGACCCTGGTCTATTTAGCACGGCCGTTTTGAACTATCATTCCATGGAAACTTTCTTGTTGTCCACGAAAGACCCCTCGCTTTCCAATGGCTTTGTGCAGCAAGAATTTGTTGGCCGTGGCCCCCTCACCTATGCCGAAACAGCGCGCCCCGTCGATACCGTGCTCTTGCTTTCCCCACAGGATGCGCTGGTGCCTGTGAGTTATGGTTGGCGACAGATCTCTGCCCATCTGGTGCAAGGCGAGCGCCGCCGTGCCTTGCCGAGCTTCGCCCTGGCCGACCGCAGCGCCTTGGCTTTTTTAACCCTGAGCGAGCCGTTTTCTTTTGGCGACAGCCAACGCTTAGGACTGGCTCAATTATTGCAAGTGGCGTTGATGGAAATTGAGTTGGGCGACAAGCTAGAACTCGAAGCTGAGATTTGGGTGGCCCCCACCGCCGACGTTTCGGGCGTGACCGATTTACTATTCGCCGATGCCGCCCAAGTTCAAGGCAAAGTGAGCAACCCAGACCAAACCGTGCGCGTGCATATCGACCGAGCCGACGGGGCACCATTCACGCAAGTGACAGCCGATAAGCAGGGCCGGTTCTCGGCACGCCTTCCGGCTGGCGATTATTCTTTGCGCCTCGTGTCTGCGGCGTCTGACCCAATTGTTAAAAAATTCACCATGGGAACAAAAACCACCAAATTAGCTGCCCTGGCGCCCGCCCGCGCCGCGCGCCTGGCGTTACCGCGCGGGGTCGCTATGCGGCTTGCTTTCCGCGGCCAAAATGCCACCGCCAATCCTAATTTTGAAGACAGTCTAACCGGCTATCGAGTTGAAAATGGAGACGGGCCCATCGCGCAAGAGGCGGCTTCTGACGTACATTTAGCGGGCGTGGCCAGCGATCCGGCCCATGTGTTTTTACCTGACGGCGACTACACAGTTTACGCCGTGCATGGGCCTGAGTTTTCGGTAGAAACCGCAAACCTGAAAGTGCGCGACGCCAAAGACATGACCCTGCGCATCGCCAAGCCGAAGCGAGTTTTGCGCACGCCGCAGCATATGAGCGTCGACATGCATGTGCATTCTGGCCCTAGTCTCGACAATTCTTTTTCCACCCATAAACGCGTGCGCACTTTCGTGGCCGAGCGCGGCGAAGTTATGGTGGCGGCCGAGCATGACACAATTTTCGACTTCAACCCGCTGCTTCGCGAGCTGGGCGTCAGCGATAAAATGATTGCCATCACCGGCTCCGAAGTGACCAGCACGCTGGAAACCCCGCGCGCGCCGCATACCATCGGACATATGAATTTCTTTCCGCTGAAGGTGCAGCCCCATGCCTATCGACGTGGTTTGAAAGCGCATGAAAACCGCCGCACCCGCGATGTGCTGCACGATATGCATGTCCACCATGGAGACCCAGTGGCGCAACTCAACCATGCGCGCCATAATTTTAAACTCTCGCATGAGCTACCCGATGATTTTGCCGAGCATATAAATGGCGAGCAGTTTTTTGATCATATGGGCGTGGCGGCACACCCCTATCAGCCACATAAACCCCTAACCAGCTCGCCCAACAATAGCCTCATCTCACCCGACCCGATTACCGGCGTGCGAGATATTGATTTTGACGTGATGGAAATTATGAATGGCACGCAAGACTATCGCCCTGACCGCGTGGCGGCCTCGCGCCTCGACTGGCTGTCCCTGGTGGCGCAAGGCGAGAAGCTAGCCGCAACCGCCAATAGCGATAGCCATGACACCACCCAACAAGTGGCGCTGCCTCGCAACATGGTGCGCGTCCAAGCCGATACCATTGATGGCTTCCGCATGCGCCGCTTTACAAAAGCCGTGAAATCAGGCGCCTTTTATGGCACCACGGGCCCCTTCCTCGAGCTGGCATTGGACAAGGCGAAAATGGGCGACACGCATCTTGGCGCATCGGGCACTTTAAGGGGGCGCGTGTTCAGTGCCGATTGGGCCAAAGCCGATACGCTAAACGTGCAACTAAATGGCAAGACCGTGTGGACACAAGCGCTACCCGCCGATGGTCGGTTTTCGTTGCCGATGGACTTCGAACAAGATGGCTTCGTTACCCTTGAGGTAAGCGGTGCGGCCAGCGAGACCTATCAGGCGGTCTATCCGGGTTTCTTCCCTTATGCCTATAGCAATCCGATTTATATCGATGCCAATAGCGACGGCACATGGACGCCGCCCGGCATCGCGCAATAGGTCCTATCGGGCTGCCAATTCGGCCACAATATCGGCGTGGCGTTTGGGCGAGAGCGGATAGTAATACATGCACGCCACCGAGGCTAAAATGCCCGTAAGCGGCACGCCGACGATAATATAGCGCAAGCCATCCAAGGTTTGCACGCTTTGCACCTCACCCGCCTGATAGCCAATAAAATCTAGCAATACCCCAAGGATGACCGCGCTCAAGGCTACCGCTGCTTTTTGCGCGAAAGTAATAAAGCCGAAAATCATGGCCTCAACCCGATCTCCCGTTTTCCATTCACCGTATTCAACCGTGTCGGGCAACATGCCCCAGAAGGTAACCGCGAAAGCGCCCGTGCCAAACCCAATGGCAACATAATTCCACGTTACCATGGCGACGGAAGTGGCGGGATTGAACAAAAAAGCCACCAACGCCAAACCAGCGCAAGCACTGCCTGCCATCCAGACAAACCGCTTCGACGTTTTTAGCGTCAGGAACGTCCAGAAAGGAATGACCAAAAGACCCGTGGCCGCGAAAGCCATTAAGGCCGTGGAGCCCGCATTGCGGTCGTCTAATTGATATTCAAAATAATACAGAACGGTTTTGCCAATCACCGTAGTGCCCAGCACCATCAGCAAGATGGAAGCAAAAACAATTATAAACGGTGTGTTTTGCGCCATGCCTGAAAAGGTTTTCTTCAAACTAAGGGCCCCCGGCGCATCGGGCGCGTCTATGGGTTCTCGGCACAAATAAAAGCACAGCCATAAAACCACAGACGCGAGCCCGCCCGATATCAGCGCCAAATAGAAAAAGGCCTGCGCATCCGTATCGGCGCGCTCCAGTAAAATACCCGCCAAAACCACAACGCTAAAGCCACCCAGATAGGCAAACACCATGCGCGCGCCCGCCATGCCTGCACGATCTTCTGAGTTTTGCGTCATCCGCGCCATTAAAGATGAGTAAGGGGTGGAGGCCATGGTGAAGACAAGGCGAAACGCGAATTGTCCGGTGAGCGCCATCACCGCCAGCATGGCAATAGACACCTCGCCCGGATGCCAAAACAGCAGCATATAGCTGAGCCCCAAGGGAATGGGCGTGAATAATAAATACGGACGATAACGCCCCCAACGGGTGCGCGTGCGCTCGGCCACATAGCCCATGGCCGGATCCGTGATCGCATCCCATAAGGATCCGATGGCATAAATCAGCCCCGCCATGGCATTGGGCAGGCCTAGAACATCGGTATAAAAATAAAATAGATACAGGCTAATGCCTTGCCAATAAAGATTGAACGCAAAGTCACCGCTGCCATAGCCAATTTTCTGACCCCAGCTCAGTCTTTGTGTCGATATGGTGCTCATGGCCTGTCTCCCTCGTGGCATATGACTTCAACCTAAACCTTGGCGCGCCGAGGCGCGACAAAATTCGTTTTGCGTTCCTTTATGGACAAGCCCGAAACGAAACCTATCTAAGGGGTATGGAAGAAGCACAAATATCAGAAATCGTGGCGATGGCGTGGGATGACCTCACGGCCTTTGACATGATTGAGCGCGAATATGGCCTGTCGGAAGACCAAGTCATTCGGCTGATGCGCCGCCATATGAAAGCCTCTAGCTTTCGTATGTGGCGCAAACGCGTGTCGGGTCGCTTGGCCAAACACACGCAAAAGTTGCGCCCCAAGCCGAGCCCACAAGACAGCTTTGAGCACTTTACTTCTGATTGACGCCAAATTACCGGCTCGCGTTTTTAGATCGCCGGCTAAAAATTGCCCAGCTCGACCAGAAAAATACCGACAAGCCGATAGCCGTGAGTATGGCAGGCGTTGGGTCCTCTAACGAGCTGATAGAGCCTGCGTAAGCGACAAGGATACAATAGGGGATGACATTCACCGACCATAGGCCGAGGAAAGTCAGAAAATTCATCCGTGTCAGCCCCGCCATACAGGCGGAGACCTCTGGCAAGACTGGCATGGCGCGAGACAGTAAAATAATCACCGGCCCATGGCGGCGAAATGTTTCGGCCGCGGCTTCTCGCTCTTGTTCATCTTTGACGATATGCACGACAAACCGATCGCCATAGCGCCGGCTAATCCAATACCCACATATGCCAGCGCCCATAAGGCCGATAGCGCCAGCCAGGGCCGCGAAACCCGCGCCGATAAAATAGCCTGCCAACAAAAGCGTTGCCAAAGTCGGGACTGTGAAAATCAAATCGGCAAATAGCAAACCCGCGACAAGGACGCCCACAAAAATTGGATTGGCTGTTTTAGCCGCCAGCAGCCAAATCTCGATTTTAGCCACGCTGAGCACGCCCGTCACGTTGAGCAGGAAAAACGTGCTGGTAAAGACGAGCGCCAAGAGGCCCATGATTTTCAATAGTGGTTTCATCGTTGTTCTAGACTGCCCTCAAAATACGTCATGGCACATAGCACGGCTTCCCCAAATTTGCCTAGGGGCTTTGCCAGCAGGGAATGGGTAGTATCTAGCAATTGGGTGGAGACGCTAAAAGCACTTGCCAACTTGTTGGCTCAAGTGCGCCGTCTCGCAAAGGCGTTACCATTTCTTGAAGAAATTGGTAGCGGACGCTAAAAGCACTTGCCAACTTGTTGGCTCTAGTGCGCCTTGCGCAAAGGAGCTACCAATTTCCTTTGGAAATTGGTAGCGGAGGAGGGACTTGAACCCCCGACACGCGGATTATGATTCCGCTGCTCTAACCAGCTGAGCTACTCCGCTCCAGAAGGTCATGCTAAGCAAAACCTCATTAAGAGTGAGCTTGATATAGACCAAATTAACGACACTGGCAATTGCCCTTTTGAGCTATTTTTTGGCTATTTGTCCGCTGCCGCGCGGGCAATCTTGGCCGCTCGCTTACGCTGTGCCGACGAGCCAATATTCAAAATTTTTCGATATTTCGCCACCGTTCGCCGCGCCACTTCAATGCCTGTCTCGCTCAAAAGCGCCACCAGCGCCTCGTCCGATAAAGGTGAAACATGCGCCGTTTCCTCGGCCACCGCCTGGGCTATGCGCGCCTGAATGGCCGCCGATGAGGTCGCTTTGGAATTGCTGCCGCGCGATTTTCCGCTCCTTTTTCCTCCGAGTGCGGTGGAGAATAAATCTTTCAGGTAAAACACCCCCTTGGGCGTTTGCACCAGTTTGCCGCTGGCCGAGCGACTGACGGTGCTTTCGTGCAGCTCCAACGCTTCGGCAATATCGCGCAGCACCAAAGGCTCTAGCGCCATCATGCTTTGGTTCAAAAAGCCCTGCTGACGCCCAACAATGGCACGCGCCACGCGCAACAGCGTTGCGGCGCGCTGCTGCGTGGCCTTTTTTAGCCAGCGCGCCGATTGCACATTGGCTTTCATAAATTTGCGTTCCTCGTCGGTCATTTTACGCGTCGCCATTTCTTCCCAATCGCGCTCCAACACCAAGACGCTGGGTAATGTCGCCTCGTTTAAATAGGCCTGCCAACCGCTCTCCCCTTGCAGCACCACAATATCGGGCAAAGCCACGCCTTCGTCTTGCGCCTCAAAACTGGCGGCAGGGCGTGGGTCTAGGGCACGAATGGTTTGCAAATAGAGCGGCAAGTCTTCCGCTTTCACCCCCGCAGCCGCGCTCAAACCCGCTATATCACCGCGCCCCAAGAGGTCTAGATTGGCCAGCAAGGCCGCGTAAGCGGGCGTGAGCTTATCTTGCGCCAGAAGCTGCAAGTGCAGGCAATCAGACAGGCTTCGAGCAAATACGCCAGCCGGTGTGAAGCCTTGTAAGTGGGTCAACGTCGCGCTCAGTAGCTTTGGCTCAAGGTTAAAATGCGCGCAAATCTCTTCGTCGCTCTCGCGCAAATAGCCGTCCTCGTCGAGCCAGCCAACGAGCTCGAGGGCCAAGCCCGCTTGCTCGCGTTGTTTTATTTCCTCACCAACCTGCCCAATGAGATGCGCCGATAGGCTGGGCGCCTCGGCCAAAGTCTGCTCGAGCCGTTGTGAGGTGTCGCCAGCTTCATGGGCTGAAAAATCGACGCGTACCGCCACCACATCCGAGCCCAAGCCGATGCCGCTGGTACCTTGCACGCGCACCGCGCGCTCTTGCGCGCCGCCTTTATCGCCGCCCGCCTCACGATAATGCTGCGCGTCGAACGCCAGAAACGGGTTCTGCTCCATCTCGCGGGTCAGCATATCGCTCAGTTGAATATTGGTCAGCTGCAACAGCTGAATGGCCTGCTGCATCTGTGGGTTCATCATTAATTTTTGCGATTGCTTAATTTCAATACGCGGCGCCAGCACCATAGAAATCTCCTAAGCAGCTAGCTTAGACGAAACAGGGCCAAAGTGGCACGGTTTTTGCATATCAACTGAAAAAACCAGCTTAGGAGATAGAGGCGCTTTTAATCCAGCCGCCGCCCAGCACGCGATCGCCGTCGGGCGCGTAAAACACACAAGCCTGGCCCGGGGACACGCCCTCTTCGGGCTGCGAGAGAACCACATCGGCTTGGCCGTTTTCGCCCAAGTGCAATTGCGCAGGTGCCGGATCTCCGGTCGAGCGGATGCGCGCCAGAACCTCAATCGGGCCCAGGCCCGCATCGCCAAGCCAATTAACTTCATCCAGATGCACGCGCGCGCGCGCCAAAGCCTCGCGCGGGCCAACAATCACTTCGCGTTTATCCGCATCAATTGCCACCACATAAATCGGGTCGCCCGTGGCCACGCCAAGTCCGCGTCTTTGGCCAACGGTATAGTGCAGCACCCCTTGGTGGGTGCCCAAAAGCGTGCCATCCATATGGCGAATTTCACCCGGCAGGCTGCAATCGGGGCGCAGGCGTTTAATCACGCTCGCGTAATCGCCGTTCGGCACGAAACAAATATCTTGGCTATCGGGTTTATCCGCCACCATCAGCCCCAGCGAGGCGGCATAGTCTCGTATCTCGTCTTTGCTCAAATGCGCTAAAGGAAAGCGCAAGAACTCAAGCTGCTCTTGGGTGGTCGAGAACAGAAAATACGATTGGTCGCGGGCCAAATCTAGCGGTCGATGCATTTCCCAGCCGTGCTCGGTTTCGCGCGTTGCGATATAATGACCGGTCACCATGGCCACGGCGCCCAAATCGCGCGCCATGCCCAGCAGGTCGCGAAACTTTACCGTTTCATTGCAGCGGATACACGGAATGGGCGTATGGCCGGCCAGATAGCCGTCGACAAATTCATCCATCACGCTTTCTTTGAAACGCGATTCATAATCCAAAACATAATGCGGCATATCCAGACTGGCCGCCACCGAGCGGGCATCGTGGATATCTTGTCCCGCACAACACGTGCCTTTGCGCCGAATGGCTTCGCCGTGATCGTAGAGTTGCAGCGTGATGCCCACCGCATCATAGCCTGCGCGTTTTACCAGCGCCGCGGCCACAGAACTATCGACACCGCCAGACATGGCAATGACCACGCGCTGTTGGCTGCGTTGCTCTAACGTGCCGATGCCGAGGTCGATGTCGGGCAGCGCGTCGAGTGCGAAAAGGGCGTCTTGTGTGCTCATAAGGCGTTCACTATAGCATGGCCGCGCAAGTCGCAAGCCTTCCATTTTTGAATTTACGCCGCGTCAAAAACCCGCTATTTCACTGAGGAAATCGGTGGCTCACGACCGCTCACAAAAAGTTGATTTGTTTGTGAGCAGGGTTTTGCGCTTTTTTAGGCCTAGTTGCAAACCGTATACGTAAAAGTAGGAGTTACCATGAGAGTTTTACTAATTGAAGATGATGTATGGATCGCCCAGTCTATTACCGAAGCCCTCGAAGCCGAAGGCTTTCATGTCGATGAGACCGACCGTGGAGAAGATGGGCTAGAACTCAGCGACCTCTATGAATATCAGGTGATGATCCTCGACCTTGGCCTGCCCGATATGCGCGGCGACGAAGTGTTGCAAAACCTCCGCCAGAAAAACACAAGCATGCCGGAGCTCATTTTGTCGGGCGATGCGGAAGTCGAATCGCGCCTTTCCTGCTTGCACAAGGGCGCGGATGATTACCTTCTCAAACCCTTCAACATGCAAGAGCTTACCGCTCGGCTGCAAGCCTTGGTGCGACGTGCCAATGGGCATTCGCAAAACATTCTGCAATTTGGCGACCTGACCTTAAATCTCTCGGCTCGCGATGTGCGGGTCGGCGACACCCGTGTCGATCTGACGGCCAAGGAGTATCAAATGTTTGAACTCTTGTGCTTGCGAAAAGGTAATGTGGTTTCGAAAGAGAGCTTCCTTGATCACCTCTACGGCGGCATGGACGAGCCAGAGATGAAAATCATCGATGTGTTTATCTGCAAGCTTCGCAAAAAAATTGAGAAAGCTGGCGCCGCCTCCCCGCTCATCCAAACCGTTTGGGGCCGTGGGTATCGGGTGAATACAGACGCAATGCAATGCAGCGCCTAAGTCGAAGCGCTGTTTAACTTTCCGTTTTCATAGGCCTGTGCTAAGCACAGGCCTATGTCAGATAGATTTCTTGAAAAATTGGGTTTTGACCCTCACGCCCCCGACTTCATGTCCGCCATGTGCCAAATGTCTTTGGACGCGGGCGCGCTGATTATGACGCATTTCAAAAACGGCGTGAAAGAAGAAACCAAAGCCGATCAATCGCCCGTCACCCAAGCCGATCGCGACGCAGAGGTTTTGCTCGAGGCCGCTTTGGGCAAAATTGCGCCACAGGTGCAAGTCATTGGCGAAGAGGCCTGCTCGGTGCAAACGCCCGAAAAACTCGACGAGTCTTTTTTCCTACTCGACCCTTTAGACGGCACCCGCGATTTCGTCGCCAAACGCGATAATTTCACCGTCAACATCGGCCTGATTGTCGACCGCGTGCCGGTGGCTGGCGTGATTTATGCGCCGGTGCATGAAAAACTATATTTTAGCGGCACAGACGCTGCCTATCGTTTGGAAATCGCTCCCGATGGCGCCTTAGATATCAGCCAAGCGACCCGTTTGCGTACCCAGCGCATCACGCCAAAAGGCGTGAAAGTCATCGCCAGCTATTCCCATCGCGACAGCGAGACTGAAGATATTATCGAGCAATTGCACGTCACCAAAACCATCGCCACCGCTTCGTCCTATAAATTCTGCCTCTTGGCCGAAGGCTCCGCCGATTTTTACCCGCGCTATGGCCGCACCATGGAATGGGACACAGCCGCCGGCCAAGCGATTTTAGAAGCCGCAGGCGGTGTCGTCACTTTTTCTGACGGCGAGCGCTTTACCTATGCCAAATTAGAGCGCGGCCTCGACAATCCATCTTTTATTGCAGCCGCGTCCGATAACTGGCAGGATGCTCTAAAATAAGGACATAAAAAAGGGGGGGGGGAAGCATTGATGACGCAATATCGGCTTTATACTTGTGTCCTTGGGCTCGCTTTCTGCCTTCTCTCGCTGACTGGCCTGACCCCAGCGCAAGCCCAAGAAACCCAAAAAAACCCGCCCAATATTGAAGATTTTTCCGAAAACAGCCTGGTTATCGCCTCAGCCAAATATCTGGGCGCCACGGCCGAGAGCATGGCCGAAATTGTCGATCATGCTTTTTCTCGCTATGGCATGCCGAGCGCCATTATTCGCGGCGAAGAATTATCGGTCTCGGCTATGTTTGGCGTGCGCTACGGGCGCGGCACGCTGATTTTTAAAGACGGCAGAGAAGCCCCCATTTATTGGCGCGGGCCCTCGCTTGGTGTCGATATGGGCGCCACAGGGTCGAAAAGTTTTGCGCTGGTATACAACGTGAATAAGCCCGAGGATTTACACAAGCGCATCGCCGGCATCGATGGCTCTTTGATAGCCATCGGCGGCGTCGCCTTTCAATATTTGCAACGCAGCAGCACCGTCGTAGCGCCCATGCGAGTGGGCGTTGGCTATCAGGTTGGCATCAGCGTCGGCTATATGAAATTCAGCCCCCAAAGAAGCTGGTGGCCGTTTTAACGCAACGCCCTTGGCGAGAGAAAATCATCTACCTTGGCGAGAAAAATCATCTACCTTGGCTGGAAAAAACCATCTAATTTCGCAGCTAGCTCGTCCGTTTTACCCGAAGAGAAAAAATGCCCGCCCTTGTATTTATGCACGTCTGGCGACGCATAGTGGGCCAGAGCTGCTTCTACCTGCTCGGCTTTGATTTCCGGATCATCGGTGGCATAGACAAATTGCGCCCGCACCCCCCTCGCCCCAATGGCGACATGGTCGGCCATCCGATTGGATAAGGCATCCCCCAGCAAAAGATCGCGCATCATGCGCTCGGTGCCTTGCACGTTAAATTGCTCGGTAAAATGCGCCACCACACGACGCGCCTCTTCGGTCTCGGTACCAAAACTTTCGCCGCGCGAAATAATGCTTGGGATGGCCACGAAACGAGACAATAGCGGGCCAACAATCGGTAAAGCGACCAGCTGGCCGGTTAGCCCAACGCTGGCGCCTTCAATCACCGGCACTTGATAGGCTAGGGCCAAAACGCGCTCGGGGTGCATGGCGCCAAAGCGCGCCAAAATGGCCCCGCCAAAGCTGACGCCGAATAGGTTGGCCTGTTTTATTTGCAAATGATCCATCAGCTCACGTAATTGATGGCGCATTAAATCGATGGAAAGAGGCGCTTTGGGGCGGTCGGAAAACCCACGTCCATATTGGTCATAGACCACCACGCGATAGCCCGCTTTCGCCAGAGGCGGAACATAGCCCTGATAGGCCAAGGAGCCGAGCGTGCCGCCATGGAGGATAATCAAAGCTGGGCCGTTTTCGGGGCCGCTAACTTGATAAGCCGTAACGCCATCGCTGAGCTTGGCCTCGAGGTAGCCGCTGTCGGCGCGAAATTGGGCCGCACTTTGGGTCTCGCGATTGCCCGCCTGATACAGCACAATCAAGCTCACCAAAACGGCCAAAACCACACTGAGTATTATGGAAATTTTAATCATCACGCCAGCCTTTCAAAAATTGATTATTGAGCTTCCGGGCGCAACCGAATGCGGCCTTTTTCTTCGCCTTTGCGCGGGTCGAGCAAAATCAGCAGCGGCCCTTGCTCGTCTTGTAATTTGACGATGATGCGGGTGTCGCCATTGTCGACGCCAATAACTTGACTATCGAGGGGAATGCTAATCTCAATCTCGCCAAACCCTGGTTTCACGGGCACCGCTTCGGGGTTCGAGACGCGTTTGATAACCGTGCCGATAACCACAGCGGCCCCGCCGACCATCAAGACACCCAAGCCGATGACAACGATAAGCAAAACACGCACATACCTTGTTGAAGGTTGTGCTATAGCTTCTTCCGAAGCGTTTTCTGCTTCTCCACGATTTGCTTTATTTGGCGACATGGCGGTATCTTGAGACATGACTGAACTCCCTGAAAAATTGGCTTTCGCCGTAGACTACGCCTCGGATGGCGCCCGCTTGGACCGCCGTGTGGCGATGGCTAGCGAAGATTTATCTCGTGTGCGCGTGCAAGAGCTGATTAAAGACGGCCAATGTGTCGTGACGCGCCGACAGGCGAGCACAACCATAAAAGACCCGTCCTGGCGGGTCAAACAAGATGATATCGTCGAACTGATTTTACCCCCGCCTATCGACACCACGGTGAAAGCGCAAACCATTCCTTTGGATATTATTTTCGAAGATGACGCGCTTCTGGTGGTCAATAAACCTGCGGGCATGGTTGTCCATCCTGCCCCCGGCAGCCCCGATAAAACGCTGGTCAATGCGCTTCTGGCTCATTGTGGCGACACGCTATCGGGCATTGGCGGCGAAAAGCGTCCAGGTATTGTGCATCGGCTCGATAAAGACACCAGCGGCATTATGGTGGTCGCCAAAAACGACAAGGCGCATCGGGGCTTGAGCGAACAATTTGCGGCCCACGGCCAAGACGGGCGCATGCAGCGCTTGTATAAAGCCCTCGTCTGGGGCGTGCCCTTGCCGGCGGCTGGCACAGTGGATATGCCTTTGGCGCGGGCCAGCAATAATCGCAAAAAAATTGCTATCTCGCGCGCCAAAACCGCGCGCCATGCGGTGACCCATTACCGTCGCCAGCGCCAATTCGCCAATGGCCAAGTGAGCCTCGTCGAATGCCGTTTGGAAACCGGGCGCACGCACCAAATTCGGGTGCATATGGCGCATATGAGCCATCCTGTTTTGGGCGACAAACTTTACGGCAGTGGCATGAAAAGCCGCGCCATCCATCTCACCGAAGCGCAAAAAACGGCGCTGACCGCGCTCGACAGGCAGGCCTTGCATGCCGCCGCGCTGGGCTTTGAGCATCCCATTACGGGCGAGACGCATTATTATGAAGCCCCCCTGCCCGATGATTTGCAGCAATTGGTCAAAGACTTGGAAAGCACCGAGATGAAACTGGTGACATAAACTGGCGCTTGGGTCTTTAAATCGCCATAAACCACCCCTATATCAGATATATGAGTGATAAAAAAACAGCCCTTAAGCCGGCAAAAAAGGCTCCCAAGGCGGCTTCGAAGTCGAAAGCGGTGGCGCTTGCGCCTGCGCCCAATCCCGAAGGTAGCCTGTCGAGATACCTCACCGACATTCGCAAATTTCCGATGCTCGAAGCGCAAGAAGAATTCGAACTCGCAAAAGATTACGCCAAATCTGGCGATACAAAATCAGCCCATAAATTGGTCACCAGCCATTTACGCCTCGTCGCCAAAATCGCGATGGGCTATCGCGGCTATGGCTTACCAATTGGCGAAGTTATTTCCGAAGGCAATGTCGGCCTGATGCGCGCTGTGCAAAAATTCGATCCCGACCGCGGCTTCCGCTTGGCAACCTATGCCATGTGGTGGATCCGCGCCTCGATACAAGAATATGTTTTGCGCAGTTGGTCGCTGGTAAAAATTGGCACGACGGCCGCGCAGAAAAAATTATTCTTCAATTTACGCCGCCTTAAAGGCGAGATTAACGCCATAGATGGCGGCTCTTTGAACCCAGACCAAGTCTCTGACATTGCCGAACGTCTTGGCGTTCGCGAGGATGAAGTCTCCTCGATGGAAGGCCGCATGAGCGGTGACCAGTCGTTGAACGCGCCCTTGCGCGGCGGTGATATGGGCGATGAAGGCGGCGGCGAATGGCAAGATTGGCTGGAAGACGAAAGCCCCACCCCCGAAGCCCAAGTGGTGGCGGAAGATGAAACCAACTCGCGCCGCGCTATTTTGATGCAAGCCATGTCGGCTTTAAACGAGCGCGAGCGGGAAATATTAATGGCCCGGCGTCTCACCGACCCGCCCGAGACGCTGGAAGTTTTGAGCCATCGCCACGATGTCAGCCGAGAACGCATTCGACAAATCGAAGCGCGGGCCTTTGAAAAATTAAAACACGCTATGTCGTCTGCCGTAGCCTCTAGCGACGGCGTAACGATTGAAGGCGAGCGCACGCAACCCTAAGGTCTGGCGTATCAATCCTCGAACGGATCTTTCACCAAAATCGTGTCATCGCGCTCTGGACTGGTCGACAGAAGGGTTACCGGCGCGCCGATAAGTTCTTCGATATAGCGCACATAGCGCACGGCTTCGGCCGGCAAATCTGCCCAAGACCGCGCGCCGTAACTGGTCTCGCTCCAGCCCTGCATGGTTTCATAGGTCGGCTCGATACGCGCTTGCTCGGCCGCATTGGTCGGCAAATAATCAATCTCTTTGCCGTCTAATTTATAGCCCGTGCAGATTTTAATTTCGTCAAACCCATCCAGCACATCTAGTTTCGTCAGCGCGATGCCGTTGATGCCCGCGGTGCGAACCACTTGGCGCACAAGAACCGCATCAAACCAACCGCAACGGCGCTTGCGCCCCGTAACCGTGCCAAATTCATGGCCGCGTTCGCCCAGCTTTTGGCCGTCTTCATTGTTTTGCTCGGTCGGGAAAGGCCCTTCCCCAACGCGCGTAGTATAGGCTTTGGTAATGCCCAAAACATGGTTGAGCGCCGAAGGCCCCACGCCCGAGCCAATCGCGGCTTGGCCCGCAATTGTGTTGGAGGAAGTCACATAAGGATAGGTGCCATGGTCGACATCCAACAAAATGCCTTGTGCGCCTTCAAACAAAATGCGTTTGCGGTCTCGCCGCGCCTCATCCAGCAACTGCCAAACCGGCGCCGCATAAGGTGTGATGTGCGGCGCGACATCGACCAATTTGGCTTTTAGCTCGCCGGCATCAAACTCTGGCAAGTTCAACCCACGGCGCAGCGTATTGTGATGCACCAAAAGGTGTTCAATCTTCCCATCCAGCGTATCGGGGTCTGCCAAATCGGCAATGCGCAACGCGCGCCGACCCACTTTATCTTCATAAGCTGGGCCGATGCCGCGTTTGGTGGTGCCAATTTTAACGCCGCCATTGGCGTTTTCGCGCACCGCATCTAATTCCTGATGCAATGGCAAAATAAGCGTGGCGTTCTCGGCAATTTTTAAATTATCTGGCCCAATGGTCACGCCTTGGTCGCGCAGTGTTTTCATCTCATGCAAGAGCGCCCATGGGTCGACGACGACGCCATTGCCGATGACCGACAATTTGCCTTCGCGTACAATGCCGGACGGCAGCAGGGAAAGTTTGTAAACCTCGCCATTGATAACCAGCGTATGGCCTGCGTTATGGCCGCCCTGAAAGCGCGCCACCACATCGGCACGCACCGACAACCAGTCTACAATCTTGCCTTTACCTTCGTCGCCCCATTGCGAGCCGACAACCACTACATTGGCCATGAGTTTTCCTCTCGCCCCTAATGGGCCTGATATTTCGCAGCCCTAGAAGCTGAGCTGTTGAATTTGAACCACTTGTTCCAAAGTCTCTAGTTCTTTTAGCACTTCGGGGCTGGCTTGGTTGTCGATATTGACCAGCGAAATGGCATCGCCACCTGGCTTTTCTCGACCCAACTGGAAGCTGGCAATGTTAATGCCATGCTTGCCCAAAGCACTGCCCAAAGCGCCAATAAAGCCTTGCTCATCGGTATTGGTGACATAAAGCACATTCGGTGCCAGTTCGGCGTGAATGTTAATGCCCTTCACCTGAATGATGCGCGGCTTGCCATCCGAGAAGACGGTGCCCGCAACCGAGCGCTGCTGGCGTTCGGTTTTCAAGGTCAGGCGGATGTAACTATCAAACGCGCCTTTGCTATCTTGTTTCGATTCCGACACCGTAATGCCACGCTCTTTTGCGATGGCGGGCGCCGAGACCATGTTTACATCGGCCAAAAGCGGGCGCAACAGACCCGCCATAATGGCGGAAGTGAGCGGTGCCACATTGAGGCCGGCAACATCCCCGACATATTCAATTTCTGCGCCTTCGATGCCGCTCTCGGTCAATTGACCCGCGAACAGACCCAGCTGTTCGGCCAAGGCGACGAAGGGGCGCAAACGCGGCGCATCTTCGGCCGAAATGGACGGCACGTTAATGGCGTTATTGACCGCGCCTGTCATCAGAAAATCGGCCATTTGTTCCGCCACTTGCAGGGCCACGTTTTCTTGCGCTTCTGCGGTAGAGGCGCCCAAATGCGGGGTGCAAACGACGTTGTCCATGTTGAACAAAGCATTGGCTTTGGCCGGTTCTTCTTCGAACACATCCAAGGCCGCGCCGGCGACTTGGCCACTTTCGAGCGCACCTTTGAGAGCCGCTTCATCGATAAGACCGCCACGCGCGCAATTGATAATACGCACCCCTTTTTTACATTTGGCCAAAGCGTCCGCATCCAGAATATTGCGCGTTTTATCGGTCAGCGGCGTGTGCAAAGTAATGAAATCAGCACGCGCCAAAAGCTCATTCAGCTCGGCTTTTTCGACGCCCATTTCCACCGCACGGTCTGGCGTGAGGAACGGATCAAAAGCGACCACTTTCATTTTCAAGCCCAAGGCGCGGCTGGCGGCGATGGAACCAATGTTGCCGCAGCCGATAACGCCCAAAGTTTTACCCGTCAGCTCGACGCCCATAAAGCGCGACTTTTCCCATTTGCCAGCATGCGTCGAGGCATTGGCTTCGGGAATTTGGCGCGCCAAGGCGAACATCATGGCAATGGCGTGTTCTGCGGTGGTGATGGAATTGCCGAACGGCGTGTTCATGACCACGATGCCATTTGCGGTGGCGGTGGGCAGGTCGATGTTATCGACGCCAATGCCTGCGCGACCAATGACTTTCATGTTGGTGGCGGCTTCTAGCACGGGCGGGGTGGCTTTGGTGGAGGAGCGCACGGCGAGGCCGTCATATTGGTCGATGATTTTCATCAACTCATCGCGTTCCAAGCCTGTAATCACGTCGACTTCAACGCCACGGTCTTTGAAAATCTGCTCGGCGGCAGGGCTCATTTTATCTGCAATTAATACTTTAGGCATTTTGTGCCTCCATTTTGGCTGTTTCGAAGGCCCAATCGAGCCACGGAGTTAGGTTTGCGAGGTCGGATGCTTCCACCGTCGCGCCGGCCCAGATGCGCAAGCCCGCAGGGGCATCGCGATAGGCGCCGATGTCATAGGCCACGGCTTGTGTATCCAGAAGGCTGGCGATTTTTTTGGCCAAAGCGCTTTGGGCCTCTGGCGCCATGGCGACCACTTCGGCATCGACGATTTGCAAGCAGACCGAGGTGGTCGACTGATTGGCTTCGTCTTGGCACAAGTTGGCCACCCAATCGGTTGCGGCCACCCAGTCGTTCAAGGCTTTGTTATTGTCAGCCACGCGACCCAGAAGGCCGGACAGGCTGCCGATGCTTTCGGCCCATTTTAAGGTGTCGAGATAATCTTCCACGGCCAACATAGAGGGCGTGTTGATGGTCTCGCCTTTGAAAATACCCTCAATCAGTTTGCCACCTTTGGTAAGGCGGAACACTTTTGGCAGCGGCCAAGCGGGCGTATAGCTTTCGAGGCGAGCCACAGCGCGCGGGCTCAAAATCAGCATGCCGTGCGCGGCTTCCCCGCCCAGCACTTTTTGCCAGCTATAGGTGGTGACATCGAGTTTGTCCCAAGCCAAATCCATGGCGAAGGCGGCGGAGGTGGCATCGCACAGCGTTAGGCCTTCGCGGGTGTCGCTAATCCAGTCGCCGTTTGGCACCCGAACGCCGGCGGTGGTGCCGTTCCAGGTGAAGGCCACATCGCGGGAAAAATCGACGGCGCTTAAATCAGGCAGATGGCCGTAGTCGGCTTCCATGATGCGCACATCGTCTAGTTTTAATTGTTTCACCACATCGGTGACCCAGCCGGAGCCGAAGCTTTCCCATGCCAGAATATCGAGGCCGCGTTGGCCGAGCATAGACCACATGGCCATTTCATAGGCGCCGGTGTCGGAGGCCGGTACGATGCCGATGTGATAGTCATCTGGCACGCCCAAAACCGCACGCGTGCGGTCGATGGCTTCGGCCAGTTTCGCTTTGCCCGGTTTCGAGCGATGCGAACGGCCGAGCACGGCGTCATCTAAAGCTTGTAAGGAAAACCCTGGGCGTTTTGCACATGGCCCAGAAGAAAAATTGGGGTTTGCCGGACGTACGTCCGGTTTAGTCAAAGTTGTCATATCGCAACCCTTTCAGATCGTTGCCTCTCGTTGGGGAGAGGTGTCCCACGAAGAGATATAGGGCGTGCGTTGAGAGTCGTCAACTTTGGTTGGGTTTTCTTTTGTGGGAAGGTTTGCTTCGCGGGTGCTGGGTAAAAGGGCTCGTTTGCCCGAAGGGCAAGCCCAGCCCGCCTACCCCAAGCGGAGAGGTTTTGCGCAGTAAAACCTTGGAGACGGGGGCAACTTGGGCTTTGCGGGTGCTGGGGGCATTTATGCAATGAGCTTGGCGCGCATGCTTCTTAACGGCAGTTTGCGTCTGGCTCACTTAGGGCCTATTCGGCGGGCTCCAGCCTGGAGTTCGCCTTATTCAACCCTTACCCCCAACTCAAACGCAAAAACCGACACCTGCTTTCGCAGGTGTCGGGGCGTAGTAAACCGTCCAAAAGACCGGCCGCGACGTATTCAGTCGAAACCTTATTTCGCCGCCACCCCGACGAAGCGGAGTGAACGGATTTTTGCAGCAATTTATAAAAAAAGGCCTAACGCCAAGAGCGTTAAGCCACATACGCAATACAAATTGCGGCTTTCGGAAGGGGTTACTAGCCCCACCAACGCACCATTCGCGCGTTGATAAGAAGAGGCTAGCAGATGTGTGGGGGGAAAGGAAGGGGTGGCAAAAGGTTAGAGACGAATAAAAACGGTCATCTTCTAAAGTTCAATTTACTTCCTGATTTAAATTCTGCCGAGAAATAGTTTGAATGTGCCTGAGCACATTCAAACTGGTTTCTTTTTGACCCAGGATTCTTCAATCACAACTTTCGACATAATGTCGTCCAGCGATTTCGGATTGTTGCTTGCAAAATAGTCTTCTAAAGTTTCTATCAACCCTGGAAAATCAGTAAAGCAATTCGAGCACTATGGGCCGGCTTTGAATGAAAACGCATGACTGTAAAATAGCTTTTACGGTACTTTTTTCAGTGAGAACCATCTGCAACAACTCTTGACCTTCGGTTTCTTTGGCTCGCCATACGTCACTGCAATATTTGTTAGCAAATTCTACATAATCATCCACCACCGCCGAGGGGAAATATTCGCCTACTTCAAGTGGCTCGAAAAGCCCACTACTTGAGAGCACCTCAGCTCTCTGAGCTAAAATCATGTTGCCTACAGTTTCCGTCAAAGCTCTCTTGTCAGAGCCTTTTGCAACAGCTATGCAACCTTCAATTAGATCTGTGAGAACTTGAGTAAATGCCGAAAGCGTATTCAGCGTATCATCAACCGTCTCCAAAAATTTATCGTCAGATAAAAATTCTATGAAGTGATCCGCACAAGCTTCAACCGTTGGATAATCCCGTCTGCTTGAAGCTTTTCTAAACTCTTTAATCAGTGCTTCGAGAGGCAATCGACCGAAATACGCATTGCCGTAAATCATTATACCAATCGGTTGTGTCTTAGATAATTCAAATATTTTATTTGAATGAGTAAAGGATTTTTTACTTTCTCCTCCTGCGCCGAAGGTAACAGCGCTGTCAGCCGCCAATGCAATTCCGCCCAGATTTATAACTGCTACTTCGGCTGTCATATCAAAAATCCTCCAGAATTTTCTTCAACTGCTCAATAGCCTCGGTATCAAGCTGAAAAAACTGGCTAGGTTGACCTTTTTTAACCCTGTCCTTCGAGCCGAAAGTTCTAATGTAAAGATATCGCTTGCCACGCCCTGCCTTAAACATTGAGTAAGTCGCTTTTACCACGGGCTCTTGAACTGTTGTGTCATCCAGCCATTCGGGTTCGAATTCTTTTATAAGTGCCATTATATCCTCCACAGAAAGTAGCGAGGGCTATACAAATGCAACAGACAAACCAAAGGCGACAAACCGCTTAACGCGTTGTTTTTATTTATCGTTCAAGACTAGAAAAAAGCCATCTCGTTTGCAACCGCAAACGGAACCCTAAACCCCATGCCAAACCGGCCCATGGCCTTGGCCGATGTCTGGCGCGGCTTTTATGGCTCGGTGGACGTAAGCAACCGCCGTCTCGGTGGCGTGCAGCAGCGTGGCGTCTGATGGGTGGCCTTTGCTATCCAACTCCCCATCCTCTCGCCCCATCGAATTGGCCAATTGACCCGACAGCGCGCTGGCCAAAGTGCAGCCTGTGCCATGCGTGTTGGTCGTCTCGAGGCGGGCTTGCTCGAACACATGCATGCCCGACTGCAAAGCCAATAAATCACTTACCGAATTACCCGAGGCACTGGCATGGCCGCCCTTGATGAGAGCCGCATGCGCGCCGCCCTCCATTAATTTATCGGCGGCGCGTTTCATGTCGTCTAGCGTGTCGGTGTCGCGCCCTACCAGCAGGCTGGCTTCGGGCAAATTAGGCGTCACGATAAGCGCATGGCGCACCAGCAACGAGGCCAGCGCCGCAATGGCGTCTTCGGCCAGCAGCGGGTCGCCCGAGGTGGCCACCATCACGGGGTCGACAATCATGGGTAACTTGGGCTTCAACCGATCGCGCGCCTCGGCCACCGCCTCGATGGTGGCGCGGGTGGCCAACATGCCGGTTTTTAAAATATCGGCGTCAATGTCTGACAAAATAGAAGTCATTTGGCTGACCACGAAAGCCGGCGGGACGTCGAATATATCTTGCACGCCTTGGGTGTTTTGCGCCGTCAGCGCCGAAATGGCAGTGGTGGCATAAGCGCCTTGCGCCATAATGGCTTTTATGTCGGCCTGAATGCCGGCCCCGCCGCCGCTGTCGGAGCCCGCCACGACCATAACTTTACCCGGCACAAATTTAGCTTCGCTCACGCAGCAACCGTTTGAATGGTGTCGACAATCTCAGAGACCAATTGCTGCACTAGGGCCGCGTCATCGCCCTCGGCCATCACGCGGATGAGCGGCTCGGTGCCACTTTTGCGAATGAGCAAACGCCCCTGATTGCCAAGCTTCACTTCGCAAGCGGCAATAATGGCTTTCACGTCGTCATGCTCTAGCGGCGCGCCAGTGCTGAAACGTACATTTTCTAGAATTTGCGGCACCGGTGTGAACACGCGGCATAAGTCGGACACGGGCTTGTCGGTTTTCTTCATCACCGCCAAAACTTGCAAAGCCGCGATGAGGCCATCGCCCGTGGTCGAGAAATCAGACATCACCATATGGCCCGATTGCTCGCCGCCAAGGTTGAACCCATGCTGGCGCATATGCTCCACCACATAGCGGTCGCCCACTTGGGTGCGCGCCATGGATAGGCCGTTGTCTTGCAAATGCCGCTCGAGGCCGAGGTTCGACATGACCGTGGTGACAATGCCAGGGGCGGAAAGTAAATCGCGGCTCTGCCAATCGCGCGCCACCAGGCCCATAATTTGGTCGCCATCAATCATCGTGCCGTTCTCGTCGCAAATAATCAGGCGGTCGGCATCGCCATCTAGCGCAATGCCAATGTCGGCGCGGGTTTCGCGCACGCGATCGGCCAAAGCGGCGGTGTCTGTGGAGCCGCAGCCTTTGTTAATATTCACCCCATTGGGCGAAACGCCCATGGAAATCACTTCCGCGCCCAGCTCCCAAAGAGCCGTGGGCGCCACTTTATAGGCCGCCCCATTGGCGCAATCGATAACCAGCTTAATGCCTTCTAAGGTAAGGTCTTTCGGGAAGGTGCGCTTGGCAAACTCAATGTAGCGCGCTTGGCTGTCATCAATCCGTTTGGCGCGCCCCAGCTCGGCCGAGGGCACGAGGTCATCGGCGGGGGCATCCATTAATTGTTCGATTTTTTGCTCAATCGCATCCGACAATTTATAGCCATCCGGGCCGAACAATTTAATGCCATTGTCTTCAAACGCATTGTGCGAGGCAGAAATCATCACGCCCAAATCGGCACGCAGGGAGCGCGCTAAAAACGCCACCGCAGGCGTGGGGATGGGCCCGAACAAAAACACATCCATGCCCATAGACGTGAAACCCGCCACCAAGGCAGGCTCAATCATATAGCCAGAAAGACGCGTGTCTTTGCCAATCACCACACGATGGCGATGCTCGCCACGGCGGAAATAAGTGCCCGCCGCCATGCCCAAACGCAAAGCGGTTTCGGCGTTCATTTTCTCGCCGTTTACACGGCCGCGAATACCATCGGTTCCAAAATATTTTCTAGTCATGCCTGTTTATCGCCAATTTCGCAGGCGCACCCAAATCACATGCTGTTGCAATATGTTACTTTTGCGGCCCCAGACGCTGGCTTGCCGCGCGCAACCGTATGGCTTGCGTTAGGGGCTCGGGCGCATGCGTGCGGATAAAATCGACCTGTTGCTCTAAGGCCAGCATTTCACCGGCCAAGGAAATCGGGCCCGATTGCTCAACGCCAATGGGCGTGTCATTTGGCGAGGCCAGCGCGCGCAGAAAACTTTTGCGCGAGACACAGACCAAAACCGGCACCTCAAACTCGCGTTTCAAGCGCTGCAGGCCTGCCAAAACCGCCATCGAAGTCTCGGGCCGATTGCCCAAAAAGAACCCCATGCCGGGGTCTAGCACCAGCTTGTCGCGGGCAATCCCTGCGCGGGCAAAAGTCTCTAATTTCTGTTCGAAAAACCGAAAGATAATCGACCAAATATCGCCTTCGGGCGGCGCCTCGCGCGTGGCGATGCCTTTGGCCTGAATGGCGTGCATCACCACCAGCTTACCGCTGTAATCGGCCAGCTCATCATGCAGGCTTGGGTCTTGGAAGCCATTGATATCGTTCAACCAATCCGCACCTTGCGCCATCGACCAGCGCTGCGTGGCGGGCTGAAAACTATCGACGCTTATCGGCGCGCCAAGGGCTTTTAAGCCAGCCCAAACGCTTTCCAATCGCGCCATTTCTGTGTCGGGCGATACATCGCCCGCATCGGGATGGCTCGAGGCTGGCCCAACGTCCAACACGTGCGCCCCTTGCGACAGCAAATTTTTCCCATGCGATATCGCTGCCTCGGGGTCGAGATAATCTCCCCCATCCGAAAAACTATCGGTGGTGATATTGACGATGCCAAAAATTTGCGTCGGAACGGACGCCATAGCTAATTTTAGGTGCCTTGGGGTTCTGCCCCGCCCACGCCAGCGCCGCCGGTCGTCGGGAATGGCGAAGAAGGGCCACCCGCTTGCGGCTTATTATCATCGTCGGGACGATGCGGCAGGTCGCCTTTCAGCAGGCCTGCAATTTCATCACCGCTTAGCGTTTCATATTCCAACAAGCCTTTGGCAATCTTATGCAGGTCATCCATTTTTTCTTGGCAGATTTTCTTGGCCATGTCATAGCCCTCTTCCACCAATTTACGGACTTCCGCATCAATACGGCGTTGCGTGTCTTCCGACATGTTTTGCGTGCGTGCCACACTGCGGCCGAGGAAGACTTCTTGCTCGTTTTCACTATAGGAAAGCGGGCCCATTTCTTCGCTCATGCCATATTCGGTAACCATGGCTTTGGCCATACTGGTCGCCATTTGAATGTCGGACGAGGCGCCCGAGGTGACTTTTTCGTGGCCGAAAATCAGTTCCTCGGCAATGCGGCCACCCATGGCCACGGCCAAGTCAGCCTTCATTTTACCGCGCGAAACCGACAGTTGATCGCGTTCTGGAAGGCGCATCACCATGCCGAGTGCACGACCGCGAGGAATAATCGTCGCTTTGTGAACCGGGTCAGAGGCTTGCATATTCATGGCTACCAAAGCGTGGCCGCCTTCGTGATAGGCGGTGAGACTTTTCTCGTCTTCCGTCATCACCATAGAGCGGCGCTCGGCGCCCATCATCACTTTGTCTTTGGCGTCTTCAAACTCTTGCATCGCTACCAAACGTTTGGCGCGACGTGCCGCGAGCAAAGCCGCTTCATTGACCAGATTGGCCAAATCGGCGCCCGAGAAACCGGGCGTGCCGCGCGCAATCGTGCGCGCATCTACGTCGGCCGCCAAGGGCGTTTTCTTCATGTGGACTTTGAGAATTTTCTCGCGGCCAATGATATCTGGATTGGGCACCACAACTTGGCGGTCAAACCGACCCGGGCGCAAGAGCGCTGGATCCAACACGTCTGGACGGTTGGTGGCAGCAATCAGAATAATGCTTTCATTGGCTTCAAAGCCGTCCATCTCGACCAGCAGTTGGTTTAGCGTCTGCTCGCGCTCGTCATTGCCGCCGCCGAGGCCCGCGCCACGATGGCGACCGACCGCGTCAATCTCATCGATGAAGATGATGCACGGCGCATTGGTTTTGGCTTGCTCAAACATGTCGCGCACGCGGCTGGCGCCCACGCCGACAAACATCTCAACAAAGTCAGACCCCGAAATGGAGAAAAATGGCACATTGGCTTCGCCCGCAATGGCGCGCGCCAAAAGTGTTTTACCTGTGCCTGGAGGGCCTACTAGCAAAGCGCCTTTTGGAATACGTCCGCCGAGGCGTTGAAACTTGGTTGGGTCTTGAAGAAAGTCGACAATCTCTTGCAAATCATCTTTGGCTTCATCAATGCCGGCGACATCGTCGAACGTCACGCGGCCGTGCGTTTCGTTCAACAGCTTGGCTTTCGATTTACCAAAGCCCATCGCGCCTTTGCCGCCACCTTGCATCTGGCGCATGAAAAACACCCAGACGCCGATAAGCAGCAACATCGGAAACCACGAAATCAGCACGCCGAGGAAAGTGGGCGAGTTGGAGCTATCGGGTTTGGCGGTAATCGAGACGCCGCGCTCTTGCAAGCGCTGCACAAGGTTTGGATCATTGGGTGGCGAATAAGTCGAGAAGGCGCTGCCATCGGAATAATGGCCGGTAATCGCATCGCCCTCGATAGTGACATCTGCGATGGAACCGGCGTCGACTTCAGCGACGAACTGGGAAAAATTAATACTGCGACCAGAGTTTTGCGCGCCCGGGTTTTGGAACACGTTAAACAGCGTGATCAGCATTAGACCAACGACCAACCAAACAGCTATGTTTCTCATACCATTCACGGCATCACCTTTTCGTTTTCTACCAAAATTACGTCGCCCTCAGGGGCGCGCTTCCATAAGCTTAATATAGGGACGCCAAGGCAACATTACCAGTGCTGCCCACCCCGCAAAATCGTCAAATAGAGCTCTTGTGAATAAACGCTCGCGACCGAAAAACCTGTCTTTGGCTCTAGCGAGGGACACGCGAGCCTGCGCTTGCCCCGATAAAACGCTGGTAAAGCAGCGATATAGCAAGCCGGTAGGGCCGCATCGAAACGCGCTTTGGCCGCCTTTGGACCCCGCGCATCTCGCAAAGCCTGCATACCCTCAGCGCCCAATGGCGCGACAAAAAGACCCTTTTCTTGAGTTTTGACCTGCATTCGATTGTCCCAAAGCGCTGGTTTGGAGGTCACGGGCATGGGGTCGCGACAAGCGGCCACTTCGCGACCGAGGAAAACGGAATGTTGACGCCAGCGCATCTGCGCCCCGCCAAGAGTTGCGCCGCCCGCAACACTGGCATGGGGACGGGCCGCAAAAGCCTCAATCTGGGCCCGTTTTAACGGATGTTTCTGGGCGCCAAAATATCTCACAAAAGCCGCCATAAGACGCTGTTTTAGCGCCACGTCTAACTCGAGGTAGGCAGGCTTGGACAAACATAAAACACCAAACGCATGCCATGTGGCATGGGCATTCAGCCAAGCAACAAGCTGCGCATCCAGGCTCGTGCGAACCTCGCGCATCGTATCGGCTAGGCCGGATAAGGCTTCCACATTTAGCCCCGCTTCGGCCAGTTGCGGCAAGGCTTGGCGCCAGCGCACGCGCTCGAATTGGCGGTCGCTATTGCTCGGGTCTTCGCCCGCTTGCAAACCTGCTTTTTTGGCGATTTTTTTCAGTTCCACCCCGCGCCACGCCAAAAAAGGGCGTAGCAAAACCAAATCGCCAAATTGCGTGCCCAAGATTTGTTTTTCGGCCATGCCCGACAGCCCGTTGACGCCACTGCCGCGCGCCAAGCGCATCAACACGGTCTCGGCTTGGTCGTCCTGATGATGCGCTAAAACCAAAGCCTGTGCCTTATGGCGCACGCTCCATTGCGCCATAAGGCCATAGCGCAACAGCCGCGCTTGTTGCTGAATATCTTGGGTCGCTAGTTTTTCGTTGGCCCGCAAAGTCACGTGTTTTAAGCCCAGCTCTTTGCAGGCTTGGCCCACGCTTTTCGCTTCCAGTCGAGCTTCGGGGCGCAGCCCATGATCGACCGTGAGAACGCTAAACTTTGGCGCGCCCTTTAAATCCTTGGCTTTAGCCGCTAAGGCCAAAAGCCCAAGACTATCGCCGCCACCAGACACTGCCAGCGCCACATGGGCGCCTGCGCGCAAGCGAGTTAACGTTTTTAGAAATGCCGCTGGCGTTTTAGCGACCACAACCAGCTCGTTTGCGCTCGATCTGAGCCCGCTTACGAATGGAACTCGACGCATCGGGGAACTTCGCCCCAAGCTCGGCCAAAGCATCGCAGCCGGTTTTCTTCTCGCCCAGCGCGTTCAGGGTCATGCCCAGCTTGAGCAAGCTATCGGGCGCTTTTTTACTTCTTGCATAGGTTGTATAGCCAGCCAAAAAGGCCTCCGCCGCTTGCTTGTATTGGCGGCGTACGTAAAACGTTTCGCCCAACCAATATTGCGAATTTCCCGCCAATTTATGCGACGGATAGGCGCCGACCAGAGACGCGAAATCAGCCTCTGCGCCGCCATAATCTCCGGCTTGTAAATCTCTCAAAGCCCGATTGTATAAAGCCTTTGGGTCTTTCAAGGGCGCGCGGGTTTGGCGCCCGAAATTTTGCAAAGTTGATAAGTCGCCCTCGCCCACCAGTGGCCCCGCCGCCGCGGAAGCGGCCGAAGAAGAGACACGTGCGCTTGGCTCTGACAAGCCTTCCACCGGAGCCGAACGGCGCACAAAGCCGATAACTTCGGGCTCGCTGGAGGTGGAGGAAATACCCGAATTCGCGCGGCGGACACCGCTTTCCAGCGCTTGGAAACGGAACTCATTATCGGCTTTGCCGCTTTCGATACGCCGCGTGACCGTTTGCATTTGCAGCAGCAATTGATCGGTATGGGCTTGCAGGGCGCGCAAGCTCTCGGCCATATCATTGAACCGCATCCGCAGCTCGGCCGCATCTTGGTTTGGCGACCCTTCGAAGGGTGCCGCGCGCGACGCATTTGCAACTGGCGCAACTGATGAAGCCCCAACATTTTGCGCCCCAGCTTGAGCTTCGAGAAACTCAATGCGTTGCCGCAGTTTCATAACTTCGTTCGACTGACTGCGCGCGCGCAGGTTGTTTTGCGCATTCAACAATTGTTCGATTTGCACCAATTTCAACTCGAGCATTTCCAAACGCTGTGCGCCATCGGCTTCCAACAATCCATCGCGAGCCGAGTTTTGCGGCGTTAACAATCCCGACGGTGCCGAGCGCGCGGCCTGGGTTGTCGGCGAGGACACATATTGTGCCTGAGCGGGGCCCAACCCAAGACCGCTGACAAGCAGACCCAAAGTCGAAGCCAAACATAATTTCGAAAACATGTGCATGAGGCTGATATCGTCCTTAATCACGTCAAAATTAGGGCACACACGCGCACCCCTCAAAAAAAAGGGCACCCGAAGGTGCCCTAATCTCATTTCAAATTCGCTTTAGTTAGCGAATGTTTGCGACAGCGCGGCGGTTTTTCGACCAGCAGCTTTCCTCGGAGCAAAGCGATACTGGACGCTCTTTACCATAAGAAATGGTTTGCAAGCGATCGCCAGAAACGCCCTCACTGATGAGGAAGTCACGAACGGCATTGGCACGACGTGCGCCCAAGGCCAGATTGTATTCACGTGTGCCACGCTCATCCGCATGACCTTCGATGGTCAAGCGCACGGATGCGTTTTGGTTCAACCAAGAAGCCTGGTCGCGCAAAGTGGCGCGGGAAGACCCATCTAGGTTGGATTGGTCTGTCGCGAAGAAAACGCGGTCAGAAACATTGGCAACGAGATCTTGCACTTCCGCGTTTAGCGAGCTTGCAGAGCTGGCGCTTCTCGCGGAGGATGAACTATTTACACGGCCGTCTGTTGTCGAAGCACAGCCAGAGATTACCAGGCCTAACAACGCCATGGATAGGATAATTTTTGATTTTAAAGACGGTCCCATTGAATGCTCCTCAAGACTTCCATCAGACATTTTGTCCGAATTATTAAGTTAAAATACCCAAAAACAGTTCAAATGCAATCATTTGCTGAACTGAAACACAGATTTACACAAAATAACTTTAAATATACTTAACGAATAAGCGGCGACCATGCGGGGTCTGAAGCCCAACCCGGTGTCGCTATCGGTCTCTCATTATAGCCTGTAACATCCACAGTCCACAAGGTAGAACCTTCATCCGCCCCTTTTCCTTCGCGGAAGAAGGAAATAACCCGACCATTTGGCGACCAAGCGGGGCCTTCATTGTGAAATCCTTCGGTTAAAATACGCTCGCCAGAGCCATCCGCCTTCATCACGCCGATTAAAAACCGCCCTTTTAGAGTTTTGGTAAAGGCGATCAAATCACCGCGCGGTGACCAAACGGGCGTGGCATAGCGGCCTTCGCCATAAGAAATGCGGCGCACATTCGAGCCATCGGCTTCCATAACATAAAGCTGCTGCGTGCCCATGCGGTCGCTCTCAAACACAATGCGGCTGCCATCGGGTGCAAAACAAGGCGCGGTATCAATGGCCAAAGACGAGGTTAAACGCCGGGTCTCGCGGGTGCGCAGGTCCATCGTATAAATATTGGAATTGCCATTGCGCTCTAGGCTCAGAATAATTTTTTGGCCATCGGGCGAAAACCGAGGGGCAAAAGTCATGCCCGGAAAATCACCCACGACCTCTTGCTGGCCTGTCTCGATGTTCAGCAAATAAACCCGCGGCTTATTATTGGCAAAAGACAGATAGGTTATTTCTTGCGCCGTTGGCGAAAAGCGCGGCGTCAAAGCCAAGGCACGACCGCTGGTCAATTCGCTTTGCGAAAATCCGTCTTGGTCCATTACCGCCAGTTTCTTTACCCTTTGGTTTTTCGGACCCGATTCCGACACGTAAACGATACGCGTATCAAAATATCCGGTTTCGCCGGTCAGACGCTCATAAATCGCATCGGCCACCAAATGGCTGATGCGGCGCCAGTTTTCTGGTTTGGTGAAAAACTGCAAGCCAGTCATTTGCTGGCCGGCCACAACATCCCAAAGGCGAAACTCCACCCGCAAACGGCCATCGCCTTGCAAAACGGCGCGCCCCGTCACCAAGGCCAGCGCATTGACCACGCGCCAGTCTTTAAATTTGGGGCGCGTATTGACGCCCACTTGTGTCTCGATGAAAGCCTCGCGGTCGACCGGACGAAACAGCCCTGAGCGTTCCAAGTCCGCCACCACAACTTTGGCCAAATCTTGGCCGACGCCGCCTTCGCTCTCAAAATCGAGAACCGCGATTGGCAACGGCTCAACATTGCCCTGCGTGATGTCAATTTTCAGCGCCGCCTGCGCATAAAACGGCAGCATAGCAAAAAACGCGAGAGCCAAAATTGGCAGGCGCATTTGGCATATAGCATGGCTTATATATCTCATCGTCTGGGTCTCCTAGCTTCCGAGCATCTTACGCGGGTCAAAGGTCAATTCAATATCGCGCCAACTTTTATATTTCTCAACTGGCATATTAAACGGTTGGCATCTGCGAATGGCTCGTAGCACACTTTCCGCAGCCGCCCTAAAAAACGGGTCGCCCAATTGGGCCCGATTGACCACAACGGGGCCGGCCGAGAGGGTTCCCGCAGGCGTTAAAGACAGGCGAATGCTGACCACAAGATTGGCCGCCTCGCGCGCGCCCGAGGGCGGCGACCAACAGCGCCGCATCTGCGCGCGAAACCCATCCACCTCGCTAAAGGTCAACCGCTCCCCCAAAGCCTGATTGTCGTCGGCTTTGACTTCGTCTTGCACTTTGGGCGCATCGGGAATTTTGTTCAACAACGCCCGCGTCTGGCCAATATCCAGCAAAGGCTTGGGCTTAATTTGCGGCCGTGCAAAAGGCGTAGGCTGCGCCACTTTAAAGCGCGAAGGTTTTTCTTCGCGAGGCCTTTCGGGTGTTTTCTTTTCTGGCGTGCTCGCCTCCAATAAGGGCACAGCCTTTTGGGGCGCGACCACAGGTTCGGGCGCCGCACGCTCGGGCACGGCAGCCTGTAGCGGCTTTGATTTTTCTGGCACCTCGGCAGGCTTGGCGGTTTTTTCTACCAATTGAGTGAACTCATCGAGATTGATAATCTCAATCGGCAAAACAGAATCTTGTATGTCCATATTGCGCAGCATGGGCGTCCATAAGGTCACCAGCAAAGCCAGCCCCAAGTGTAGGGCCAAAGAGCCCAAAACATCGGGGCGCAGGCTCATCTCAAGGGGCCTTTGGGCGTATCGGTAACCAGAGCCACGCGGGCAAAGCCCGCCGCATTAATGCGCGCCACCACCGTGGCCACGCGGCCATAAGATACCGCCTCATCGCCGCGCACATAAATGCGCTGCTGATAGCCCGTACCCACAATGGCTTTCAAGCGCGGCACCAAGGCTTCGAGCGCAATCTCATTATCTTGCAGAAAAATCTGCCCCTGCGCATTGACGCTAATCGCCAGCGGTTCTCCATCGCCTTGCAAGGGCTTGGCCCCCGCTTTGGGCAAATTGACCGGAACCCCGACCGTTAACAAAGGCGCGGCGACCATAAACACAATCAGCAAGACCAACATAATGTCGACCATGGGGGTGACATTAATCTCCGCCATCGGCTGATAGCGCTTGCGCTGGTTTCGGCTCGATGGCTGCATTGGATTAGGCTTCCTTATCGCCAGGGGTTTGGCGCGCCACAAGGGCCACAAAATCATCGGCGAAACGATCGAGACGGGCGCCAAAACGGCCTAAATCATTGGAGATTTTATTGTAAGCAATCACCGCCGGAATGGCCGCCAAAAGCCCGAGGCCGGTGGCAAACAAAGCCTCGGCAATGCCAGGCGCCACAACGGCCAAATTAGTGTCCTGGCTCATCGCAATCGCTTGGAAGGAATTCATAATGCCCCAAACGGTGCCAAACAGACCAACAAAGGGCGCCACCGCCCCTACCGTGGCCAGCACCAAGAGGCGTTGTTCTAAATTTTCCATTTCGCGCGCCACAGAGGCGCTTAAAGCGCGCTCGACAAATTGCACAAGCGAGAGACCTTGGGAGACTTTTTTACTGTTCCCGAAACGCACAAATTCGCCCATGGCGGCATTGAAAACTTTCGCCGAAGGCCCACCGTCATAGGCACCGACTTGTTTGTATATTTTTTGCAAAGTCTCGCCCGACCAAAACAAGGCCTCGAACGCATCGGCCTGCTGGCGCACCCGCCGCAGCGTGGCAGTTTTTTCTATAATAATCGACCAGCACCAAACCGAGGCCAGAATCAAGCCCAACATCACCGCCTGAACGACAATATCAGCCCGTAAAAAAAGCGACCAAAGCGAAAAATCCGACGCAGCAAGTTGCGTCGTTTGTTGCACAAGAACCGGATCCATAAATAGCCTTTTTGATGATACGTTTGCGAGTGGAGAGCGTCAGTGTGGTTTTAGTCTTTAAATGTGACCAAACTTTGTCGGGCCCGTCCCTATTTAAATATCTCTAATCTGCACCCTTATAGAAGCGGGGCGCCTAGATAAGGCGTTAAATCGGCCAGCATGGCTTTGGGCATCCTTTTGGCGCGCCCTTGCAGGTCAACACAAGCAGCCAAAATATGGGCTTGCCAAATCGGCTGGGTATCGGCCACGCGCGTGATGCTTTGCTCGGCAACCAGTCTGGCACCCCGGAATTGGGTGAACACCGTCTCGACCAACAGGCAGTCGTCAATGCGGGCTGGCGCCACAAAGTCCATTTCCATACGCCCAACCACGAAGGCCAAGGGAGGTTCCATCTCTAGCAAAGCCGAATGCTCCACGCCCGCCAAACGAAGAAAGTTTGAGCGCCCGCGCTCGGCAAATTTTAAATAATTAGCGTGATACACAAAGCCCGAAAAATCCGTGTCTTCATATTGCATCACCACTTGCATCACATGGCTAACGCCGGTTTCGGTTTTGCAAAACATGCCCATCAAGGCGGCCTGGGAGCCGACTTTGTCTAGCGCATCTTCGCGGGACAATAGATTATTCATGCCGTCTCCTTAGGGTTGAGAACCATCAAATAAATCGGCCGCCGCATCTTTCGCGCTCTTGGGCACATCTAGCCCCAAATGGGCGAAAGCGGCTGGCATTAATACACGCCCACGCGGCGTGCGATTGACAAAGCCGAGCTGGATAAGAAAGGGCTCAACGATATCTTCCAAAGCATCCCGAGGCTCGCCAAGAGCGGCCGCCAAAGTATCAATGCCAACGGGCCCGCCCATGAATTTTTCGGCCATAACGACCAAATAGCGGCGGTCAAGATTATCGAGCCCTCGCCCATCGACTTCCAATCGCGTTAGCGCGGCATCGGCCAATTTGGCATCAATGATGGAGGCGTTTTCGACATTGGCAAAATCGCGCACACGGCGCAAAAGCCGACCCGCCACACGCGGGGTGCCGCGCGCGCGCGAGGCGATTTCTTTGGCGCCATCATCGCTCATTTCTAGCCCCATCAGCTCGGCGTTGCGACGCACGATGAACTCCAATTCTTCATGCGTATAAAAGCCCAGATAAATAGGAATGCCAAAACGGTCGCGCAAGGGCGTGGTCAACAAGCCCGAGCGCGTGGTGGCGCCGACCAAAGTAAAGGGGGGCAAATCAATTTTCACCGAGCGCGCCGCTGGGCCTTCGCCGATGATTAAATCTAGCTCAAAATCTTCCATCGCCGGATAGAGAACTTCTTCCACGGCGGGGCTGAGGCGATGAATTTCATCGATGAACAAAACATCATGCGCCTCCAAATTGGTCAGCAAGGCAGCCAAGTCGCCGGCTTTGGAAATCACTGGGCCAGAAGTGGAACGAAAGCCTGTGCCCAATTCGCGAGCGACAATTTGCGCCAATGTGGTTTTGCCTAGACCGGGCGGACCCGCCAGCAAAACATGGTCGAGCGCGTCGCCGCGTTTTTTGGCCGCCTCGATAAATACCGCAAGATTTTCGCGGCCTTTTTTCTGGCCAACAAAATTGGCCAGCGTTTTGGGACGCATGGCGTGGTCGGTATCACCGCCTGCGCGACCCTCCGCACTATCTGCCTCTATTTCATTTTGGTCGATCAGCCGGTCTGACATTACACCAGCTCCTTCAGGGCTTGTTTAATCAGCGCTTCGACACTGCTCTCCGCATCGTCCAATTTGGCTCGTGCGGCCATCAGCCCCGCATTGGCTTGCGCGCGCGGATAGCCAAGATTGGTCAGGGCCGATAGAGCCTCGCCCAGCGCTTTGCTGACTTCGCTGACATCGCCTTGCGGCGTCACCACCGCGAATTGCGCGTCCGGCACTTTATCTTTCAACTCGGTGACAATGCGCTGCGCCACTTTGGGGCCCACCCCTGGCGCACGCGCGACCATGGCTTTATCTTCGGCGGCAACCGCTTGCGATAATTCAGCCCCCGATAGCACGCCCTGAATGGCCAGCGCCACTTTGGCGCCCACCCCTTGCACACTCATCAGTAAGCGGAACCAGCTTCTATCTTCTTCGTTTAAAAATCCGAATAAGCGCAATTGGTCTTCGCGCACATAGGTTTCAATGGCCAAGCTCACGGCCTCTCCATCGGCGGGCAAATTATCCATCATGCGCGGCGAGCCCTCGACCATATAGCCGACCCCGCCCACATCGATAAGCACCCAATTATCGCCATGTCCATCGACGCGTCCGCGCAATCGTCCAATCATAAAGCCGCTCCTTTGGCTTCGGCGCGCGCTATCGCGGCCTGCATTTTGCCGCCAAAATCGCCAGCATGAGCGAGCGTAATGGCAATCGCCAAAGCATCGGCGGCATGTTCATCTTGAATGTCGGCTTGCGGCAATAACATGCCCACCATGGCGTTAATCTGGTTTTTATCGGCGTGGCCTGCGCCCGTGACGCTGCGCTTGATGAAGTTTGGCGCATATTCGGCTAACGATAATCCGCGTCGAGCGGGCTCCAGCAAACACACGGCGCGCGCTTGGCCCAACTTTAACGTGGCGGCGCCATCGCGGTTTACAAATGTCTGCTCGACGGCGGCAAATTCAGGCTCATATTGGTCGAAGACGGTGCTCAGCCCTTGCTCTAATTGCAGCAAGCGCTCCGCCAGGCTCAGCTTGGCATCCGAGCGTACCGAGCCATTGGCGATATGTTTTAGTTTTGTGCCGCTCATATCCACAACGCCCCAGCCGAGAAATCGAAGACCCGGATCTAGACCGATAAGGCGTCGTGTTTGGGAGCTCACATTTTATCCTTCACGTTGGCAATATTATTCAGACGATAATTGTTCCAACAAATCTTCGGAAATATCAAAATTGGCATAGACATTTTGCACGTCGTCCACATCGTCCAGAGCGTCGATTAGCTTCAATACTTTTTCCGCTGCTTCGCCCTCTACCGCAATGTCATTTTGGGCCCGCCAAACAATCGTCGCGCCGCGTGGCTCGCCCAAGGCGCCTTGCAGGGTGGTCATCACGGCGTGCAATTCATCGGCTGCGCAAATAATTTCATGGCCATCGCCCGAGCTGTCTACATCGTCAGCGCCCGCTTCAATGGCTGCCTCAAACACGGCCTCGGCATCGGCCACATCGGCGTCAAATTCAATGGCGCCAACTTTATCAAACATGAAAGAAACCGAGCCTGTCTCGCCAAGGTTGCCGCCATTTTTGGAAAAAGTAGACCGCACATCGCCCGCTGTGCGGTTGCGATTGTCGGTCAGCGTCTCGACGATAATGCCAATGCCTGCAGGGCCGAAGCCCTCGTAGCGGACTTCGTCGTAATTTGTGTCGGCATCATCAGCGCTTTTTTTAATGGCGCGTTCAATATTATCTTTCGGCATGTTTTGTGCGCGGGCGGCCAAAATGGCGGTGCGCAAACGCGGGTTGGCGTCTGGGTCTGGCATACCCATTTTCGCGGCGACCATAACTTCTTTGGTGAGGCGCGCAAAAATTTTGGCGCGTTTTTTATCTTGCGCGCCTTTGCGGTGTTGAATGTTTTTAAATTTTGAATGGCCTGCCATTTATCCGCTCCGAAAAAGAATCATACGTGAGGTTACAAGGTTGCCCGCACAGAAGAAAGCCCATGCACCCAATTAATAAAGCGATAGCTCAGCTAGAAACTTGGCGCCGCCGAGGACAATCTCCCGCCCGAGCGCACGGGATGAATGGCCGTGGCCAATCCTGTTTTGGGATCGGTTTCAATAATCACGCCGCAAAGGCTGGGCGTGCCTTGGGCCGGGCCAAAGCGCGGTCCGCGCAATTTGGTCACAAATCGGTTCACCGGCTCGTCTTTTTCCATGCCGATGACGCTATCGTAATCGCCGCACATGCCGGCATCGGTTTGATAGGCGGTGCCCATGGGCAAAATTTGCGCGTCTGCGGTAGGTATATGCGTATGCGTGCCGACCACTAGGGATGCGCGACCATCGCAAAAATGACCCATGGCCATTTTCTCCGACGTCGCCTCGGCATGAATGTCGACAATAATCGCATCGGCCACTTCGCCTAAGGGGCAAGCGGCCAGCTCGCGCTCAATGGCAGCGAAAGGCTCGTCGAGCGATTCCATGAATAATTGTCCCATGACATTAATCACCAAGACGCGCTTATCGCCCGCCTCGAACAAGCCAACCCCGCGGCCCGGGGTTCCAGGTGGAAAATTAACCGGGCGCAAGAGGCGCGGTTCATTGGCGATATAGCCGCGGACCGATTGCTGGTCCCAAACATGATTGCCGGTCGAGACAACATCCACGCCGGCCTCGAAAAACGCTTCGGAAATATCGGGCGTAATGCCAAAGCCGCCAGCGCTGTTCTCGCCGTTGACGATGACAAAATCTAACTCATACTGATTGCGCCAAACTGGCACTTGGCGGATCACCGCCTCGCGGGCTGCGCGGCCGACAATGTCGCCTAGAAAAAGAATTCGCATATTTCGTCTACCTTCAAACCAGATAAAAAGCCGCCTCGGTGACGACCCCGTCTATGGCTTGGTCATGCGGCTCGCTCGGGCATTTGTCAACCATTTGCATGTCGTAAGCCAAGCCATAAGTCACAATTGGGCCCGCTTGGCGCAGAGCGTGCAACGCCTTGTCATAATGTCCCGCCCCGCGCCCCAACCGATTGCCTTGGCGGTCAAACCCCAGAAGCGGCAATAAAATAACATCGGGTCGCACGCTCGCCGCCTCGGGCAAAGGCGCGCGCATGCCCACGCCATCGACGGCCAACGTGTCGCCAAATGCGAAACGGCGAAACACCATGCCGGTCTCGCGGCTGTCGCAAAACGGCAAGCAAAGCGTGTGGCCTTGCGCCGCCAACGTCTGCATCAAAGGGCGGGGGTCTATCTCAGCGCCCATAGGGTGATAGGCGGCGATAAGGTGAGGTTTTGTGAAGGCCAGTGCTAAGGCTTGTTCGGCCAATTGCTGCGCCGCCATTTCGGGCGCTTGCGCGTGTCGGGTTTTGCGCGCCGCCAGCAAAGTTTTTCGAAGGGTGTATTTATCTGTCATCGATATTGTCATCGGCACTTTCAAAGCGGAACCGCCACAACCGGTTTATGCGTAATCCCCGGAGACCTACATAAGTAGGTGGGCACCGTATGAAGCAGGCCACGGCCCGCCTCAGGGACAGCTCCCTGAAGGATCGTAAGGTCCCGAGCGTTATATGCATGTATCGCGTCGGGCAGTTCCGTCTTTACCTATAGACCGAATTCAGCGCTCACGCCACTTTACTTTGGCAAGTCTCTACTTAGCTCTGGGAAGTCTCCAAAGGCGGTATCATCGCCTCGACTTTTTCCGCCGCCAGCACCAGAGCCGCCGAAAGCGCTTCTTCCATGTCGCCCATTTTCTCGCCCAAAGTTTCGCGTGCCGAGCCCGCTTTGGCGACATCTTGGCGAATGGCTTCAATCTCATGTTTCATGTCGCGCAGCTCATTACATAAAGTAAGCGCCGAAAGCACCAATAAATGACTATCGCCGATTTTTTCATTGCCGTTTCTAAGTGTTGCCACCCGAGCGGCCAAATCTTCGGCCAATTGCGAGACTTGCGCCTCTTCGCCATCGGCGCAAACCACTTGGAAAGGTCGCGAATTAATGAGAACCGTCATCTCGGCCATTAGGCATCTCCCAATACGTCATCGATTTGGCGCATCGCTTTATCAATTTGCACACCGGCTCTGGTTTGAGCGGCTTCCAGTTCCGCTTTTTTCTTTTTCAAACCCGATACTTCGGCGCGCAAATGGGCGCATTGCATAGCCAAAGCGTCGGCTTCCGCTTGCTTGCCAATCAGATCTCCGCCATTTGCGGCAGATTTTTTCTGATGTTTTTCAAGCCTATCCAGAGCCGCGTTTAAGCGCTCCATGGCCGGACGAATTTTCTGCATATCAACCTCTTTCCCCAACATAAGGACACACAGCTTTGCCAGTCAATAGCCAGTCAGTCAGAAGTCCATGGGAACAAGTAAAAACGAGACTCGCAGCTTCGAATCTGGCATTGACTCTGTCAGGCCTCGGGGGCATTGTGCGCCCCATATTACGAACGTCAAATCTAGGGCCGATCGTGTAAATCATGTGGCTCTTCTAAGGCACGCCTTTAGAAGCCATATGGAACGTCCAAATCTCGCCCTTGGCGCGAGACGGATATGAGGGATTTTAAATGTCTGACGCCGCTGAAACCAAACTGAAAAGCTCCGCCTCTATGCCATTAGGCGATATGGCCAATGCCATTCGCGCGCTGTCTATGGATGCTGTTCAAGCTGCCAATTCCGGCCATCCGGGATTGCCCATGGGCGCGGCAGATATTGCCACCGTGCTTTACACCAAGTTTTTGAAAATCGATCCGCTGGCGCCAAACTGGCCAGACCGCGACCGCTTCGTGCTGTCGGCGGGCCACGGCTCGATGTTGCAATATTCTTTGCATTACCTTTTTGGCTTTGCCGATATGACGCTGGACGAAATTAAAAACTTCCGTCAATTGGGCGCGCGCACCGCAGGCCATCCTGAGTATGGTCATGCCAGCGGCATTGAGACCACCACCGGCCCATTGGGCCAAGGTATCTCGACCGCAGTCGGTATGGCGCTCGCCGAACGCATGATGAATGCGCGCTTTAGCGACGAGCTGGTCGATCACTTTACTTATGTGCTGGCCTCCGACGGTGACTTGATGGAAGGCATTAGCCACGAAGCCATCTCGATCGCGGGACACTTGAAATTATCCCGCCTCATCGTGCTTTATGATGACAATGATATCTCTATCGATGGCCCCCTCGACTTGACCGAGTCCGGCGATGCCTTGGGACGCTTCCAAGCCGCTGGCTGGGACGCCGTGCGCATTGATGGCCACGACACAGACGCCATTGAAGCGGCCATTGCCGCCGCCCGCAAAACCGATAAACCGAGTTTAATCGCGTGTAAAACCACCATCGGCTATGGCTCGCCCAATAAGCAAGGCACCAGCGGTGTGCATGGCGCGCCGCTTGGCGCCGAAGAAATTGCGCTGACCCGCGAAGCCTTGGGTTGGTCGGCTGAGCCATTTGAAATTCCATCGCACGTGTTAGACGCTTGGCGTTTGGCAGGCCGCGCACATGCCTCGACTCGCAAAGGCTGGGAAGAGCGTTTGAATAGCCAGCCCGCGGAAACCAAAAACCGTATGGAACGCGTGATTGCTGGCGATTTACCAGAGGGTCTCGACGAAGCGGTGGATGCGTATAAAAAACATCTGGCGGAAGAAAAACCAGGTTGGGCAACGCGTAAATCTTCGGAAGAAGTTTTAAAAGCCATTGTCCCCCATGTGCCTGAAATGATTGGTGGCTCGGCTGATTTGACCGGCTCCAACAATACCCGCACGCCAGAACAAGCCGCCGTCTCGGCCGATAATTATGCCGGACAATTTATCCATTGGGGCATTCGCGAACACGCTATGGCCGCGGCCATGAACGGCATGACGTTGCACGGTGGGTTTATCCCTTACTCGGGCACTTTCTTGGTGTTCTCGGATTACTCGCGCCCCGCCATTCGTTTGTCGGCGCTGATGAAACAACGCACCATTCATGTGCTGACCCACGACAGTATTGGGCTCGGCGAAGATGGCCCGACCCACCAACCGGTGGAACACTTGTCGGCCTTGCGCGTTATCCCCAACACATTTGTGTTCCGCCCTGCCGATGCCATTGAGACATTGGAATGCTGGCAATTGGCGCTGCAATTAGACACCGCCCCAAGCATCTTGGCGCTGACCCGCCAAGGCTTGCCGAGCGTGCGCAGTTACGAAGAACGCAATGTCTGTGCCAATGGCGCTTATGAATTGGCGGCTGGCGGCAAAGACCCGCAAGTCACGATTATGGCCTCGGGCTCCGAGATTGCCATCGCCATGGAAGCGCGCGAAAAGCTGGAAGCCGAAGGCATCGGCGCCCGCGTGGTTTCCGTGCCGTGCATGGAATTATTCGAGCAACAATCCGCCGCCACCAAAGCCGATGTTCTGGGCAATACGCCTGTGCGCATCGCCGTTGAGGCCGCCATGCAGATGAGCTGGGATCGCTATTTGCGCGAACAAGATGTGTTCATCGGGATGAATGATTTCGGTGCCAGCGCACCAGCGCCACAATTGTTTCAACACTTTGGCATTACGGCAGACGCCGTCATTGCTGCAGCGCGCGACGCGCTGGCTTCATAAATAGTCATACGAGAGGAATTTTAAAATGGCAGTTAACGTAGCAATCAACGGTTTTGGCCGTATCGGACGCCTCGTCTTGCGCGGCATCATCGAAAGCGGACGCAAAGACATTAATGTGGTCGCCATCAACGATTTGGGCAGCATTGAAAACAACGCCCATATGCTGAAGTATGACAGTGTGCATGGCACGCTTGCTGCCACGGTGAAAGCCACAAAAACTGGCATTAACGTCAATGGCAAAGCCATTAAAGTTATCGCCGAGCGCGACCCAGCCAATCTGCCGTGGGACAAAATGGGCGTCGATATTGCTCTAGAATGCACCGGCCTTTTCACTTCGAAAGAAACCGCTGGCAAGCATATTACCGCTGGCGCCAAACGCGTGCTGGTATCGGCTCCGGCCTCGGGCGCAGACCTGACGGTGGTTTATGGTGTGAACCATAAGAAACTGAAAAAGAGCCACAAAATTGTCTCTAACGCGTCTTGCACCACCAATTGCTTGGCGCCTGTGGCGCAAGTGCTGGACAAAGACTTCGGCATTGCGCGTGGGTATATGACCACCATTCATGCCTTCACCGGCGACCAAAGCACCGTGGACACATTGCACGCCGACCCTCGCCGTGCGCGTGCCGCGTCGCTGTCGATGATCCCGACCTCTACGGGCGCTGCAAAAGCCGTCGGTCTGGTATTGCCAGAGCTTGCCGGTCGCCTGGACGGCACGGCCGTTCGGGTGCCAACGCCAAATGTATCGATGATTGATTTGGTGTTTGAAGCGAAAAAGAAAACCACTGTTGAGGCTGTGAACGCCGCTATTTTAAAAGCTTCCAAAGGCCCGTTGAAAGGCGTTTTGGGGGTTTGCGATGAGCCGCTGGTTTCCATCGACTTCAACCATAGTCCTTTCTCGTCGACCTTTGATCTGACGCAGACCCAAATTGTCGATGGCAAATTGGTTCGTGTGTTGAGCTGGTATGACAATGAATGGGGTTTTGCCAATCGCATGGCCGACACGGCTGTTGCTATGGGCAAACTTTAAGTCCACCAAATAGGGATTTGACCCATGACCGGTTTTAAAACACTTGATGAGCTAGCTGCCAATACCCCAGCTGGTGCTATCGTTCTGGTTCGAGCGGACCTAAATGTGCCGCTCGACGAAACCGGTGGTGTGCGAGATGCAACGCGTCTTGAACGGCTCTTGCCGAGTTTAAAACAACTCAGCCAAGCGGGTTTTCGCGTTGGCATCCTGTCACATTTTGCTCGTCCCAAAGGCCAAGTGGTGCCCGAGATGAGCCTTGCGCCCGTCGCCAATGCGCTTGGCGCGCTCTTGGGTCAAGCGGTTGCCTTTGCCCCCGATTGCATTGGGGAGCCCGCCGCTTCCGCGCTAGCGGCCTTGCCCGAAGGTGGCATTTGCGTTTTGGAAAACACACGGTTTCATGCCGGTGAAGAAGCCGATGACGCCGCCTTTTCCAAAGCCCTGGCCGCGCCTGCCGAGGCTTATGTAAACGATGCGTTTTCAGCCGCCCACCGCGCCCATGCGTCAACGCATGGCATTGCCCAGCATTTGCCGACCTATTGCGGCGCGGCCATGCAAGCCGAATTAGAAGCCTTAGAAGCCGCCCTTGGCGCGCCCCAACGCCCGCTTGTGGCTGTGGTTGGCGGTGCTAAGATTTCCACCAAATTAGATTTGCTGGGCAATCTATCGGCCAAAGTAGATGTTCTGGTTATCGGCGGCGGCATGGCCAATACGTTTTTGGCCGCCCAAGGCCATGACGTTGGCACATCGCTTTGCGAAAGCGCCATGCTCGATACGGCGCGCGAAATTATGGAGCAAGCCGAGGCGCAAGGGTGTCGTATTTTACTACCATCCGATGCCGCGGTCGCCCCCGAATTTGCTGCGGGTCAGACCCCTTCCATCGTCGCCAGCCAAAGCGTGCCCTCCGACCAAATGATTTTGGATGCAGGCCCCGACGCCATAACCGAAATTTGTGCCGCTTTTGATAGCGCCGCCACGTTAATTTGGAACGGGCCTTTGGGCGCGTTTGAAATCGAGCCGTTCGACACAGCGACCAATAAAACGGCGCAACATGCCGCCAAGCTTACCCAGGCAGGCGGGCTCACGTCTGTGGCTGGCGGTGGCGACACGGTCGCGGCCCTAAATCATGCGGGCGCAGGCCCCAATTTCACCTATGTATCCACCGCAGGTGGCGCATTTTTAGAGTGGCTGGAAGGCAAACCTTTGCCCGGCGTCACAGCCCTTAAAAATAACTAGAGGAGAGTAAGATGAACAAACAGGCTCTTGAAGCAATTGCCCAAGCCATGGTGGCAGACGGACAAGGTATTCTGGCGGCGGACGAAAGTACCGGCACCATTAAAAAGCGTTTCGATACGATCAACGTAACCTCCACAGAAGACAGCCGCCGCGATTATCGCGAAATGTTTTTTCGCACCACCGAGGCGATGCAGGAAAATATTTCTGGCGTGATTTTATTTGATGAAACCATTCGTCAAAAGTCTGCCGATGGCACCCCGCTTACGCAAATCATGCTAGATGCGGGCGCCCTGCCCGGCATTAAAGTCGATGCCGGCGCCAAAGATATGGCCGGCAAGCCAGGCGAAATGATCACCGAAGGCCTCGATGGCTTGCGCGATCGTTTGGCCGAATATCACGGCCTTGGCGCTAAATTCGCTAAATGGCGTGCGGTTCTCAACATCACCGATACACACCCTTCCGATGGCTGCTTTGCCGCCAACACCCACGCTTTGGCGCGCTATGCAGCGCTTTGCCAAGAAGCTGAGATTGTGCCGATTGTCGAGCCAGAAGTGATTATGGACGGCAGCCATTCGGTGGAGCGTTGCCTTGAGGTAACCACCGCCGCGCTAACCCATCTTTATGCGCAATTGGCCGAGCAAGGCGTCCACCTTGAGGGCACAATTTTGAAACCCAACATGGTGCTTTCGGGCTCGCAACACGCGACGCAAGCGGGGGTCGATCAAGTAGCGGAAATGACTTTGGATTGCTTCCACAAATGTGTGCCAGAAGCAGTGCCCGGCATTGTCTTCTTGTCTGGCGGTCAGTCCGATATCGACGCGACAGCCCATTTGGATGCGATGAATAAAATTGGCGGTTTGCCATGGAAGCTCAGCTTCTCTTATGGCCGCGCTTTGCAAGCCGCACCTTTGAAAACCTGGGGTGGCGAGCTGGCCAATGTGCCTGCCGCCCAAGCCGCTTTCGCCCATCGGGCTAAAATGAACGGCCTTGCCGCACTTGGCAAATGGGATGCCTCCCTAGAAGGCTAAGCGGCCTTCGCGAAATCAAAAACCCGCGTTGGCAAACCGACGCGGGTTTTTTTATGACGTTTTACGCGCGCCGATGAGAAACTCGACATTGCCTTGCGGGCCTTTTATCGGGCTTTCAATAATGCCATCGACATCCCAACCCGAAGGATGCGCGCTCAACCAAGCCTCGATACGCGCACAGATTTTCGCGTGCATATCCGGGTCACTGACCACGCCATTTTTTCCTAGATTGCTCTTGCCTGCCTCAAATTGTGGCTTGATGAGCGCCAAAGCCCAGCCGCCTGGGACAATCAAATTCAGCACGCTATCCAAAGCCAATTCCAGCGAGATGAAACTGACATCACAGACCAAAGCCTCAATGTTTGTGTCGAATGTATCGGGGGTGATATGGCGCGCGTTCAGGCCTTCAAAATTGGTGACGCGCGCATCGGTTTTGAGTTTCTTGTGCAGTTGGTCGCGCCCCACATCGACCGCCAGAATATGGGCGGCGCCATTTTGCAACGCCACATCGCTAAAGCCGCCCGTCGAGGCGCCAATGTCGATGACGGTTTTTCCTTCTATCGGATAAGCAAAATGCGCCAGGCCCTTCTCGAGCTTTAGCCCGCCGCGCGAGACATAGCCATGCGCGGGCGCGGCGATAATTTCGTCGCTGGGCGATACCATTTGCGAGCTTTTTCGTGCCGCCACGCCGTTGACTTTGACTTGGTGCGCTTTAATGGCAGCCGCACTTTGCGCGCGACTGTCAAACAATCCGAGATTAACAAGATGCTGGTCGAGGCGGGTTTTTGTGGCGCTCATGGCCCAACTCCAAAGCCGCTATTCGCCAGCTTTGGGCGGCGCAGCACTGAGTTGCGCCTCATCCGCGCCCACAAGTTGGCGCACGGTCTCTATAATTTGCGCCGCATTGAGGCCGGCCAAATCATACATAGACGCCGGATTGCCATGGTCAATATAAGTGTCGGGCAAAGTTAAGCTGCGGCACTTCAAGCCACCATCGAGATGGCCGTGGCGGGCCAATAGGTTCATCACATGGCTGCCAAAGCCGCCAATCGCGCCCTCTTCGAGGGTAAGCAAAACTTCATGCTCGCGCGCCATGCGTAAAATCAGGTCTTCATCCAGAGGCTTCATAAAGCGCGCATCAATGACGCTGGTGCGAAACCCTTGCGCGTCCAATTGGTCAGCCGCCAGTTCGGCTTGGCCCAGCCGTGTGCCATAGGACAACAAGCAAATACGCCCGCCTTCGCGGATAACGCGGCCTTTGCCAATTTCCAATATCGTGCCCCGCGCGGGCAGCTCTACGCCCACACCTTCCCCGCGCGGATAGCGCAAAGCGGTTGGGTGCTCATCAAAAGCAGCTTGGGTGGCCACCATATGTTTCAGCTCGGCTTCATCGCCCGGCGACATCAGCACCATATTTGGCAAAGTGCCCAAAAACGCGGCATCAAAGGAGCCCGCATGGGTGGGGCCATCGGCGCCCACCAGCCCGGCACGGTCAATCGCAAAGCGCACGGGCAGATTTTGAATGGCCACATCATGAACCACTTGGTCATAGGCGCGTTGCAAAAACGTCGAGTAAATCGCGGCGAAAGGCTTGAAGCCCTCGCTTGCCATGCCGGCTGCGAAAGTCACCGCATGTTGTTCGGCAATGCCCACATCAAACGTACGCTCTGGGAAAGCTTTGCCAAATTTATCCAGCCCCGTACCCGACGGCATAGCCGCGGTAATGGCGACGATTTTTTCGTCGTGGGTCGCCGCCTCGATGAGGCTTTCGGCAAATACGCCGGTATAGCTTGGCGCACTCGGTTTCGACTTTACCTGCTCGCCGGTGACGACATTGAATTTCGATACGCCGTGATATTTATCGTCAGAGGCTTCGGCAGGCGCATAGCCATGGCCCTTTTTGGTGACCAAATGAATGAGCACAGGGCCGTTTTTCATTTTCTTGACGTTTTCCAAAACGGGAAGCAAATGCTCCAAATTATGCCCGTCAATGGGCCCGACATAATAAAAGCCCATTTCTTCAAACAGCGTGCCACCCGTCATGAAGCCACGCGTATATTCTTCTATTTGGCGGGCGCGTTCTTGCACCGCGTCTGGCATATGTTTGACCAAATCTTTCAGCATGCGGCGGAACGAGCAATAGGTTGTGCCCGATAAAATGCGCGCCAAATAAGCACTCATGGCCCCCACAGGCGGCGCGATAGACATGTCATTATCGTTGAGAATAACCACCATGCGGCTATCCATGGCGCCCGCATTATTCATCGCCTCATAGGCCATGCCCGCGCTCATGGCGCCATCGCCAATGACGGCGACCACATGATTATCTTTGCCCGCTAAGTCGCGTGCCGCGGCCATGCCAAGCCCGGCCGAAATCGATGTAGAGCTGTGACCCGCACCAAAGGGGTCGTAAATGCTTTCGCCGCGTTTGGTGAAGCCCGAAAGCCCCCCCTCTTGGCGAAGCGTGCGCATACGGTCGCGCCGTTCTGTCAAAATTTTATGCGGGTAAGCCTGATGGCCAACATCCCAAATCAATCGATCGTCGGGCGTATCAAAGACATAATGCAAAGCCACGCTCAGCTCGACAACGCCGAGGCCCGCGCCCAAATGGCCGCCGGTTTCTGACACGGCAGAAATCATTTCCGTGCGCAATTCATCCGCCAATTGCGCCAAATCGCTTTTCGCTAATTGGCGCATATCGGCAGGTCTATGAATACGGTCAAGCAATGGCGTGGTCATAAAACCAAATCCCTCTGAGTTCCCCGTGTTCTATCAGTTCTTTCGCTGAATAACAAACTGGGCCGCTTGTCGCAGGGGGTCAGCCGTCTCACCAAAGGGGCTCAGGTGGGCCTCGGCTTGCGCGGCCCTTTTTTCGGCCTCTTGTTGGGCGCCCTCCAGCCCCAAAAGCGAGACGAACGTGGCTTTGCCGTCGGCTTTATCTTTGCCCGCTGTTTTGCCCAGCGTTGCGCTGGATTGGGTGACATCCAAAACGTCATCGGCAATTTGAAAGGCCAAGCCAAGGTCTTGGGCGTAGTCTTTTAACGCCGCCGTCTGGGGCTCATCGGCCGCCCCCAAAACAGCGCCTGCCGCAACCGAAAAACCAATCAAAGCCCCAGTTTTTAGCCCCTGCAAGCGGGTTAGCTCGGCCACATCGAGAGATAAATCAGGGGACAGGATATCCAGCGTTTGCCCCCCAACCATGCCATCCATGCCCGCCGCACGCGCCAAATTCGCGACCAGCGCCAAACGAACCTCAGCCTCTGCATGGGTGGCGGGATCCGCCAAAATTTCAAATGCCAAAGTCAGCAATGCGTCCCCCGCTAAAATCGCCGTGGCCTCGTCATAGGCTTTGTGCAAGCTTGGCCGACCGCGACGCAAATCATCGTCATCCATGGCCGGCAAATCATCATGCGCCAGCGAATAGCAATGTACGCATTCTAACGCCGCCGCCACCCGCACAGCTTGAGATTGCGCCACGCCAAATAAATCGCTGGTCGCCAGACATAAAAACGGGCGAAACCCCTTGCCGCCATCCAAAGCTGCATAGCGCATGGCTTCGACAAGGCGCCTTTCGGGGCCTTGGGGTAGGCGTAAAATATCGTCTAATTGGGCGCGAACCAGAGCTGTGGCTTGCTCGCGTGCCGTATGGAAGTCAGCGGCGGTTTCGGGCATCGGCTAGTCGGCGTCCAGCGGGCTGGTGACGCCGCCGGTAATTTTTTCAATTCGCGCTTGTGCACTTTTCAATTTATCATCGCAATAGGCGCGCAATTGGGCGCCGCGTTGGTAAATCTCAATCGATTCTTCTAACGCCACATCGCCTGTTTCCAAACGATCGACAATGCTTTCCAATTCTGCCAAAGCTTGCTCGAAGCTGAGCGCTAAAATATCTTCTGCGATGTCTATTTTGGTCTTTTGCGACATGCCAAATCCTCTTTCATTTCGCCTGCGGGACGCAGGATCAAGCGGCGGTTTGTTGGTAATAACATACGCCGTTTTCGTCAAAATTCATCTCTAATTTGCCCCGATGCACCAAACACATTAAGTGCGACAGACTTTCGCCCGAGGCCATAAAGAACACCTCGCGGCCAATGCGGCGCTTAAACAGAACCGAGAAAACTTTTCCATCAATCGCACGGCGCGGCTCGGCGCAAACGTCGAGCAGGCGCACGAGCGATTTTTCGTGCCCATCGATAAGCGCTTGCAGGCGCGCATGAAGCCCATAAAACGGCTCATTATGGGCTGGCAAAACCAAAACATCATCCGGCAGAACCGACTTCAAGCGATGGCAGCTATCAATCCAATCTTGCAACGGATTGCCCATCGGCTCGGTTGGAAACAGCGAGACATTCGACGAGATGCGCGGGATAACTTGGTCGCCCGAGATCAGTACTTTCATCTCTGGCGAATACAGACACGCATGTTCGGGCGCATGGCCAGAGCCAATTTCAATGTGCCATTCCCGGCCATCAATATTTACCGTATCGCCCTGCTGGATACGCCGAAAGGCTTGGGGTAGCGGATGAATATGGGTGCCAAAACTGCCGAAGCGTTCGCGGTAACGACCAATGGCCTCCTCATCAAAGCCAGCGGCGCGGTAAAACTGAATGCCTTCTTCGGGCGCGGTTTTTCCGGTGTCACCAGCCATGGTGCGGCACATCAGATAATCGGTGCGGGTCATGTAAAATTCGGCGTCAAAGCGCTCGACCAGCCAGCCGGCAAGGCCCACATGGTCGGGGTGCAAATGGGTGACGATGACTTTTTTCAACGGTTTGCCGCCCATGAAACCGGCAAACAGATTTTCATAATGCGCCCGCGAGCCTTTGGTATCGACACATGTATCGACAATCGTCCAGCCATCGCCATCTCGCAGCAGCCATAGGTTAATATGGTCGAGCGAATAGGGCAGCGTCATGCGAACCCAAAAAATGCCGTCGGCCACTTCTATCGGCTCGCCCTCTTGGGGAATATCTTCAAATGGGTACCGCAGACCGTGCGCTTGCCCCGCGCCTGTTTTTCTATCGCTCACAACAATCCTATCCGCCAAGGAATTGACTTCCAATCAACTTGGCACTGATCTATCTAATTGCTACCATCTTATTGTGATTGTGCGGCAAGCGCAATTCGCCCATTTGGGAGCCACAAAATGACGCTGATTGCCGCCGATACGAAAGGCCTGAAACTTTGCGCCGCGCTATTGCGCCAAGGCGAAGCTATGGCCATGCCCACCGAGACGGTTTATGGGCTGGCCGCCGATGCCACCCAAGGTGACGCGATTGCCAAAATCTATGCGCTAAAAAACCGCCCCCAATTCAACCCGCTCATCTGCCATGTGCCAGACCTCGAGAGCGCCCGCCAATTGGGCGTTTTTAACGAAACGGCTGAAAAACTGGCAGCGCAGTTTTGGCCCGGCCCCCTGACCTTGGTTTTGCCGCGCACGCCAGATTGCCCCGTTCATCCGCTGGCCTCGGCGGGGCTGGACACGCTGGCCATTCGCATTCCGGCGCATCGGCTCGCGCAAAATCTATTGCGCGAGTTTGGCCGCCCTGTGGTTGCGCCCAGCGCCAATCCGTCGGGTCGGTTGAGCCCCAGCCGAGCCGAACATGTGGCCGCCATGTTGCCCGATGTTGCGGTTTTAGATGGCGGCGATTGCGCTATTGGCCTCGAGTCGAGCATCATCGGGTGTTTGCCTGGCGGCCCCGTTTGGCTGCGCGCAGGCGGGCTTTCGCGCGCCTCTATTGAGACTTGTTTGGGCGAGAAACTGGACGAAGTGCCAGAGACACAAGACGCCGAGGCCAAGCTCGCGCCCGGTCGATTGGCCCGCCATTACGCGCCCAAAGCCCGTCTTCGGTTGAACGCCCAAAGCGGCAACACAGATGAATTGCTGATCGGTTTTGGCCCACAGGCCCCCGAGGCATGCGCGGCTAATTTAAGCGCCAGCGGCGATATGAACGAGGCGGCCGCACAGCTGTTTTCTACTTTGCACGCTATGGATGCCTTGGCGGAAGCGCAAGGCAAACGCCTCGCCATTATGGCCATTCCCGAGGACGGCTTGGGCGAAGCCATCAACGATCGCTTGCGCCGTGCCGCCAAAAGCTAAACCCTAAACCCTAAACCCCAAACAAGGCTAACCCTCGCTAGCTTATTTTCCGTGTTCGACAATCAGCGTGGCCACGCCGCCGGCATGCGATTTGACGGTGCAAACGCGCGTGCCGGGTTTGCGGCCTTCGCGCACCTGCGAAACCTCAATGCCTGCCTCGCGCATGCGTTTTTGTGTCGCCTCTATGTCTTGGCTTTTTAGCGCTAAGCCCCAAAGACTATCCGTATCGCCGGTCTTTGGCGACGCAACCACTTCAATGCTCATCGAATTGGTGCGGAAGAATAACATCTCGCCGCCCCAATCGGGTTTCGACTGCTCTAGCGCCAAGCGGATGCCGAGTTGGTCGCCGTAGAATTTTTTTGCCGCAGCCCTGCTTTGCGTTTGCACCACCACATGGTCGACGGCGTGAATGGCGCCCTCGCCCTCTATCTCGGCCATCGGCAAAGCCGACAGGTCATCGTGTTGGATGCAGAAAGAAAAAATGCCGCGCGCCGCCGAGCCATCCCAATGCATCGAGCGCCATGTGCGGGTCGCGCCGGTTTTTGTGTCGATGCCATGCCCGTCAACGGGGTCTGCGACTTCGAGGCCTTGGGCGCGCGCATTTTCTAAAAAGGCGGTGGCGTCTTGCGTGCCAAAAACCAAGGCACACAGATTAGAGCCCTCGCTTGCCACTACGTTGCGCACCATGTCGCCCGCCCAGCCCTCGCCATCGGCGGCCAGCAATTCAAGATAGGTATTGTCAATACGAAACAATGTATTGGCGCTGCCATAGTCAGGATGCGTGCCGCGCCAGCTTGGTGCGCGACCCAACATTAGGGCATAGTCTTGCGTGGCCTGCTCTAGGTCATCCACCGCAATAATAATATGGTCCACAACACTGGTCATAATTTCTCCTAAAACAAATCCATTTGGTCGGCCGCCAAATCTTCTGGCGGGGTCACGCGATGCTCGTCCCACAGCGCTACATCATCTTCGCTCACTTTGTTAACCCGTTTCGATATCGGCGTAACGCAAAATTCGGCCTGTACCGCATCGCCCAACAAGGGCAGCAAACTATGCGCTTGGGTTTCGGGCGTCGACAGCCAGCTTTCGGCATCTTTTGGCGCTATCAGCGCGGGCATACGATGATGCACGGCGGATAAAACCTCATTGGCCGCGGTGGTGATAATCGCGCAGCTTTCTATTTCGCTGCCGTCGGCGCCTTCCCAAATTTCCCAAATACCAGCCATGAAAAATACCGCTTGGTCTTTTCTATGGATGCGATATGGCTGGCCGATTTTGCGATCCCACTCATAGGTCGCATCGGCGGGAATGAGACAGCGGCGGCGGCGAAAGGCATTTTTAAAACTTGGTTTTTGCGTGATGGTTTCAGCGCGCGCATTGATTTGCGGGCGGGCCGATTTATCGCCCACTTGCTCAGCACTTAACCAAGGCGCCACCAAGCCCCAACTTAGCAAAGCCATCTCGGGGCCTGGCGTGGCGCGAATAATGGAGACGGGTTGGGTGGGCGCAATGTTGTAGCGCGCGGGAAAATTCATCCGATTGGAAAAATCGACCATTTGGCGCATCGCTTCTGGCGGCGTCGCGAGGGCAAATCGACCACACATTAAAAGCTAACTCCGTTCATTTTTACCAAATCACCAATGCCAATATGGAGCGCTTTGGCCTCGCCTGCATTGAGTTCCAGCACGGCGCTGACTTTGCCAAAGGAAGCGCTCGAGACATCGGATTTCGTGTCCGTTCGCGTCACGACTTGCTCGATGCGCCCGCCGGGTAAAATGAAAATCATATCCAGCGGGATCAGCGTATTGCGCATCCAAAATCGGGCGCGCCGCGCTGGCTGCATAGGAAACAACATGCCCGAGCGCGGCGCCATGGTAGACACATGCATCAGACCTTGCGCCTGCTGAGCTGGGCTTCGGGCCACGGTGACCCGAAACTTGTGGGTGGTTCCATCCAGGGTTTGGATTTCCAAAACAGAGACAGCGTGCGCGCGCGTCAGCCCCATCGGCGAGAGCCACAAAAGCGCCGCAACAACCAGCGAGAAAGAGAGACGAGGAATCATTTGTCTAACTTGCCATTGATGCGGACTTCACTCAATGACCTGTTTATACCTCTTGGCAACTTGGGTGGAGCTTCTATACTAGCGGCCAAATAGGGAGACAACACATGACATATCAACCATTTAATCTATCTGGAAAAGTTGCTTTGGTAACCGGTGGCAACCGCGGCATTGGCCTCGGCATGGCCATGGCCATGGCACAAGCTGGCGCCGATATCGCGATTTGGGGAACCAATGAAGCGAACAATGAAAAAGCTGTCGCCGAGCTGAGCGCCACAGGCGTCAAGGCCGCAAGCTGGAAAGTAAATGTCGCCGACGAACAAGGCGTCGACGCGGCCATGGCCGATACTTTGGCCACTATGGGGCGCGTCGATAGCGTGTTCGCCAATGCGGGCATTGGCAAATTAGGCGGCTCTTTCGCCGAAATGGACACACAAGCCTATCGCGATGTTTTGGCGGTGAATTTGGATGGCGTATTTTTCACACTTCGTGCCGCCGCCCGGCATATGGTGGAACGTGCCAAAGCTGGCGATCCGGGTGGTTCGCTGGTGGGTATCGCAAGCCTGGCCGCCATTGAAGGCGCTGCGCGCAACCAACATTATGCAGCTACCAAAGGCGCGGTTATTTCGATGATGAAATCGATCGCCGTGGAACATGCGCGCTATGGCGTGCGCGCCAACTCAATTTTGCCGGGCTGGATTGCAACCGATATGACGGCAGGCGCCCAAGGCAATGAGAAGTTTGAGCAAAACGTCATTCCGCGCGTGCCCGCCAAACGCTGGGGACAGCCAGAAGACTTTGGCGGCATGGCCGTCTATTTGACGTCCGATGCCTCCAGTTATCACTCCGGCGATTTATTCGTTATCGACGGAGCCTATTCGATTTTTTAGTCGATCTCGACAATCAGACGCCCACGCGTTTGGCCAGCTAGGATTTTCTGTCCCAATTCAGGCAGATCTTCCAGCTTGGCGGTCGAGCTCATGGCATCCAATTTATCCATGTCCAAATGCTCGGCCAAAAGCGCCCAAGCGCGTGTGCGAAGCGCCAGTGGCGCCATCACGCTATCAATGCCGCGCAAGGTAACGCCGCGCAAAATAAACGGCATCACCGTGGCCGGTAAATCAGCGCCTTGGGCCAAACCGCAAGCCGCGACTGTGCCGCCATATTTGGTTTGCGCAATCGCATTGGCCAATGTGTGACTACCCACGGCATCCACAACACCGGCCCAGTTTTCGCGGTCGAGCGGGCGGCCTTTTTCCGACAAAGTGGCGCGGTCGATCACCCGCGAGGCACCAAGGCCCATCAGATAATCGGTTTCTTCTAGACGGCCCGTCGAGGCCACAGCCTGATAGCCGAGTTTCGACAATAGCGCCAAAGCCACCGAACCCACGCCGCCAGCGGCGCCGGTCACCAGAATTTCGCCTGCGTCGGTTGGCGTATCCATCAAGGCCATGACGCATAACATGGCCGTATAGCCTGCCGTGCCAATGGCCATCGCGCGCGATGGCGAAATAGCGTCTGGGCGTTTGATCAGCCAATCGCCATTGACACGGGCTTTGCCGGCATAGCCGCCAAAATGCGTTTCGCCGACACCAAAGCCGTTCAAAATAACATTGTCGCCTGGCTGAAAGCCCGCATGGTTGGAGCTTTCCACCACGCCCGCGAAATCAATGCCTGGCACAATCGGCCAGACCCGTACCACGGGAGACGCGCCTGTGAGCGCCAGACCATCTTTATAATTCAACGTCGAATGCGAAACCGCAACGGTCACATCGCCTTCCATCAAATCATTTTCAGTCAGCTCAACAATCTCATGCGATTGTCCGTCATCTGTTTTGTTCAAGCGCAGCGCGCGAAAAGTACCACTCATCGTTTTCTCCTAACGAATGTAAAAATTATAAACTTAAATATCGAAGCGAATGGGTTGGCCCGTTTCGGGCGTTACCAATTGGTTTTCCCACATGACTTGTTGTCCGCGTATCATCGTGCCAACGGGCCAGCCTTTCAAGGCCATGCCCGTAAACGGCGACCAACCCACGCGCGAGGCAATCCAGTCCTCGGTCACGGTTTCGGTGCGGTTCAAGTCGACAAAGGTCAGATCGGCATGTCCGCCAACGCATATTTCGCCTTTGTCTTGCAGTTTGAATAATGTCTTCGCGTTCAAACTGGTCAATTGCACCAGTTTCTGCAGCGATAATTTGCCGTCATTCATATGGTTCAGCATCAGCGGCAAAAGCGTTTGCACACCGGGCATGCCGGCCGGGGAATGGGGATAGGCATCGGCTTTTTCTTCGCGCGTATGGGGCGCATGGTCAGAGCCAATGAGGTCGACAATGCCCTGCTCCAGCGCTTTCCACAAAGCGGCGCGATGGCGTTTTTCACGGATGGGCGGGTTCATTTGCGCGAATGTGCCCAGCTCCTCATAGCACTCAGGCGCGGCCAGCGTGAGATGCTGGGGCAGCACTTCGACCGAGACGATGTCGCGATTGGCGGCCAGAATTTGCATCTCTTCTTCGGTGGAAATGTGCAGCACATGAATGTGTTTATTGGCCGCACGGGCTAATTTCACCAAACGCCGTGTCGAGGAAATCGCAACTTCTTCATCGCGCCAAACCGCATGGGTTTCCACTTTTCCAGTCAAGGCGAGGGGGCGACGCTCGCGCAGGCGAAATTCGTCTTCACTATGAAAAGCCGCACGGCGCGTGATGTGTTTCAAAATATCGGCCACGCCATCATCATCGGCGACCAATAGGTTGCCCGTCGATGAGCCCATGAAAACTTTGACGCCGCACACGCCTTCTAGTTTTTCCAACTCGGGCAATCGGCTGGCGTTCTCATGCGTGCCGCCAACGTAGAAAGCAAAATCGCAATGCATCCGATTGCGCCCGCGCGCCACTTTATCGGCAATCGCTTCGGCCGTGGTGGTGGGGGGCTTGGTGTTGGGCATTTCAAACAGCGCCGTCACGCCGCCCATAACGGCGGCCAGAGAGCCCGATTGCAGGTCTTCTTTATGTTCGTTGCCGGGCTCGCGAAAATGCACTTGCGTATCAATGACGCCAGGCAAAACGGTCAGCCCTTTGGCATCCAAAACTTGCTTGGCGCTCGCTTCGTCGATGTCGCCGATAGCGGCAAAGCGTCCGTCTTTTAAAGCGATAGACGTTTCTTGGGTGCCGTCTGGAAAAGCGACGGAACCATTTTTAACGACGAGGTCATAGATATCAGCGGTCATTATTTATCCTATTAATTTGGTCAGCGAGGGCTTGTAATTCAGCCTTAGATTGAGACACGAGAGGCCGAGCGACAGTAGCAATATTCTCGTCTTGTGTCGCCATTTTTGCCGCCGCGGCCTTTGGCTCTATGGAGGCCTTTGGCTCCATAGGTACTTTAGGCAAAGCACCGCCTATATAGCTTGCCACTTGGCCCGCGTCGTGGCCAGTGTAAAGCCCATAGGGGCGACCTGTTTCAAGGGTCTCCGCGCGGTCGAGGCGCAACACCAGCCCGCAAGACGCATAGGGCGCCATGCGCGCGACCAGCCTATCGGTACCCAAAACCATTTTAGCGCGCCGCAAAAGCGCCGCCGTCTTGGCATATGGCAAATCGGGCAGACAGGTAATTTGACCGGCTGGCAAATTATCGACAAGCCCCTGAGCCACGCGGCAATCCTTTGAGCTCAAAACCACTATATGGGCGTTTGCGAGCTGGGGCACACTATCGGCCAGGCGCCAAGCCAGCTCGGCATAATGGCGCCAATCCCAATCGGCGCGCCCGCTTTCTTGCGTGGCAAAAACCACCAGAGGGGTCAGGGGCGTGAGGGTTTCTGGCAACGGCAGATGAATTTTTTCCGGCCCCCAAATATGCGGCGGCGTGGCGCGGTCTGGACGAAACAAGGAGGGCAAAGCATAGGCGCCCGCTGTAAACTTAAAACTATGGCGATGCTGCGCCCATAAAAGAAAAGGAAGCCGCAAATTGGTAAGCGAAACAATGCGATGCCAAGTGCGCCCAAGGGTCTTCAACATTAAGCTAAAGCGCGGCGGCACGTCTTTATTATGGGTGATAAAGCTCATCCGCCCGGGCGCATTTTCGAAATACACCACGTCGCTCTCGCGGCAGATAATTTCTACCTCGACCGATGGTTCTGCTTTCAACATATCCGCCAACACCCCCGTCGCGGTAAACGCGTCGAGCCGATTGGACGGCACCAAAAGAAGGTTTTTGCGCAAGGACATGTCTCCACTATAGGCCACCTCTGCAAGCCAGACCAGATGGGAAAGAGCTTTGCTTTCAATAGACTTGAAAAATGCCCCTGAAAAGCGCACATGTGGAGCATGAGTATTTTTCAAACCCATTTAAGCGATCGCCGCGTGCTGCAACTCAGTGGCCCAGACCGCGTCGATTTTTTGCAAAACCTAGTGACCCAAAACGTTGCCGAGCTGCCCGAGGGAGCTTGCGTAATGACCGCTTTGCTGACGCCGCAAGGCAAGCTGCTGCATGATTTTTTAATCTTCGCAGAAGCCGATGCCCTGTATATCGATTGCGATGCCAGCCAGGCCGACGCTTTGTTCAAAAAATTATCAATGTATAAATTGCGCGCCAACGTCGACCTATCGCACGCCGCTTTGCGGGTTTTTGCCCTGTGGCAAGAAGATGGCTTTGCGTGCCCGCCAACGGCAGGCTTTGGGCAAGACCCCCGCCACCCTGGGCTGGGCTTGCGGGCGCTGGTGGAAACCAAGGTAACCATCACCTTGCCGGAGGCCAGCCTTGCGGCTTGGCATGCCAATCGCATTCGCTTGGGCATTGTGCAAGGGCCGCTCGACATGGCGCCCGGCACGGTGTTTCCGCTCGATTATGGCTTGGCGCAAATTCACGGCGTCGATTTTCAAAAGGGCTGTTTTATCGGCCAAGAAGTCACCTCTCGGGTACACCGCAAAGGCAGCCTGAAACGCAAAATCCATGCGCTAACCTTTGCCCAAGACGCGCCCTTGGTCGGCAGCGAGATAAGCCATGGCTCGCGCCCCGTCGGGCACATTGTAGCGAGCCACGGGTGCCACGCGATTGGCCTTATTCGCGAAGACGCGAGCGACGAGGATTTGATTTGTGAGACGCAAAGCGTGGTTATTTCTGGCGGCGTTTTTGCTGCCTCGGCCCCTGAAATAAGCTGAAGGCGCTTTTGGCAATAGCCCAATGGTAATAAAATGTTACGCAATGTGAAGGCCTAGGGTGGCGCAGCTTATGGCCAAACAAATTGGTTATGCTAAACTCGCCGCTTACTGATGGGAGACAGTCATGAAACAAGTTGTTGTTACGGGAACTGGGCTGTTTACGCCCGAACAGTCAATTAGCAATGATGAGCTTGTCTCTAGCTTTAATACATATGTAGAAAAATTTAACACCGAGAACGCCGATGCCATTGAGCGCGGCGATATCGAGGCGCTGGCTCCTGGTAGCTGTGAATTTATCGAGAAAGCCTCGGGCATTAAAAGCCGCTATGTGATGAATAAATCCGGCATTTTAGACGCCGATATTATGGTGCCGCAATTGGAAGAACGCTCCAATGACGAGCCGAGCCTGCAAGCGGAAATGGCCGTCAAAGCCACTCAGCAAGCACTGGATGAAGCTGGCCTCGAGGCCAGTGATATTGATGCGGTGATTGTGGCCTGCTCGAATTTGCAACGCGCCTATCCGGCGATTTCCATTGAAGTGCAAACCTTGCTGGGCATCCAAGGGTTTGCTTTCGATATGAATGTGGCTTGTTCCTCAGCTACCTTTGGCATTCAAATGGGCCGCGACATGGTGCGCTCTGGCTCTGCCAAACGCGTGCTTATGGTCAACCCTGAAATTTGTTCCGGCCACCTGAATTTTCGAGAACGCGACAGTCATTTTATCTTTGGGGATGTTTGCACGGCGGTGATTTTGGAAGATAGCGAAATGGCCAGAAATAAAACTGGGTTTGAAGTTGTCGACACGAAATTATTCTCACAGTTTTCGAATAATATTCGCAATAACTTTGGCTTTTTAAACCGCACCGCAGCGCACGCGCGCGACGATAACGATAAATTATTCATCCAAAACGGTAGAAAAGTTTTCCGTGAAGTGGCGCCTTTGGTAGCGACAATGATTTCCGAACATTTGGCCGCCAATGGCTTGCAAGCCCAAGACCTGCGCCGCATTTGGCTGCATCAGGCCAATCGTAATATGAATGACTTTATTGCCAAAAAAGTTCTGGGCTATGCCCCTGAGTTTGATCAGCAACCCACGGTTTTGGACGAATATGCCAACACCAGCTCGGCCGGCTCTATCATCGCTTTTCATAAGTATAAACAAGACTTTAAAGCCGGTGAGACGGGTGTGATTTGTAGCTTTGGCGCTGGCTATTCTGCGGGCAGCGTGATTGTTCGTCGCGTCGGATAATTTGTCGCTTGGGGAAATCAAGAGCGGCCTTTAAAGTGGGCTCATGAGCGTCACTCAAACTGAAATTCTAATCGAACTTTCGACCGCTATTTTGCGCCACCACAACGATCGGCTGGAATGCCGTCTTGTGGGGGAAGCAGAGGCGTCGCTCTCCAAACGCTTGCCCTTTGGCCCGTTCATGCCAGACCAACATCGGACGATGGAAATTGGCTTGCGCCACTGGGTGCGCGAACAAGTGGGCGTTGATTTGGCCCATGTTGAACAGCTCTATACGTTTGCAGATCAGGGGCGTCATGCCTCGGGCGAGGCGGCGCATATTGTTTCGGTTGGCTACCTCGCCCTTACCCGAACCCCGGAGCAAACGCTGGAAAGTGAAAAACAAACGCCTGCAGAAGACGGTGACTGGGAAGACCTTTATGCGTTTTTTCCCTGGGAGGATTGGCGCCAAGGCCGACCCGAAATATTAGATGCGCGAATTTTGCCTGCCCTCGATAAATGGCTCGAAAAAGAGCCCCATGCTGGCGACCGTGTGCGCCTGGCATTTGGCCGAGACGGCGCGCAATGGGACGAAGAATTTGTTTTGGAGCGATATGAATTGCTTTACGAGGCAGCGCTGGTGGAAGAAGCCCTGATTGACCAAGGCAAACAACGTAAGCACCCAAAGCCAGCGCTCGGGTTGGCCCTGCATCTCGACCATCGACGCATTTTGGCCACCGCTTTGGGGCGGTTGCGCAGCAAGTTGAAATATCGGCCGGTGATTTTTGATCTCATGCCATCTGGCTTCACCTTACGGGCGCTCCAAAGCACCACAGAAATGGTGATGGGGGTGAACTTGCATCAGCAAAACTTCCGTCGCTTGGTCGAAAAATCAGGATTTCTCATCTCCACCGGACGCACCCAACGCGCGCGTGGGCGCCCGGCCGAAGTGTTTCGGCTGCGCCATAATGAGCGCACCGAACGCCCGCTCTCCGGTTTACGCGTCACCGCCGGACGCGCCAAACCAAATTCTCCCTAGGCCTCCAATATCATTGGGCGCGCGCGCCCCTTCTTTTTTCTAATTATGCTTGCTTTTGCGGCTCAGGGGTTCATATTATAACCTACCAGTTATGCTCAATTTGAGTATAAAGAATGACCATCCAAACAAAGAAGGGCCCAGCATGGCTAACTTAAGCGACGCGTTACTTACCGAAGCAAAAACGGCTCTTCCTGGCCAAACCGCAGCGCGGATTTTGGAAGAGATGGACATTGCCTATAGCGACGCCATGGCGCGCGATATGGCACCGCTTTATGAGCGGGTCAAATCGGTTATCCCATCGGTCGAATGGCCTTTTTTCGCGCCCTATATAAAAGCCATCAATGACCTGAAGCGCGAGAAAAACGCGGTGATTTTGGCGCATAATTATCAGACCCCAGAAATTTTCCATGGCGTTGCCGATGTGGTTGGCGACAGCCTGCAGTTGGCCATTGAAGCGGCCAAAGCCGAGGGCGATGTGATTGTCCAATGCGGTGTGCATTTCATGGCCGAAACCTCGAAGCTGTTGAACCCAGAAAAAACCGTGCTGATACCCGACATGGGCGCTGGCTGCTCGCTGGCTGACAGCATTACCGCCAAAGATGTACGCGCGCTGCGCGAAGCCTATCCGGGCGTGCCGATTGTCACTTACGTCAACACATCGGCGGCAGTGAAAGCCGAAAGCGATGTGTGCTGCACGTCTTCCAATGCGGTAAAAATTGTCAACGGCATGGGCACCGATCGCGTGTTGTGCATTCCCGATGAATATTTGGCGCAAAACATTGCCCGCGAAGCCGGTGTCGAAGTCATCGCTTGGAAAGGCCGCTGCGAAGTGCACGAACAGTTCACGGCAGAAGAATTGCAACAATACCGCACCGATGACCCTGGCTTGCGCATCATCGCGCATCCGGAGTGTAAACCCGATGTGCTCGATGAGGCCGATTTTTCTGGTTCTACCTCAGCGATGATTAAATGGGTGACCGACAATCAACCCGACCGCGTGATGATGGTAACCGAATGCTCGATGAGCGATAATGTGGCGGTAGAAAACCCGAATGTGAACTTTGTTCGCCCGTGCAATCTATGTCCGCATATGAAGCAAATCACCCTGCCGAAAATCTTGGAAGCGCTGGTCTATAACCGCACAGAGATTACCGTTGATGCCTCGATTTCCGGCAATGCACGCGCCGCTGTTGAGCGGATGATTGAGCTTAGCAAATAATCCCATGAACCAGCCCAGCGCCAATATTATTGATGTCGGGGATGTGCTGGTTATTGGCGCAGGTCTTGCCGGTCTGTTCACCGCACTCAAATTAGCGCCGCGTCCGGTCACGGTTATGGCAGCGGGAAAACGCAAAAGCGGCTCGGCCAGCAAATGGGCGCAAGGCGGCATCGCCGCCGCGGTCGGCCCCGACGACCATACCGACAATCACAAACAAGACACCATTCAAGCTGGCGCTGGACTGGTGAACGAGAGCGTCGCGCAAGGGGTGGCCGAAGAAGCCAGCGCGCGCATCGAAGACCTAAACCTTATGGGTGTGCCTTTCGACCGAGACGCCGATGGCAATTTGGCCCTTGGGCGCGAGGCGGCGCACAGCCACAATCGTATCATCGGCGTGCGCGGCGACCGAGCTGGCCGCGAGATTATGAAAACCTTGGTTGAGCGAGCCGACGCCTCCCCTTCCATCGACTTTATGGAAGGCTATGTGGCCTATGAATTGGCCGTGGAAGATGGCCGCGTGGTCGGCGTGTTTGCGCGCCCCGCCCAAACCAGTTCGCTGTCGGGGCCGCTACTCATTCGCGCCCGAGCCACGATTTTGGCGACCGGCGGCATTGGCTATCTCTATGGCGTCACCACCAATCCGGTCGGTGCCAATGGCGAGGCTTTGGCCATGGCGGCGCGCGCCGGCGCGCAAGTTAGCGATAGTGAATTTGTTCAATTCCACCCCACAGCCTTAACCGGCATGGGAGACCCAGCGCCGCTGGCCACTGAGGCTTTGCGTGGCGAAGGCGCACTTCTTCTCAATGCCAAGGGCGAGCGCTTCATGACGCAAGTCCACGAAAACGCCGAACTAGCTCCGCGCGATATTGTGGCGCGCGCCGTGTTCGACCAGATACTCAAAACCGGATCCGTAGGCCTAGATTTGCGCCCCAATGGTTTGGCAGCCAATCTCGAGGCGCGCTTTCCCACGGTCGCCGCCAATTGCCAAAAAGCAGGCATTGACCCCACCACAAGTTTATTGCCCGTGGCACCCGCCACGCATTTTCATATGGGCGGCATTCGCACCGACATCCATGGCCGCTCCAGCCTGCCCGGTCTTTGGGCGTGCGGCGAGGTCGCTGCCACGGGGCTGCATGGCGCCAACCGATTGGCCAGTAATTCTTTGCTGGAAGCGATTGTCTTTGGCGCGCGCATTGCCCAAGACATTAATAATTTAGTGCCGACCTCCAGCCGCGCGCGTCCAGCGCCGCCGGAAACCCGCATTGATGCCAGCGCCATGGAATTGGCTCCCGCCACCGAAAAACTGCGGGGCCTGATGAGCCGTCATGTCGGCGTTTTGCGCCATGGCGATGGGCTTATTCATACGCTGCACGAATTGAAACGCCTACAACGTGCCGCCGGGGGTATGGCCCCTTTTGCCAATATGGTTTTGGCCGCACAATTTATTACCATGGCGGCCCTGCGCCGCGAAGAAAGCCGCGGCGGGCATTTTAGAACCGATTTCCCAACCGCCAAAGCAACACCCGAACACAGCCAATTAACCATGGCTGAGCTGGAAGCGGCTTACGCAAAATTACCGGAAGCCAATCCCGCTTTGGCTCAAGTCAGTTAGGAACCTACCGTGCCCAACCTACATTCGCCCCGCACCCAAGACCTGCCCCCCTTGCCTGCCCTTACCGTCGAAAACCTGGTGCAAGCAGCGCTGGCTGAAGACTGGGGTCGCACGGGCGACATCACCTCGCAAAATGTTATCCCCGCATCGGCCAAGGCTCATGCCGTCATTCGCGCGCGCGAGGCCGGTCGTTTGGCTGGATTGGATTTGGCCGAGGCGGCTTTTCGGGCCAATAACAGCGGCCTTACCAGCATCCGTCATAAACAAGACGGCGACCTTTTGGCGCCCAACGACGACGTGGCCACCATCGAAGGTCCGGCGCGGGCTCTATTGGCCGCTGAGCGCGTGGCGCTGAATTACCTTGGCCACCTATCGGGCATTGCCAGCAAGACCGCCCATCTGGTGGATTTGGTGGCGCATACAAAAGCCCAGATTTGCGACACCCGAAAAACCACACCAGGATTGCGAGCCGTCGAGAAATACGCGGTGCGCGCCGGTGGCGGTGCCAACCATCGCTTTGGCCTAGATGACGCCATTATGATTAAAGACAATCACATCGCGGTGGCGGGGGGCATAACGCCAGCCCTGAAAGCCGCACAAAGTGGCGCTGGCCACATGGTCGCCATCGAAATTGAAGTAGATACGCTGGCCCAATTAGACGAAGCCCTGGCCGCGGATGCGCGCATCATTTTGCTAGATAATATGACGCCGGAGCAATTGGCCGAAGCCGTGGCGCGCACGCAAGGCCGCGCCATTTTGGAAGCCTCCGGCCGCGTGTCGGAAACGACGGTGGTCGCGATTGCGGAGAGCGGCGTAGACTATATCTCGGTCGGCGCCATTACCCATTCCGCCGCAACGCTCGACTTGGGCCTCGACATCGATATTTCCTAAAGACGGTTTTACTTTTTGGCGCGGGCACGAATGGCGCTTTGGGCCGCCGCCAAACGCGCAATTGGCACGCGGAAGGGCGAGCACGACACATAGTCCAAGCCTAGGCTTTCGCAAAAACCAATGCTGCTTGGATCGCCGCCATGTTCGCCGCAAATCCCTAACTTAATGTCGCTGCGGACGCCCCGCGCTTTTTGAACCGCCATCGCCATCAGCGCACCGACACCGCTTTCATCGAGTTGCGAGAACGGATCGCGCCCCAAGAGGCCTTTGGCCACATAATGCGGCAAAAACCCGCTCGCATCATCGCGCGACAGGCCGAAGGTGGTTTGCGTTAAGTCATTGGTTCCAAACGAAAAGAATCCCACTTGGGCGGCCAAATCATCGGCCAAAAGAGCCGCGCGCGGCACTTCAATCATCGTGCCGACTTGATAGGCCGTCTCGCTTATCTCAAACGGCGCCGCAATTTCAGGCACCATTTCCAAAAGTGCCGCCAACTCGCGTGGCTCACTGATCAGCGGAAACATAATTTCCACTTTCGCGCTCGTGCCAACTTCTTTCATGGCACCAAAAATGGCGCGCAATTGCATGGCATAAATATCCGGCGTCGTAATCGCCAGACGGCTGCCGCGATGACCCAACATGGGGTTGCTCTCCGCCATTGCCGTGATGGTGGCGCGCAAAGCCTTCGGGCTTTGGTCGAGCGCCTCGGCCAAAGCATCGACATTATCGTCGGGCGTCGGCAGAAATTCATGCAAGGGCGGGTCGAGCAAGCGGATGGTGACTGGCAGGGTGTCCATAATGTTAAACAGGGTCACAAAGTCGGCGCGCTGCTCGGGTTCCAAAGCCTCGAGCGCGCTCTGGCGATGCTCTGCGTCTTGCGCCAAAATCATCTGCCGCACTTGGAAAATCCGCTGCGCGTCGAAGAACATATGTTCGGTGCGGCATAGGCCAATGCCTTGGGCGCCAAATTTTCGCGCCCGCTCGGCTTCCGCCGCGGTCTCGGCATTGGTTCGCACGTGCATCCGGGCGGCCGCATCGGCCCAGCCCATCAGCGTGCCAAAATCGCCGCTTAGCTCTGGCTCCAAAGTCGCCACTTGGCCCGCCATCACCCGGCCCGAAGTGCCATCGACGGTAATCACATCGCCTTCGACCAGTTGAATGGCGCTTTCGCCTTGGCCAATGCGTGCGGTTTTGGTGTCATAATCAATAATCAATTGGCCAGCGCCCGAAACACAAGGGCGCCCTAGCCCGCGCGCCACCACGGCCGCGTGGCTCGTCATGCCGCCGCGCGAGGTCAAAACCGCTTGCGCCGCATACATGCCGTGAATGTCTTCGGGGCTGGTTTCCATCCGAACCAAAACCAGTTTCTCACCTTGTGCGGCCATGTCTTCGGCGCGGTCGGCTGAGAAAATAATTTTGCCACTGGCCGCCCCTGGCGAGGCGGGCAGACCTTTGGTCAAGACGGTGACTTTCGCTCTTGGGTCTAAGGTCGGGTGGAGCAATTGCTCTAGCGCTTCGGGCTCGACGCGCAAGACGGCAGCCTCTTGGGTGATCACCCCTTCGGCCACCATATCGACGGCGATTTTTAACCCAGCCATAACCGTGCGTTTGCCGTTGCGCGTCTGCAAAATGAACAAGCGGCCATTTTGAATGGTGAACTCGACATCTTGCATATCGCAAAAATGGCTCTCCAGGCGGGCAAAGACATGCACCAAATCGGCATAGGCTTTGGGCAGCGCCTCTTCCAGCGAGAGGTCGGGCGTGCCGGCTTCCTCGCGCGCGATTTTGGTGAGATACAAAGGGGTGTGAATGCCCGACACCACGTCCTCGCCTTGCGCGTTGATGAGATATTCACCGTAAAGCTCTTTGGCTCCGGTGGAGGGATTGCGCGTAAAGGCGACGCCCGTCGCGCTGGTTTGGCCCAAATTGCCAAACACCATGGATTGCACATTCACCGCCGTACCCCAATCATCGGGGATGTCGTGCAGCTTGCGGTAGGTCTGCGCGCGCCGATTGTTCCAACTATCGAACACCGCCCCGATGGCGCCCCAAAGTTGGGCATGCGCATCTTGGGGAAACGGGTGTCCCGCTTCTTGTTCCATCATCTCGCCAAAGCGCGTGCAAATATCGCGCCAGTCATCGGCCCCCAAATCGGCATCCAGCGACAGCGAATTTCCAAATTTATAATCGTCGATAATATCTTCGAAATAATCATGGTCGATACCCATAACCACATCGCCATACATTTGTTGGAAACGGCGATAGCTATCCCAAGCAAAGCGCGCATCTCCGGTTTTAGCAGCCATGCTCTCGACCGTCTCATCATTGAGGCCAAGGTTTAAAACCGTATCCATCATGCCCGGCATAGAGGCGCGACTGCCCGAGCGCACGGAGACCAAAAGCGGGTTTTTCGTGTCGCCAAATACCATGCCGATATCTTGGCTCAACCGCTCCAGCGCGGCTTCCACTTGGGCCTTTAAGCCGTCAGGAAAGGCGCGTTCATGAGCGTTAAAATGAGTGCAAACGTCGGTCGTGAGCGTGAAACCGGGCGGCACGGGCAGGCCCATGAGGCACATCTCAGCCAGGTTCGCGCCTTTGCCGCCGAGCTGTGCGCTCATATCGGCACGGCCATCGGCAAACCCGTCAGCAAATGCATATACAAGTTTGCGCGCTGTCATCTGGCTCCCCTATTCAATCACGTCGAAGGCCGCGGCCTGACGCATGAGATGCACCAAAGCTTGCAGCAACGATAATCGATTATGCCTGATTTTCGCATCGTCGTCATTGACCATCACCGCCTCGAAGAAAGCATCGACGGGCGCGCGCAAGGTGGCCAGGCCGTCTAGATAAGCGTCATAGCTCTCCAGGTCACCGACCTCTAAATCATTCAGCCCCGCTATGGCTTGCGAGAGCGCCTGCTCGGCTGGCTCTACCAATAAGGCCTCGTCCACCTGGATGGCCGTGTGGTCGGCCTTCTGGCAAATCCCATTGGCGCGATTGAACGCCGCTTGTAAATTGGCGCCATCTTCTTGCGCCAAAAAGCTTTGCAGGCTTTGGGCGCGTTGCACGATTTCGAAAACATCGTCGCTGCCAAGCGCGAAAATTGCACTCACCACATCGTGGCGCACACCTTGGTCGCGCAAATGCGCTTTCAAGCGGTCGGCGATGAAGCTCACCAAATCCGTGGCGTGCGTGGCTTGCGCCTCGGCTTTCATCCCATAGAGCGAAAAGCCTGTCTCAAAAATGGGTCGCAAAGGCAGCCGCGTTTTGGTTTCCAGCAAAATACGCAAGATGCCCAAAGCCGCCCGGCGCAAAGCATAAGGGTCTTTCGAACCGGTCGGCTTTTCGTCAATCGACCAGAAACCCGCCAGCATATCTAATTTATCGGCTAGCGCGACAGCGCGCCCTTCAGCCGTCTCGGGAATGGCATCATCGGGCCCTTGCGGGGAATAATGATTGCGAATGGCCGCGGCCACGACCTCGCCCAAACCATCATGCGCCGCGTAATAGCCGCCCATGATGCCTTGCAGCTCGGGAAACTCATACACCATGCCCGAGGTTAAATCAGCTTTCGCCAACCGGCCCGCTTGCGCCGATAATTTGGCGTCCGCCTTCAGCGCCGGTGCCAGCGCTTCGGCTAATTTCGAAATCCGCTCGGCTTTCTCTGCGACGGTTCCAAGCTTGGCTTGGAAAGTAACTTTCTCCAGAGCCGGCAGACGGCTTTGCAATGTTTCTTTGCGGTCTTGATCCCAGAAAAAACGCCCATCCGACAAGCGCGCGCGCAATACGCGTTGGTTGCCGTTGATGATGGCGGCGCCATTATCGGGCGTCTCTATGTTGGAGATGGTGATAAAATACGGGGCAAGGTTTCCCTCTGGCGTGCGAAGCGCGAAATATTTTTGGTGCGTGCGCATCACCGAAACCAAAACCTCTTCTGGCACATCCATGAACTCGCCATCAATGCTACCCAAAAGCGGCACAGGCCATTCCACCAACCCTGCGGTTTCGCGCATCAGGCCTAAATCTTCCACCAAAGTGCAGCCGACAGATACGGCCAATTGGCTCGCGCCTTCCATCACCATAGCTTCGCGCACCGGAGCATCGGCCAGCACGAAGGCTTTCTCTAGGCTGCCCAAATAGTCATTGGCGTGCGTAAGAGTTATCGCTTCAGGCGCCATAAAACGGTGGCCGAAGGTTGTGTTGCCACTGTTCAAACCGTCCACTTCAAACGGCACAATAGCGCCATCTAGAACACATAGAAGGCCGCGCAAAGGGCGCACCCAGCGCAGGCTGCCATCGCCCCAACGCATAGATTTTGGCCACTGAAATCCACGGATCATATCTGGCAAAAACCCAGCCAAAGCCTCGGCTAGCGGGCGGCCTGGTTCGTCGATTTCCAGCACATAGAAAGCGCCTTTTTTATCGTCGCGTATTTGCAAAGCCTCGACGCTGTCGAGCTGATTGGCACGCAAAAAACCCTCAATGGCTTTTTCCGGCGCGTCGACGCGCGGGCCTTTTTTCTCTTCTTTGCGGTCTGGCAAATTAACTGGCAAGCCGTGCACGCAAAGCGCCAAACGTTGCGGCGCCGCATAGGCGTTCACTTGGGCTGGCACCACGTCGAAACTCTTCAAAAAGCCCAACAGATGACGCTCTAATTGTGCCGCCGCACTGGCTTGCAGGCCAGCGGGAATTTCTTCGGAATAAAGCTCCAATAGCAAATCAGTCATGGCTAGCTCCTGACTTGGGTTTTAATTCGGATTCTAATTCGGCTTGTAATTTATTTTCCAAATAGCCTTCGGCACACGCTTTCGCCAGCGCCCGCACGCGGCCGATATAGGCTTGGCGTTCGGTCACGGAAATAACACCGCGCGCATCCAGCAAATTGAAGTTATGGCTCGCCTTCATGCATTGGTCATAGGCGGGCAAGGACAGGCCTTTTTCTACCAATTGCAAACATTCGGCTTCGGCGTCTTCGAAATGGCGTAGCAAAACATCGGTATTGGCGGCCTCGAAATTATAATGCGAGAACTCGACTTCAGAGCGATGAAAGACGTCGCCGTAGCTGACGCCATTGCCGTTAAAATCTAGGTCAAAGCCGTTGTCGATGCCCTGCACATAGGTCGCCAAACGCTCCAAACCATAGGTCAGCTCGCCCGTTACCAGCTCGCAATCAATGCCGCCGACTTGCTGAAAATACGTGAATTGCGAGATTTCCATGCCATCGCACCAAACCTCCCAGCCCAATCCCCAAGCGCCCAGCGTTGGGCTTTCCCAATCATCTTCGACGAAACGAATGTCGTGTTGCATTGGGTCAATGCCCAAAACTTTCAGGCTTTCTAAATACAGCTCTTGAAGATTATCTGGCGATGGTTTGAGCACCACTTGAAACTGATAATAGTGCTGAAACCGATTGGGGTTTTCGCCATAGCGGCCATCCGTGGGGCGGCGCGAGGGCTGCACATAAGCAGCCTTCCAAGGCTCAGGGCCCAGCGCGCGCAAAACCGTGGCGGGGTGAAACGTACCCGCCCCCATTTCCATATCATAGGGCTGCAACACCACACAGCCTTGGTCTGCCCAATAGCGTTGTAGGTTTAAGATGAGATCTTGAAAGCTTGGCGCTTTACCTTGACTGGGGACACTCATGTGGTTTTTTCCGTTTCGCGAAACAAAGGCATGACAGGATAATTACCTGCCAGCCTCGCCAAAAGCAAGGGCTGCGCCATGTCGCAAGACGCTTTCTGCGGCTTGGCTGGGTTCGCCATCGCTATTTTGCAGCACCAAAGGCGGCAAAAGAGTTACTGGCGCGCGCGCATCGCGTCGTCCGCGAATTAAAACCCGCGTTGCCGCTTTATTGGGCTTGGGCAAAACCGGCAGTACATGCAAGTCGCCAAGTCGTTTTTGCATCACCGTGAGAAGCTGCGCCAAAGCATCGGCGCGGTGAATAAAAGTGACGTGACCGCGCGCCTTGGCCAAAGCGGCGGCGCATTTTACCCATGTATCCAATGTGCCTTCCGTGCCGATGAGCGCCCGCGCTTTAACGTCGGTCTCTAGCTCGGGCACATTGCCCAATTTATAAAACGGTGGATTGGCGATGACTTCGTCATAACTATTGGCCACCAAATGCATATCGTTGAACGGCCCATTAAGGTCGGCGAGCTTGAAGTGAACGCGGGCGCCCAAATCATTGGCCTCGGCGTTATTTTGCGCCAGTGCCAGCATTTTGGGATCAATTTCTAGGCCGGTGATTTGCGCATCCGTGCGCCGTGCCGCAAAACATAAAGACGCAACCCCCGAGCCACTGCCCAGCTCCACAATATGCCCGCCCTCGGGTGGGGCGCTGGCGGCGGCCAATAACACCGCATCATGGCCCGAGCGAAACCCATCGAGGGGCTGGCGCACACGCAATTTTTCGCCCAGAAACCCGTCTTGGCTATATTTTGCTTGGTTGTCGTCTTGTGGGTGCATCGCTATGCCTCAGTTTTCACTCGCCCCATTTTGCTTACACTGGGTTCTTGACCTTGCCACCAATAGGCGGATAATCGCGCCGAGGAGCTAATTATGGCAGAAATTATAAATTTTAGCGAGACCGCGCGCTCGACCGACAATGCTTTGGCCGACTTGCAAGCGCTCTTTGCCGACGACTTATTGGGTGTGGAAAGCGGGATTTCCAAACATATGCAGTCGGCTGCCGACCTCATTCCTGCCATTTCTGAGCATTTAATCGGCGCCGGCGGCAAACGCTTGCGCCCGCTTTTAACCCTCTCTGCCGCCCGACTTTCGGGCTATGAGGGCCACCATCACATCACCATGGCGGCAGCTGTCGAATATATGCACACGGCCACTTTGCTGCATGATGATGTGGTTGACGATAGTGATATGCGACGCGGCAAACCGACGGCGCGCAAGCTATGGGGAAATTCGGCCAGCGTATTGGTTGGCGACTTTTTGCTCGGCCAAGCCTTTCGCATGATGGTCGCGGCGGAAAGCTTGCCTGCGCTCGACATTCTCTCTCATGCCGCCGCGGTCATTGCCGAGGGCGAAGTTATGCAACTCGCCGCCATGAACAACGCGCAGATTAGTGAAGATCAATATTTACAAATTATCGACGCCAAAACCGCCGCGCTGTTTTCGGCCGCGGCCGAAGTAGGCGGCGAAATATCCGACGCCTCCCCGGCGCAAATGCAAGCGCTGACGTCCTATGGCCGAAACCTCGGCATCGCCTTTCAGCTGATTGACGACGCGCTAGACTACGGCAGCATCGAGCAAGTTTTGGGTAAAAATACGGGCGAGGATTTCCGGGAAGGCAAAATGACCTTGCCCGTTATTCTGGCCTACCACCGCGGCGACGCGAGTGCGCGTGTCTTTTGGGAAACCGTTATGGCAGAGCCCTCCGAGATAGACCATGAGGCGCGCTTCGCGCAAGCCGTCCAACATATGTCAGAAACCCACGCTTTGGCGGACACCGTGGCTCGCGCCACCCATTATGGTGAGAAAGCCAAGGACGCCTTGAGCCTATTCCCAGACAGCGAAACGCGCGCCGTCTTGTTACGCCTCGTCGATTTTTGTATCGCCCGCGCCTATTAATCGACCTACCTGAACCCAGTCTTGGCCCCGCTGTGCCCGATAGGCCGCGCCAACATGCGCGCCTTGGCCAGCTTCGCATAAGGCAAAACAGCTCGCCCCCGAACCACTCATCGCCGCAAACTTTGCGCCCGCATGATGCAAAGCCGACACGCAATCTGCAATCACGGGCGCCAGCGAGATGGCGCCATTTTGCAGGTCATTGCCTTGGGCCAAAAGAAAGTCACAAAGAGCCGCTAAATCCGACCACCCATCGGGAATGGGTTGGGCCGATTGGCCATCTTGCGGTGCTTGTAAGGCGGCAAACACCTCGGCGGTTGGCATCCTTACACGCGGGTTCACCAAAATAATATCCGCGGCAGGGAAATCAGGTAAGGCGGTCAGTCGCTCGCCTATGCCGGTCATCCATGCGGGGGCCGAAGCCAAACAGACCGGCACATCAGCGCCAAGGCTGAGCGCCATTTCTGCCAATTCTGGCGCTTTTCTTGGCACCCCATACAGCTGCATGACGCCGCGCAAAGCGGCGGCTGCATCGGCCGAACCGCCCCCCAAACCCGCGGCAACGGGGAGGTTTTTTTCCAACACCACATGCGTGTTAAACGCCTGACCCCTGGCTTGCTCTAGGGCTGCAATGGCGCGCAAGATTAAATTATCTTGTGGAGCCATCCCCGTTAGGGCGCCAGAAAATTCGCCGCTGACTTCCACTGTCGATGGGGCCTTTGAGGCCGCCAAATGCAGCCTGTCGCCAATGTCGGCAAAGCCCACGAGGCTCTCAAGAGCATGATAGCCGTCGCCGGTCTTGGCGCGCACCCGCAAGCTCAAATTTACCTTAGCCGGTGCTGACAAGATGAGCGTCGAGTTGGGCATAAGAAATGGGCCCTAGATGGCCGTGCCGCCGCGCGGCATATGAGCTTTGGGTTTTTTCTTCTCGGCGGGGCCGAGGCCGGTTAACAATTTATCTTCAATTTTGGCGCGGTCTTCCAGGGTCGGTTCAAACGCCAGCGCCTTGCGCCATTGATAGCGAGCTTCCACTTGCCGCCCAACGCGCCATAGCGCATCGCCCAAATGATCGGTGACGACCGGATCGCCGCTCTCGATTTTCGAGGCTCGTTCCAGCAAAATCAGCGCTTGTTTGTAATTTCCTAAGCGATAATGGGCCCAGCCCAAACTATCCACGAAGGCCCCGTTTTTCGGCTCTTTTTTGACCGCTTCGCGAATAATTTTCAGCCCTTCATCGAGGTAGATACCTTGGTTGATCCAGCTATAGCCGAGATAATTTAAGACATTGGGTTCGTCGCCAGACAGTTTACGTGCGGTCTGCAAATCCAACTCTGCCATATCCCAACTGCCCAGCCGCTCGCGCATCATGCCGCGTGCGAAATATAAAAACCAATCGCGCGGGTTGGGCCCTTGCGCTATTTCCGTACCCATTTCAATCGCTTTGTCGTAAGCCGTCTCGGCCTCTGCAAAGCGTTGCTCGGAGCGATACAGGTCGCCCAGAGAAATTAAGATATCCCGATTGTCGGGAATCGCTCTGGCTTGCGCCGATAAGACCGCAATTGCCGCCTCGCTGGCGCCGGCTTGAAACAACATTTGCGCCCGCTGAATTTGCGCATCCGCATAAGATGGCGCGTCTGCAGCAATGGCGGCAAATTCTTCGGCCGCCCGCACAAAGCGCTCGCGCTGCCCCATCAGGCTGGCGATGGCGAAGGAGATGCGATCATTTTCAGGCTCTAAATGCTGGGCCATACGATAAAACCCGAGCGCCAATTCCATCCTCTGCTCCGTCGCCATAGCCTCTGCAATGGCACCAAAAGCACTCGCCAAACCGGCTTGCGGACTGGCCTCGAGCGGCGCGGGCTGATCAACATCAAGGCGGGCTTGCGCGGCTTTGAGATAAGCATTGTCTAAATTCTGCGAGGCATAAAACGCATAGAGTTTGCGGGCTCGGCGCAGCTCGCCGCGTCGGTGTAAAAATTCGCCATAAGATAGCGTGAAGAATAAATAGCGCGCCCCGCCGGCCCGCACGCCGTCTTGATAATAGCGCTCGGCTTTGTCTGGCTCGCCTGCCAGCTCCAACACCCGCGCCGAATGCGACAGCGGCACAGAAGCAAACACACTGCCGCGCCCTAATTGTTGAATGGCACGATCGCGTGCAGCCTGATCCTTTTGCGCAACGCTAATCCACAACCGGATATTCGGGTTGAGCATTTCCGCGAAAGGGCCTTTTTCCATCGCACTCAGATGGCTCTGGGCGGCGGCATAATTTTTTTGCTTGAAGGCATCAATAGCCAATAAAAGCCGGGCTTGGCGATGCTCTTGCTTATCCGCAATAATGCGTTGCGCGGAGGTAACACCCGCCTCGACTTGGCCAGCTAGAATTTGCGCCTGCAAAGCGGCGCTCAACAGATTTTGGTCCTTTGGACGGGCCAATAAAGCCATCGACCAATAGTCGCCTGCGGCTTCAGAATCTTTAGATAACGTCGCTTGACGAGCCGCGAGATAGGCACCCGAGGCGCCTTGCTCAACGATGTAGGCATCCACGCGTTGCGAAATATACACGACACCCGAGGCCACCAGCGCGCTGACGCCAGCCAATCCGATTAATAATCCTTGCCGCCAATTCATAGAGCTCACACCTTCATGCGCGTTTGATTGCTTACCAGTGTAACAAGTCACCCGCGCAACTCAAGGCGCTAGAAAAGCGACCTCGAGACCTTACATGTTCGGGTAGTTTGGCCCGCCTGCGCCTTCTGGCACCACCCAATTAATGTTCTGACTTGGGCATTTAATGTCACAGGTTTTGCAATGCACGCAGTTTTGCGCATTGATTTGCAAACGCGGGTTGTCCCCATTTTCTTCCGCTACAATCTCATAAACACCGGCCGGGCAATAGCGTTGCGCGGGCTCATCATAATCGCGCAAGTTTACCTCAATCGGCACCGACGCATCTTTCAGCGTCAAGTGAGCGGGCTGGTCTTCCTCATGGTTGGTTGCCGACAAGAACACTGACGACAATTTGTCGAAAGCCACTTCATTGTCATATTTTGGATAATCAATGGGCTTGCACTCAGAGGCTTTTTTCAAGCTCGCGTGGTCGGCCTTTGTGTGGTGCATGGTGAACGGCAAGCCGATGCCCAAAGTCCGCATCCACATTTCTACACCACCCAACATCGTGCCCAAAACCGTGCCAAATTTTGTCAGCAGCGGCTTCACATTGCGCACCATCGACAGTTCTTTGGCAACGCGCGAGCCGTCATAGGCGCTTTGATAGGCTTCTAGCTCATCATGCGAGCGGCCCGAGGTGACCGCGTCAAAAGCAGCTTCGGCGGCCATAATTCCGGTTTCCATAGCGTTATGGCTGCCTTTAATACGCGGCAGATTAACAAAACCAGCCGAGCAACCAATAAGCGCACCACCCGGGAAAGCCAATTTAGGCACCGACTGATAGCCGCCTTCGGTAATCGCGCGCGCGCCATAAGAGATGCGCTTGCCGCCTTGCAAAACAGGCTTGATGGTTGGGTGCATTTTGAAACGCTGAAATTCGTCATAGGGCGACAAATGCGGATTTTGATAATTCAAATGGGTCACAAAACCGATGGAAACGAGGCCATCGCCAAAGTGATACATCCACGAGCCGCCGCCGGTTTTATTATCTAGCGGCCAGCCAAATGTGTGCTGCACATAGCCTGGCTTGTGTTGCGCAGGGTCGATTTGCCATAGCTCTTTAATGCCGAGACCAAATTTTTGGTAGTCGCTATCTTTATCCAGCTCATATTGCGCAATGGCCGCTTTGGAAAGCGAGCCACGCACGCCTTCTCCCAGCAAGGTATATTTCGCCAGCAATTCCATGCCCGGCATCCACCCGTCTTTTTTGGTGCCTTCTTTAGAAACGCCCATGTCGCCCGTGGCCACACCGCGAACCGCGCCATTTTCGTCCAATAGCAATTCAGCCGCCGCAAAGCCTGGGTAAATTTCGACGCCCATGCCCTCGGCTTGTTCGGCCAACCAACGCGCAACATTGCCAAGACTGGCGATATAATTGCCGTGGTTTTTCATCAAAGGCGGCAGCATGAAGTTTGGCAGCGGGAAAGATCCCGCAGGGCCCAGAACCAAGAAACGTTCGCTCGTCACTTCTGTTTCCAGCGGCGCGCCCATGGCTTTCCAATCGGGGAACAAACGCTCGATGCCGACCGGATCAATAACCGCACCCGAGAGAATATGAGCGCCAATTTCGGAGCCCTTCTCGAGAACACAAACCGAGACTTCTTCGCCTTTTTCGGCCGCCATTTGTTTCAAGCGAATCGCCGCCGACAGACCCGCAGGGCCGCCCCCAACAATCACCACATCATATTCCATGCCTTCGCGTTCTTCGGGGGCCAAAGCCCAGCCTTGGCGCGTGTTGACCTGATTTACTGGCAATTCACTCATTTTATGCTCCGTTAAATAACTGTCGCTAATTTGGAGTTTTCTATAGCAGAAAAACCGCCTTGCGTCACCGTTGTGACAAAATTTATTGCGCCGACCCCCCGAGGAGAGCCTGCGCCCTTGGGCTAATTATAGGCTTTCGCAGCCGCACACCCAAGCCAAACGACAGCCCATGCGACCCTATGTCATTGTTGGTGGCGAGAGCGGTCTATCAAGCAAAAAAAGCATATTTAGTTAAGCCAAAGGAAACGAAGCAGCTTATCTTGAGGACACTTAAATCATGAGGAGTGGCGGCCAGACAATGACCGGTTTGACCCAACATCAGATTATCGACTTGCTGCGCCAGCACCTAGACGCAGGCTGCACCGATGTGTTGGCTCAAACGCCCGTGCCCTATTATCAGCAAGGCTCGGTTGCTTCGCCAGAAATTGCGCCCGCCGCCATCCGCGAGACGCCAGCTCACACGCCATCCACCAGCGCCCCCGGACTTGCAGAAATGCAAGACGCGCGCCAAGCCTCTTTGGCGCCCGCGTCTCTTGTGAAGCCCGCGATGCCGATTGCCAAACCGGCGACCCCAAATGCAGGCGGCAACGAAATAAAAGACGCCATCGCCATGGCCAAAAAAGCCGCGGCTGGCGCCGATACGCTCGAACAATTGCACCAGGCGATACAAAGTTTCGAACTTTGCGGGCTAAAATCCACCGCAAAAAACTGCGTGTTTCAAGATGGCTCGCTCGGCTCCAAAGTTATGCTCATCGGCGAAGCGCCGGGCAAAGAAGAAGACCTGGAAGGCAGACCCTTTGTGGGGCCGGCGGGGCAAATGCTCGATAAAATGCTGGCTTCCATTGGCCTCAGCCGCGACGAGAACGTTTACCTCACCAATATCGTGCCTTGGCGTCCGCCGGGAAATCGGTCGCCCTCGGTCGATGAGATTGCGATGTGCCAGCCTTTCGTGGAGCGTCACATTGAATTGGCACAGCCTGAAATTTTGTTGCTGGCTGGCAATATATCCAGCAAAACGCTACTCGGCACCCAAGTTGGTATCACCAAACTTCGCGGCCAATGGCAGACCTATCAGCCAGAAACCTTGAAGCTAAAAGCCTTGCCGATGCTGCACCCCGCCTATCTGGTGCGTCGGCCAGAAACCAAAGCCGATGTTTGGGCAGATTTATGCGCGCTGAAAGCCAAATTGGTGAACGCTTGAGACCGATCGTAAAAATAGCGCCTCGCGCCAGACGCGCCATTTTGTCTGTCTGGCTCGTTATGGGTATAGGGATTGGCATGAGCGTGCCCGCGGCGGCCAAACCTGCGCCGCCGGCTCGGCCTGCTTTTGCAACCGCGACCAAGCTGCCCGATACGGTTTTATATCAAAATATTTTTGAGCTGCAGCAGAACGCCAACTGGCGGCGCGCCGATCGTTTGATCAATCAATTGGAAAAACCAACCCTCATGGGCCATGTCTTGTTTCAGCGCTATATGCACCCAACCGCCTATCGGGCGCGCTGGACGGAATTGCGCGATTGGTTGAAAAACTATGCCGACCAACCCGGCGCCTGGCAGGTTTATAAATTGGCGCAAAAGCGCAAACCGCGCGGCGTCTCTATGCCCAAGCGCCCACCCTCTCGAGTTTATTTCAACGAGAAATTAAGCAGCGGCCAAAGCCTGTTTCGCACGCGCACAGCCCGACGGATTAAAAATGAAGTCAGCTCCATGGTGCGCCGAGAGCGCCCTTCCCAAGCGCTGAAATATATCAAGCAAACAACGCAAGATGTTCGGCTGAAATCGGCTGAAACAGATTTTTTAAAATCTCTCATCGCGCGCTCCTATTACATAGAGGGCAAAGTACCCCAAGCCTTGGAGTTGGCATTGGAGGCCACGCGCTCGCGCCAATATGTCCAGATGTCGGATTGGCACGTAGGCCTGGCCGCCTATCGTTTGGGAAAATTAGATCTGGCCATTCACCATTTTGAAAAACTAGCCCTGAACCGAACCGCCAGCCCGAAACTGCGGGCGCAGGCGTCTTATTGGACGGCACGGGGCTTGCGCGATAAGGGAAAAATACAAGAGGCCGAATTGCATTTGCGCTCGGCCGCGCGAAGTGGCCCTAATTTCTATGCCCTTCTGGCCATGCAACATATGCGCAATGGGTTGATTATCGACTGGCGCCGCGCCGACCAAAACACTGGCAACCTGTTTGCCTCCCATCCAGCCTTACGCCGCGCACGCGCTTTGCGCGACGCGAAGCAAGAAGAATTGGCCGAGCTGGAACTGTTATATTTACAAGAAAGAGTGAGCGAAATAGATGCGCGCGCGCTGTTGTCTTATGCGCGCGACAATCAATATCCTGCTGTACAATTGGCTTTGGCATCGCGTCTGGGGGGACGTATTTCGAACGGTCTTCCGCTGCCTTTATATGAAAGCAGCTATCCTGTGGTCGATATTGTGCCCGTCTCCAAACCCAACACCAAACAGGATATGAAAACGGTGGACGCCGCCCTTGTGCATGCTTTGGTGCGCCAAGAAAGCCGGTTTAAGGCGCGCGCCAAATCTCGTGCGGGCGCGCGCGGGCTGATGCAAATCATGCCTGGCACCGCCGCCTTTGTGACCGGAGACCGCAGCCTGTATCGCCGCTCAGGGCGCGACCAATTGCTCGATGCCGACTTAAACCTTGAGATTGGCAATCGGTATTTGAGTATGCTGTTGAGCGATCGTTATTTTGATAAAAGTCTTATCTTGGCGCTGGCCGCCTATAATGGGGGGCCCGGCAATGTTCGCCGCTGGCGCCGCGAGCTGAAAGGCGTTACCGACCCGCTCTTGTTCATCGAAAGTCTGCCGGCACCCGAAACCCGAGACTATGTTCAAAAAGTAATGAGCAATCTATGGATCTATCGCGATCGGCTAAAACAAGAGCCGATTAGCCAACGCATCTTGGCCGCCGAAAGTTGGCCGCGCTATCACGCCCAAGACAAAGTGCGCGCAAGCGTGGCGTCTAGCGTAAAATAAAATAGAAAATTAGTTGAGGCGAGAGCCTAGCTCGGAGATGTTTTCATCGACCAGCTTTTTCGCCGCCGCGGCACTCAGACCCGAAGCCACCAAGTTAGACGCCGCATCCACTGCCAAGCTGGCAATTGCGCTGCGTACTTCTTTTTGCAACAGCTCTTCCGCCCGCTTGATTTTGCTTTCGGCTTGCGCTGTGCGCCGCTCCATGGCGCTTTGCATGGCTTCGCGCGCTTCGCTGGCCGTGCGCTCTGCCGATAGTTTGGCTTGTGCGATAATTTCTTCGGCCTGCTTTTCAGCCTGCTTGCGCTGGGCTTCATAGTCAGCCAGAACTTTTTCAGCTTCGCCGCGCAACGTGCGAGCGTGCTCTAGTTCATCGGCAATTTCGGTCGATTTCTCGTCCAAAGATTGCATCAGTTTTTTCGGCAGGCCAAAATAGACAAAGGCCCCGATAACGGTAAAAAACGCGAGCGCGACAAAAAAGCTTTCATCAAACATAAGACTTATCCTGCTTTAACTGTATCAGAGGCCGAGGCAAAAGATTGCGTCACCGCTTTGGCGACCGCTTTTTCGTCCGCCTGTTCGACACCAACCGCAGACATCACGTCTGCCACGATATCTTGGGCGGCGTTTTGCAAGCCTTCCATAGCTTTGGTGCGAGCCTCTTCGAGGCGAACATCTGCCGCTTTCGCCGCTTCCGCGAGGCTGGCATCCAGCTCGCCTTTTTGACGCTCGGTCTCGGCTTGCACGTCCGCCCGCATGTCTTGCGCCAGCCCCAGCGCGCGGGTGCGCGCCTGGGCTAGAGCATCTTCATAAGCTGCAAGAGCCGCTTCTGCTTTATCGCGCAAGGCTTCAGCTTCCGCCAAATCGCCTTCCATTTGGTCAGCTCGCGCCGCCAAAGTTCCGGTAATGCGTGGCAGTACGAATACGGCCATCACCAGATAAAGCGTGACAAAACAAATCGCCAGCCAAAATAGCTGGGAGCCAAAACTGCTTGGATCAAGCTGTGGCATTGGCGGTCTCCTAGAACTTTTAAGTTACTTAACGTTCAACCTTGAGGTTTGTTGATTAGACAACAAACAGCAAGATAAGAGCGATAATCAGACCAAATAGGCCTGTGGCTTCTGCAAGGGCAAAGCCGAGCAGGAGGTTCGGGAACTGACCTTGGGCTGCACTTGGATTGCGCAGAGCGCCTGCCAAATAGTTACCAAAAATCGTACCGATTGAGATACCCGCTCCGGCTAGAGCGATACATGCGATACCTGCGCCAATATATTTTGCTGCTTCTGCTTCCATGGTCTTAGTCTCCATTTTGCCCGTAGGCGTAGTTAGGTGGTTAATTTAGTCGTAAAGGTTCTAATTAGTGGTCCATATGAATGGCTTCGTTGAGATAGATACAAGTTAGAATGGTGAACACATAGGCTTGCAGCCCAGCGATCAAAAGTTCCAAACCGGTAAACGCCACCATTAAGGCAAACGGAGCAATCGCCAACGGAATGAGGCCAGCCGAACTCAAGCCAACCACAAAGCCACCAAAAATTTTAAGCATCGTATGGCCGGCCATCATATTGCCGAACAAACGAACCGACAGGCTCACGGGGCGTGTCAGATAAGAAATAACTTCAATCACTACCAAAAGCGGCAGCAAAACAACCGGAATGCCAGATGGCACAAACAGTTTCAAAAAGCCGACGCCGTGGCGCGCAAACCCCACCAAAGTAACCAAAAGGAACACCGTGGCAGCCAGCGCGAAGGTCACAATCAGGTGACTGGTCACGGTAAAGCTATATGGCAGCATGCCGAGCATGTTGCAGAATAAGATGAAGATAAAGAGAGAGAAAATGAACGGGAAGTATTTCATACCTTCCGTGCCCACGTTTTCTTTCACCATATTGGCGACGAAGCTGTAAGACATCTCACCCATCAGCTGCAGGCGGCCCGGCACGATGGACGTGCGGCGCGAAGCAGCAATTAAAAACAAACTAGAAAGACCGATCGCCAATACCATCCAAAGCGAGGCATTGGTGAAGGAGGTATCAATACCGGCCCCGGTTGGAAGCTCGATAATGGGGTGCACTTCAAACTGGTGCATCGGATCGATGCCAGCGCCACCTTGTGCGTTACTTGTACCAGCCACGCTTTACTCCTCGTTCTCGCGGCGTTTCGCCGCTTCTGCTTGGTCCTGCTTACGGCGCATTTCATT